>DATKUF010000082.1:0-17872 GCA_035530755.1 Spirochaetia bacterium | reverse complement strand
ATCCGGCGCTCGGACTGGTAGACGCAGATCTTCGCGGAGATGTGCAGAAGGCAGGTAGAGTATGGGATCTCATCGTTCCACAGTTCCAGAAGGTCAACGGATCCCTCGACAATATTCTGAACGCCGACACAACGAATATCGGCATCAAGAACGGCGTAATGCGCATGGCCTCAACGGCCCGATATTACAAGATCGAATTGGGGTCGCTCGCTCTCGACATTCTTGGACTGGAGACGGCAGCCGATTCGGCTCAATCGTCCGGTGCGGAGTTCATAGTCAATATCCTCGGCAATCTTGCTTCGAGAATCGAAGCCGAGAACCGGAGTGCGGTCATGCGAAATCTCGCGGTCGCCGTCGGCGTGAGCCTTCTCGTGATTATCGGCAGCATTGTGTTCATGCTGCGATTCGGGAGGAATCTCGGACGACGCGTCGGAGGTATTGAGAGCGTAATGCGCCGGGTGGCACAGAAAGACCTGACGGTTCGCACCCGGGACCACGCTAAAGACGAAATCGGAACACTTTCGGCTTACATTAATAGCACGCTCGATGCGATGTGGACCTTCTTCGGAACCGTGCGCAGCGCAACGGTAAAGGTGGATGAGCTGAAGGATACAATATCGGCGGGATCGACCGAATCGGCTGCGGCACTCAACCAGATTACGAAGAACATCGAGTCGATAAAGGAGCAGTTCCTGCGCCTGGATAAGAATGTGGCGACCACAACGGATGCCGTCACGCGAATCGCGGCCGAAATCAGCGAACTCACCCGGGACATTACCCGGCAGTCCACCTCTATGAATGAGACTTCCACCTCCGTCGAACAGATGAATGCGTCCGTGGAAAACGTAGCGCGGTTGTCGATCGATCGCAAACATCGCTCCGACGAGCTCACCGACGTAATCCGGCTGGGTGGACAAAGGATTGGGGCGACGAATGACCTGATCAAGTCCATTACCCGGGAAATCGACGATATTCTCGAGATCATCGAGATCATCAACAGCGTATCCGATCAGACCAACCTTCTCTCGATGAACGCCGCAATCGAAAGTGCCCACGCCGGCGAGGCCGGCAAGGGCTTCGCGGTTGTGGCCGAGGAAATTCGCAAACTCGCCGAGTCGACCAGCGAGAACGCCTCCCGGATCGACCGCTCGCTCAAGTCGATCACCGGCAAGATCAAGGAGGCGCTCGACTCGAGCGAGGAGAGCTACCGCAGCTACGAGAACGTCAATCGGGACGTCCGGGATTTCGCCGGTGCGATGACCGAAATTTCGAGCAACATGGACGAACTGTCCACGGGCAGCCGCGAGATTCTCCGCGCCACCGGCGAGATCGCCGGGATCACCACGAGTATCGAGCGGCGTTCAGTTGAGATGGACAGTCGTGCCCGGGACATTCAGTCCGCGATGCAGGAAGTACGCGAAATCTCAGCCGGCGCGGTAGGCGGGATGGATGAGATAGATCACGGGGTCAAGGAGATACTACACTCACTCGTCGACATGAGCGAAAAAACGGGCGAGAGCCGGGAACGGATGGATGAGCTCACCAGCATCCTTTCCGGCTTCACGCTCGATACCGACGGCCTCACATCGACCGAAGACCTGCTGGGAGCAAGCCGGAGTATCCGGATCGAGGAGTTCGACGACGGCGACGACGGCAACCTGTCCCCGACGGCAACGACCGCCGTGACGCTCGATGAACGCGGACCTGTCGATCTGTAGTGAGACTCGTCGCGCCGCCGGGCTATTCAGGCAACCCTTTCAGGCAGCGCGCGAAACGGGCGCCAAATTGCACCGCGTTATCCAGGTCATCGTCGGAGGGGCCACCGGCGAATTCGAGAGTCTCGACCAGGTCCCACTTCAGCGGTTCGACAAGTCGCCGTACTTCGCGGACCGCGCCGCCGCTCCAGCCCCAGCTGCCGAAATAGGCGGCCTTCTTGTTGACGATCCGTTTGATCCCCGCCTCGGCGAGCTTGTGCACCATTGCGGGGTAGAGGCTGCCTTCGTAGGTGGGCGCACCGATAATAACTCCGGCGTTTACCCAAAGCGACGGCAGAATGTAGCTGGTGTGGGTTCTCGCCACGTCAAACACGTTGACCGGAATGTGCTCGGAAGCGAGACCCTTGGCCACGAAGTTCATCATAAGCTCGGTGTTCCCGTACATCGACCCGTAGAGAAGGGTGACGCCAATCTCGTGGTCTCCCGTTGCGTAATGCGCCCATTTCTCATAGAGCTCGATAATGCGACGCGGATTTTTTCTCCAGATAAGTCCGTGCGAAGGGGCGATTACCTCGATCGGCAGAGGCGCCAACTTCGCGATTGCGTCAAGCACGGGCTTTGAGAATTTCGCCACGATGTTGGTGTAGTAGCGAAGCGATTCTCTCACGTAGAATTCGATATCGTTGCATTCATCATCGAAGATGGCCCCGGGAAGCGCTCCATAGCCACCGAACGCGTCACACGAGAAAAGTACGTTTGTCGAGGGATCCCAGGTGACCATGGTTTCCGGCCAGTGGACAAATGGCGCGTGGAAGAACCTGATCGTGCGTGATCCGAGATCGAGATCTTCTCCGTCGGCCACTTCCTGCACATTGGCGCTTATCCCGTAGTAGTTCTGCAGCATCGGCTTCGCCTTCGGTGTGCACAGGATGGTAATATTCGGCTGCATTCGAATCAGCGTCTTGAGGGCGCCGGTGTGATCAGGCTCCATGTGGTTGACTACTACGTAGTCGAGTTTCTTCAAGTCGACGATGTGCGACACCTGCTCGATCAGCGTGTCGGACTTGAACTCTTTTGTCAGATCGATGAGGACGTTCTTCTTGTCTTTGATGAGGTAGGAATTATAGGTCACCCCCTCCTGACTTATCGGCCAGAGTCCTTCGAACAGATCGGTTGTGCGATCGTTTACACCGATACCGTAGACACCGTTTCTGAATTCCGCGGCTATCATGAGAATGCTCCTTCGGTGATGAGATCCGATAATTATATCAGTAGACGCCGATTATGATGAGCTTGTCCCACACGCTCTTGTAGGACTGAAGACTGCCTGTTGTCTCCTCGGCGAATGTTTGAACGGCAAATGACTGGTCGCCCTTCGCGATGTGGCCGTTCGGATCCATCCGCTTTGCATCGAGCAATCCACGCGAAAAGGTAATGTGACGGTCGTCGAGGTTTCCGAAGTAGTAGTCTGCCGCGCCGTCGGGCAAAGTGAACCGTCCCTCGAGTGCGCCGTCGGGCAGTGACGGATCCACCGGGACCCATCCGAAGTTTGCAATGTAGAACTCGAGCCACTGGTGCGGCACGGCCTGCTGGTTGTCGTCCACGACGTGGCCCGCTACGACCCGCGCCGGAATATTGGCGTTCCGCAGGATCGCGGTCATGAGCGTCGCGTACGCGATGTCGTTCCCCTTCTTCTGGGTAATCGCCTCTATCGGGTCTTCAATTCCCGGATCGTAGCTGAGCGTCTTCAGCAGATAGTCGTAGACGTTTCGCGCGCGAAGGTAGGGATTGCTGTTCCGCCCCACAATGGAGCGCGCAAGATTCCGGACTACCTCCGAAGTGGCGGGAATACGGTCGGAGGGAGCAGTGTAGGTCAGGAACAATTCACTGTTCTCGTCGTAGTCTGTCGGCACTCGAGCGGGCGCGATGGTGGTTTCTACCGCGTACCTGTCGAAAATGTAGGAGAGTGACAGCGAGTAGCTCTTTCCGTGCTGCAGGTTGTCGAGTCGATACAAAGAGAGCCCATCGACATTTTCGAACATCGGATCGAAATTTCTCGTGAGAAGCTGGATATCGCGCTGCGCGGGCAGACTCTGAACGCGCGGAATCCACAGATAGAGTGAATTTCCGGCGGTCCCGCCTCCTGATAGCTTGACGTCGGTCACGTTGACACCGTAGTGGACGGCGTAGGAGCGTTTGTCGCGGAAAGTCTTTGTGCCCACGACCTGGGAAAGCTCGAAGTAGCTCGGGTTGCTCGACCCTTTCTCGGTTGTCACGGCAATGTTGCCTGTTGAGGCACCGTCTGGCACCCGCACCTTGATCTCCTGATCGGCCCAACCTTCGTAGTCATAATCGCTTGTCAGTGCGGGTATCGAAGTCTGTTCGGTTGCCGGACTCGCCGGGTCGACGCTGTTGACTGCTGCCCATGGGAAGCGTACCGTCCCCGTTCCCCGGTTCATGCCGAAGTTCCGCCCCATTATGGTGATGAGCGTTCCGGGTGGCCCGGACGCTGGATCGATCGAATCGATATGCGGGAGACCCGGAATACTGCTTTGGGAGACGACCGCCGGAATGTTCTGCCGATTCGTGAACAAGACCCCGTCGCTCTGTCCGTTATCGGTTACTACGTACACGAGTCCGGAGGTCACCTTGTCCGGCACGGTGACGCTGATGCGGTGTTCGGTCCACTCTTTGTATCCCGATGTCGTAGGAACGATTCCGGCGATACTCACGTGCCCACGGTCGCGACTCTTTCCGAAATGCGATCCCGAAATCGTGATTTCATCGCCGGGACTTGCCACCGCCGGGACAATGGACTGGATGACCGGACCCTGCGTGCTGATCCGCACGCTCGCGTACAGCACACCCGTGAGGATGAGCAGTATGGCAACAGGTATGATCGCGGTGTGGAAAAAAGGGGGACGATCGCTCATGGAAGCTACTCTTTGCCGGGATTGGCGATGCTCTTGCCGTTCTTTGAATTCTCGAGCGCTCTGCCGTTTGGCCCTGCGCCGTTTGCGGTCGTACCGCTTGCCGTAGATTCACCTGACTTCGAATTGGCCGCCGAGGAGCTACTCGTCTGCGAACTACTCGTCTGCGAGTAAGGGACAACACGGACTTCCAGCTCAATGTTGATATTGCCGTATTTTTCAGTCTGGAGGTTTACCCCGAGCGGATAGAAAAGAACCTTTTCCCCCATGTCAATCGGCATGCTTCTGAAGGAGGTCGCATACTTCACCTGCTTGTCAACCTGTGAGGTGATCCACGTCTGCCCCTGCGCCACGAGAAGCAGGCTGTTGGGCGTTTCGCGGTAGGGCGTGAAGTTGGCAACCACGACGAGATTGCTCCCGTTGAGCTTGACGGTAACGGCCCGGCCGGAAATTGTCACCTCCGACAGGTCCATGTTCCAGATTGTCTGTTCGCCGTTCTCGGTCACGCGCGCAGTGATATGCACGGCAAGCGCTTTGTCCATGAGAAGGGCCAACGCCTGCTCGACATCCAGCGCATGGGCGGACGCGGAAAGACCGGCAAACATGATCATTCCGAGCGCTAACGGACGTACCATCAGCGAAGGCCTCCGGAAGCGTCGGATGCGCGAAGCAGGAGCGGCTCACCCATAAGCTTGAATTGGTGTGGTTCGGGCAGCTCTATTTTCACATCGCGAATCTTGTTTTGCCCGTTGAGAATGTCAAGCAACTGCTCGACGTCTTTGACGTTGACCGTGATGTTCAGCCCGTCGACGCTTTGAGCCATGGTCCCACCGGCACTCTGGGAGGCTGCTGCATTGAGGAAGCGAATCAAAGTAAACGCGCCCATGAGAACGACAACCGCCGCGGCGACCAACGCCATGGGCACAGGAATTGACACGCGGCGACGCCATACTGGAACGGGCCGAGCCACAACGCGGCGCTGATCCTCCGGTGATCCTTCTTGAGATCGGGCGGCCAGCTTCTGCCAGACTCGTGCCTGTGCTGTGGCGAAATCCGGTTCCGGGAGCTCCCCCAGAAGGCGGTGTATACGGAGGTGCTCCGCATATGCCCGGCCGCACTCCGGGTCCTCGGCAATGGTCGTTTCGAGGCGCTCTTTCCACGGCGAAGGTACTTCTCCATCGAGGAACGCGGAAATAAACTCTCTTTCAGGGGACATTTGCTCCCCCTTCCTTCAGAAAATCGGCCAATCGTTCACGGGCGCGAAAAACGCGAACTTTCACGTTCCCTTCACTGATTCCCACAACCGCAGCAATTTCCTTGTAGCTCAAATTCGCGTACTCCTTCAATACCAGCACGATACGAAGTTTCTCGGGCAGCGCGGCCAGCGCCTGTTGTACCGCCTCAGAAGTCTCATCCTTCAGAACCAGGGTTTCCCCGGTGTCCTGTGTGCGTTTTGGCTCGCGGAATACTCGTTCGTAGGCCCTCCGTTCACGACCTTTCCTCTTCTCATAATTCAATGAAAGGTTCTTACAAACGCGGATCAACCAGAATTTAGCCTGTTCTGCGTCGGGAATCGCGTCGCCTCGTTCATAATACCGTATAAACGCTTCCTGGCACACCTCTTCGGCGACGTCCAGATCGTTCGTAATCCGGTAGGCGATACGAATGATTATCGGAAAGACGGTTTCATAGACAGATTTGAAATCGTCTCCGGGTTTTTTCTGCCGATCCATACTCAAAACAACAATATCCCGCGCAAGTTACACCGGACTCACACAAGCTTCCATCGTGTGCCGTCCGGTCGATCCTCGATTACGACGCCTTTCTGCCTCAACATATCACGAATCTGATCGGCAGTCCGGAAATCCCGATTCCTACGCGCCTCTTCACGTCTTCCTATGAGCTCCATGATTTCCGGTTCGAGGCCGGCCGGTTTGCGTTCGGTAAGCCGATTCCGGCCGGTTTCCAGAAGTTTCAAACCCAGGATGCGATCCATCTGGAGAAGACAGCGAAGCGCGTCAGCGGGGGGCAGCGTCTCGTCTTTCACCAGACCCCACATATCGGCAAGGCAGCGCGGCGTGTTCAGATCTTCACAGATGTGCTCGTCGAACTCGGCAAGATACTTCCCTGCAGCACCGGCACGCGGCGCAGAGCCCGGCGCGACCTCTCCCGGTAAGAGCGTAGCCAGTTCATCATCGGACAGCGCACCGAGGATGTCGGCAACCCGTTCGACGAGGCGCTCCCGGCCGTTTCTGGCAGCGGCAAGGTTATCGTAACTGAATTGCAGCTGCGTACGGTAGTGAGCTCCCAGATTGAAAAATCGATAATCCAGCGGGTCGTAGCCCTGCCCGGTAAGTGAGTCGAGGGTAATGAACCCGCCCTTCGATTTGGCCATCTTGCCGTCGTCCATGACGAGGAACTCGCCATGCACCCAGTAGTTGACCCACTTTTTTCCGGTTGCCGCTTCGGTCTGGGCGATTTCGTTTGTGTGATGGACCGGGATGTGGTCGACGCCGCCGCAATGGATGTCGAACTGCTCGCCGAGGTAGCGGGTACTCATGGCGGAGCACTCGATGTGCCACCCGGGGTATCCTTCACCCCAGGGTGATTCCCAAAGCATAGCCTGGCGACCGAACTTGGAGCGGGTGAACCAGAGCACGAAGTCCTCCGGATTGCGTTTGTTGGCATCGATTTCGATGCGCGCACCGGATTTCAGCTCCGCCCGGTCGAGCAGCGCAAGCTCGCCGTACTTTGGAAATCGCGATATGTCGAAATAGAGGTTGCCGCCGGCGGGATATGTGAAACCGTTTGCCTCGATTCGTTCGATCATATGAATCATGTCCGGGATGTGCTCGGTTGCCCGACACACGACGGTCGGACTCACGATGTTCAGGCGCCCGGTGTCGCGAAAAAACGCATCCGTGTAGAACTGCGCGATCTCCCAGACGGACATACCCTTCTCGCGCGCACTGCGCAGCATCTTGTCCTCGCCCGCGTCCGCGTCGTCGGAAAGATGTCCGACATCGGTGATGTTCATGACGTGCGAGACGCGGTAACCAGTGTATTCGAGAGTCCGGCGAAGAATGTCTTCAAACAGGTAGGAACGGAGGTTCCCGATGTGCGCGAAATTGTAAACCGTGGGGCCGCAGGTATACATGCCCACGCTGCCTTCGGTGAGGGGAACAAAGTCCTGTACGGTTCGCCCGAGCGAGTTGAACAGCTTCAGCAAACAGAGCTCCTATGGATAATGGCCGAGAAAACCGATAAGATACGTTCGTGGATGCTACATTAGGAGAAATCCGCAAAAGAATCAATATTTCAGGCACTATTCGAATGAATGAGCCGATGTCTGCCCACACGACCTACCGCGTCGGCGGGCCGGCAGATTTTTACGTTCGCCCTGAGAGGGTCGACGACGTTGTCTTGCTGATCCGAACGGCCCGCGAGGCAGCGATCCCTGTTTTTGTTCTCGGCGGAGGGGCAAACATACTGGTCTCGGACCGCGGCATCCGCGGAATCGTGCTGGACAGCGGCGGATTTCGCGCGCAGCATTTTGAGACGCAGTCGGACGGTTCCACGCTCTTCCGGGTCGGCGCGGGGCTACCGGTCAGCGACGCAAGCGCAGCGGCGGCCGAACAGGGGCTCGCAGGAATGGCGTTCATCTACTCAATGCCGGGAAGCGTCGGTGGCGCCGTCTGGATGAACGCCCGATGCTACGGCGCATGCATTGCCGACATCCTCGCATACGTGGACCTTGTGGATGAGGCCGGTGAGTTTCAGCACTACATTCCCCGCGAAGCGGATTTCGCCTACAAGGTTTCGCCATTCCAGGGCCGGCGCACCGTGATCGTGGAAGCCGGTTTTCGCCTTACTCCCGGATCGACCGACGAATTGTGGCAACAAATGCGTGAGGTGCAGCACGACCGCGACATGAAGGGACATTTTGCCGCCCCGTCGGCTGGATCCGTGTTCAAGAACAACCGCGATTTCGGTGCACCGTCCGGCCAGATCATCGACGGGCTCGGGCTGCGAGGATTTCAAATCGGCGGTGCGCGCGTGTCCGATCTCCACGCCAACATCGTGCAAAATACCGGGACCGCCACCGCGGCCGATATCAAGGCTGTTATCGATCATATCCGGGAGGAGGTCAGACGCGCGCGCGGATTTCTCCTCGATCCCGAAATCGTTCTCGTCGGTGACTGGGCACTCGCGTAGATCTGCCGTGTTACTTGATTCTCGTTGAAATGGTAATCCGAAGCGGAACGCCCTCGATGTACACCGGTTCTCGCCGCTGCCGTTCCCTCGGCGGCTCGAGCAGAATGCCCCGGGTGACATCGCACTGGACAGACAGAGCGAATGAACCGTTGTCGTAGCAGGCACAAAACGTCGGGGTAAGCTCGGCGGCGCTGCCCGCGCCTGCGGAAAGGGTGGATGCGGCCCGAAACCCGAATCGTCCGAAATCTGCGGCGACCATGGCAACGCCTTCTGTCTGATCGTAGACCCCCGCCTGAAACAGAAGCCGCGCCCGCAGCTCCACTTCGAGCAGGCCGGAACCGGACGACCTCAGCGTCACCTCAGCACGCTCAGACCGGCAGGCCTCCGATTGGTTTGGCCAGTCGGTGTCGAATCTTCCTCCAAATGTCAGGTTGAACCACTGCGGACCGGCATGAACGGCTGCGCCCCACCGCTCCCGACCCGGGCGACCCGGTCCGGGCCGCAGCGCACGCGCAAACACCGGACCGTCGTCCGCGTAATCCGGCCGCGCACCGGGGACATCTGCGGGTCGGTCGAGCGTGAGCGCACCCGTCAGCACGAAACCGAACATTGCCTCGTCACCCCAACCCGCCCGGCCGTCAGCTGCAAAAAGCGAGCGCGGCGCGCCGCTTTCCAACTGGCGGAAGCTGTCCGATGCCGAAGCGGCTCGAAGCCGGAAAGCAAGCGGGGATAACGTCGCGTCGAGCTGCAACGCCGCCGCTGCTCCCGGATCGGCAAAGGGACCGCCTGATGCGAAGAGGGCGCCGCTTACCCGAAGCGGTCGGGTGAGCAGGCGCGCACCCAGCGCCCCGCCTGCGGCGCGCAGCCTGGGAGCGACGGTCGAGTCGGGAAACCAGGCACTGTCGTCGACCGCGAATTGTTCGCGCTCCGGGGCGGCCGCTGCAGCGACGGCCTCGACGGTGAGACCGTCCGTCGGGCGGAGTCGCAGAAAACCGGCAGCTTCGCGGCACCCGGTTGCGTTGGAGCCGCCCCATACGGCAAGAAGATCACCGAAGGGGTGAATGATGAGCCGGTGCATGATCTGCGCGCTCGCCGTGAAAGAGGGCAGGTCCGACGGAATCAGAAACGGAGGAGCGGGACTCATGCGCTCCAGGCCGGCAGATGCGGTGTAGGAGGTGGCGAGCGCGTGGAACAGATAGGGCGGCGCGAACCGCCCGGCGCTGAGCCAATCGGTGGCAACGCTGATCACGGCGTAAGATTCGGTTTCCTGTTCTCCCGAGGTCTTCCGCGCGCCGGTGAGCAAGGCCACGTCCAGCAGATCCGACCGATAGCTTGCGCGTTGTTCGAACGCTGTTCTGCGGACCTCTATCGTGCGGCCCGCTATCGTGCGGGAAGCGCCCGGCGTCGACCCGGCCGCCGTCCGCTCCCCGGAGGCACCGCCGACCACTGTGTCCCCCGTCACCCGAAACAGCAGCGAGGCGGTTCCCGGCTGCAGGATTTCGTCGGAAATCGGATCTGCTTCCGAATCGGCAGCTTCAGCCCCGATCTCTTCCGCGTCCTCTTTCGGAACTTCCCAGTCGATCCCCGGAACCGCGTCCACGCCGACAGGCAGAAACAGCTCCCCGCCAATCAGGAATACGAAGTGTATCGCACACAGCTTCGGCTTCGCGCAGCCGGACCGCGGCAGGCCTCTGCTCACTGTCAGACTCACACCGAATGAAGACGCGCGGACCGCGTTGCCGCTTCAATCCGGCGATGAGATCAGCCCCGTCTTTGTCGAAGGTTCTTCGGAGGAGCGGCGACTGAGGGTTCGTTCAACGGGCGAGGTCCATTCGGTCGGGTGATGGGGGTATTCGGCGCAAGCAGAACCTCTTCGTCTCTGAGTCGGATCGTAATGGCGCCTCCTTCGAGCAATTCGAAGCATGATTCGGTGTGGGATATACGCACTTCGAATAACGAGCCGCGCAGGCGCAGGCGGAAAGAGACTTGCTGCCATTGCGACGGGAGCTGCGGGTGAAAGCTCAGCGCCCCGTCGACGTCGCGCATTCCGGCAAAACCGTAGACGATCGAAAGCCACGTACCCGCCATCGCAGCGGTGTGGACACCGTCCTTTACGTTGCCGTTTATGTCGTCCAGATCCATCCGTGCTGTTTTCATGAAATATTCGTAGGCCAGGTCGATGTATCCGACCTCTGCAGCAGCGATCGACTGGATACAGGGTGACAGCGAGGAGTCCCCGGTAGTGATCGCGTCATAGTAGTCGAAATTGCGCCGTTTTTCGTCCTGCGAGAAACGATTGCTCTGGAGAAACATCGCGAGCACCACGTCCGGCTGTTTGAGCACCTGGTAACGGTAGATCGTGAGCGGATGGTAGTAGAGAAGAAGCGGATATCTGTCCGGCGGGGTGTTCCCGAAATCCCATACCGCCTTGTCGAAGAAGCTGTCGTCCTGGGCATAAAGGCCCAGCTCATCATTGTGCGCAACGTAGACCCGTGCTGCAGCGTTCTTCCAGTCGAGCAATTCGCGCTCGTCGAAGTGTGTCTTGGACGAAACCCGCTCGTACTCCTGCGGGTGAGTTTCCTTCATCCATTCCATCACTTCGGCCGCCTGCTCGAGATTGTCGCGCGCCATGACGTTGGTATAGGTGTTGTTGTTCACGAGGGCCGTGTACTCGTTCGGTCCGGTGACCTCGTTGAAACAGTAACCTTTGCCGGGGATGTAGTCGCCCAGATCGAGCCAGAACCGCGCGGTCTCGATTCCGATTTCCGCGCCGCAGCGCAACATGAAATCGGTGTCGCCCGAGACATCCACGTACTTGCGAACCGCGTAGAAGATGTCGGCATCGATGTGATACTGCGCTGTTCCGGCAGGGAAATAGGCGGATGCTTCCTCCCCGTTGATCGTCCGCCACGGGAAGAGGGCGCCGGAAAGGTCGAGCTCGCGCGCGCGTTCCCGCGCCTTGTCCAGAATATTGTACCGGTACTCCAGAAGGTGACGGGCAATGGACGGATTTGTGTAGATGAGAGTCGGGACCGCATAAATCTCGGTGTCCCAGAAGTAGTGTCCTTCGTATCCCTCGCCGGTCAAACCCTTCGCGGCAATGTTCGTGCGGCTGTTGCGGCCCGCCGCCTGCAGCACGTGAAAAAGGTTGAAGCGAACCGATTGCTGGATCGACCGGTCGCCGTCGATCCGTATGTCGCTCGAACGCCAGAAGTCCGCGAGGTAGGCGTGCTGTTCGGCCAACAGGCGGTCGAATCCGGCTGCCTGCGCCTCGGTGATGTCGTGCATCGAAAGGACCGAGAGCTTTTTCGGCACGGATGCAATCGAGCTGTAGTAACAAAGGTACTTGGTAAGCGTCACGGTGGAATTTGCGTTCGCGTTGATCTGGAAGCGGTGGCTCACCTCCTGAGGCGTCGCGTGCTGGAAGACACCGAAGTGCGACTCGGTGGCAAGCTCATTTGCCATGGTGCACAGGAGCGTGAAGCGCGTGTTGCGCGTGACGTGCCGCAGGCTTCCGTAGGTGCGGTCGATCTTTCTCCCGGTTGGAATGAGCGCGTTCTGGCGCAGAGCCATTCCCACGCGCGGATCTTCATGACCAAGTTGCGGTTTTACCTTGCCGTAAATGCCGGAAATGACGGCCAGGGTGGCACCATCGTCGTGCATTCTGCAGGTCCAGCGGATGGCAGCAACGTGCTCGCGCACGAACGAAACCAGGCGCGTGCTCTCGATGGTGACCAGTTTCCCCGACGGCGAACGCCACGTGAGTTCCCGGCAGAGGCAGCCGCCCTCCATGTCGAGATAGCGCCGGTAGTGGACGATTTCTCCGGCTGAGAGGTCCAGAGGGTCGTCGTCCACGTAGAGCTGAATCATCGTTCCTTCGGTGACGTTCAGCATCCGCTGCCTGTTTCTCGCAAAGCCGTAGGCGTGCTCGCCGTAAATGATCGGCTCGGTCTCGTAGAACCCGTTCAGATAGGTCCCGTGGTGGAACGAGCTGCGTCCTTCATCGAAGGCGCCCCGTATGCCGATGAATCCGTTCGCCAGAGTGAACAGCGTTTCGTTGACGGCAACCCGGGCGGGATCGTACCTGTCCTCCATCACGAGAAAACCCTGCGGCTCGAGTGAGGCCGGTTCCTGTTGATTCACTTCGTTATCCTGTTCCAGCAATACTATCGCCGCCTGTCCGGCGCCTTATAGTCTACGAGTGCTCCCACGGATCGCGATACGGGTCGGAAGGATAGACTGTTTCGCCTCCGTCTCGACCGTTGCGATGAGCTGCGCGACAAGGCCGGCCGCAATGGATCCGAGCCCGGCGGCCGGCAGACTCATTGTCGTCAGCGGCGGATTAAGATAGCGCGACGGATAATCATCGTCAAACCCAACCACCGAAATATCCTCCGGTATCGAAAGACCGCGGTCCCGTATCGCTTTGTAGGCACCATACGCTATCAGGTCGTTACCGGCGAAAACCGCTGTCGGAGGCGTGTTGCCTCCGAGCAGTGTTTCCATGGCGTTCCGTCCGCTCTCTTCGGTGAAATCAGCGACGGCGACCAGCTTCTCGTGATAGGAGAGTCCCGCCTTTTTCAGGCCCGCGCGGTATCCGGCAAGCCGCTCCGTGGCCGCATGGAACACAAGCGGCGCGTGAACGATCATTGCGATTCGGCGGTGGCGAAGCGCCGCCAGATGACCGGTCATCTCTTCCGCGGCCGCGCAGTTGTCGATGTCGACCTGGTGAATACGTCGGTCCGCCATCGTTCCAATCACAACCAGCGGAACCCGTGCGTTTTGCAGCTCCGCGATCCCGGCGTCATCTTCGTGTGCATTCAGCAACACTACCCCGTCCAGTTCGTCAATCTCTACGATTTCGACGTAGTTGGACTCGGTCACGCGCAACGGCTGCAGAACCAGACTGTAGCGTTTCCGGTTCAGGACCTGGCTCATCCCTTCGATCAACCGAAGGATGTAACTGTCGGAAATAATGCTTTGCGACTGACAGACGAACAGTCCAACCGCTTTGTCACGCAGCAGCGCGAGACGGCGAGCATTGATGTCAGGCTCATAGCCCAGCTCGGCCGCCGCCTCGAGTACGCGCTGGCGGGTCTCCTCGGATATGGTCTTGCTTGGAGCATTGTTGAGTACAAAGGACACTGTCGTCCGCGAAACACCGGCCCGCAGGGCGACGTCCGCGGACGATACTCGCCGCCGCTGCATATCTTTCAACTCCTTGTCCCAGCCTCTCGCAGGAATGCCGACGCGCCACGGTGCCGACCCTCATCCTCCTTTGCCATTTACCCTTTGACCGATCCTGCAAGAATGCCCCGGACAAAGTAGCGCTGCATCGAAAAGAACACTGCGAACGGCAGCGCCATCGACACAAACGCGGCAGCCGTAAGGTACTGCCAACCCTGTCCGTACGAGTTGACCAGGCCGCTTATGGCGACCGTCAACGGCGCCACGTTGGGAAACCCGCCGAGGTAGATCAATGCGACCAGCAGGTCGTTCCAGGCCCACATGAACTGGAAAATCGACAGCGACGCGATTGCAGGAACCGAGAGCGGAATGATGAGCCGGTAGAATATGGTGAAGTTGTCCGCGCCGTCAATCCGTGCTACTTCGAACAGGGAGCGAGGCAGAT
Source organism: Spirochaetia bacterium (assembly GCA_035530755.1). Taxonomy (GTDB): domain Bacteria; phylum Spirochaetota; class Spirochaetia; order DSM-27196; family DATKUC01; genus DATKUC01. Next base: position 3,380 of record DATKUF010000082.1, on the reverse strand, counting down.
CTCCGATGTAGTTCCGAAGCAGGTAGACCGCGAACGGCATTCCGTAGGCGGTGTGGGCCAGCCACACTCCGGGATAGGTGCCGGTAAGTTTGAAGTAGTTGAACAGCCGCAGGACCGGGATGAGCGTCATCTGGATCGGTACCACAAGCAGCCCGACAACGACGAGGAACACTCCGGTCTTGCCGGGGAAATTGAGCCACGCGAGAGTGTATCCGGCGAACGCCGCAATCAGTATCGGCATAATCGTCGCAGGCACCGCGATGGCGATACTGTTCAGAAACGCGGTCCCCATGTTCTGCTGAGTGATCACGTGGATGTAATTATCCAGCGTGAATCCGAGCGGCGGCGTGAACGCCCGCCACCATCCCGAGTTGGATATCGCGGTCGCAGGTCGGAATGAGCTCACCAGAAGACCGACCGTAGGTACCAGCCAGATCACACAGAAGACTACCAGAACCAGATTGAGCGGAAGTTTGCCGAGAAAACCCGAAATGCCGCGTCGTTCCCCCGCCATCGCGGACGACGGTTTTTTCTTTTTCGGCTCAGCATGGTCGAGAAGCGCCGAGGTACTGCTCATAGACTCCCCCTGTTAAGACGGCGTAACGAACTTCCGGATGTTCACCACCACAACCGGAATCACCGCGAGGAAAAGAATTACCGCAGTGGCCGCGGCTCTGCCGTAGTCCTGGAAGATGAACATCTGTTTATACATACTGTTCGCAATCACGTCGGTGTTGTAGTTGCCGCTTGTCATGACGTAGACGATGTCGAAAATCTTCAACACGTTGATGATCATGGTCGTCACAACCACGGTCAGCGTCGACGAGATGAGTGGCACGGTGATCCGCCAGAAGAGCTGCATTTCTGTGGCGCCGTCGATGCGCGCGCTGTCGAGCACATCTTTCGGTATACCTTTGAGCGATGCTGAGATTATGACCATGCAGAATCCCGCCCAGATCCAGACGCCAACCGCGATAAGCGCAAAGGTGTTTCCCGGGGAATTGATCAGCCACGCCTGCGGCTGGAACCCGGGAAAGATTGAGACGATGAGTGCGTTCAACGTGCCGGTCTGTGTCGCTCCAGCGGGCTGAAACTGATACATGAACTTCCAGATAACACCGGCGGCAACGTAGGAAATCGCCATCGGCAGGAAGAGTATCGCCTTGACCACGTTCTCATAGCGCACGCGATCCGCGAGAACGGCCATGGCAAGTCCGATAGCTGTTGTAAGGAAAGTGAAAACGACGAGCCACAAAAGATTGTTCCGGAGGACGATCAGCATGTCCGGATTGGAAAAGATATAGCCGTAGTTTCCGAAGGCGACAAACTTGTGCCCCTGTGGACCCAACAGGCTCGTAATGATGGTACTGATCACCGGATAGACCAAAAAGACCGCAAGAAGCAAGAACGCCGGAGCTATCCAGAAATAGGACCTCACCTGCTCCCGCGTTTGCGCGCCTCTTATGGTTACGCCGACGAACTTTTCGGCAATCCACGAATAGGCGACAAGCACCGCGGGTACGAGAATGATCGACAGCACGGCGATCAGCAATACGCGCAGATTCATGAAACACCCCCCGATGAAGTGATGAGCGGGGAAATGCCCCGCGGGCAACGGCACCAGCCGTCCCCGCGAGGGTCCCTCCTATCTGCTAACTCCAAAGATGTGCGGTGTGAGGATTATTTGTAAGCGTCCTTGCGCACATTGTCGAGCTTCTGCAGAATGCTGTCCAGGTTACCCGGGTTCTTGATGAACTCGAGGATTGCGCTCCAGAACGCCTGGTTCATCGTGTTGGGCATAAGATCGGATGCGTCAAAAACGACGATTTCCGACTGGTTCATCATTTCGGCTGCCTGTTTGGTGATCGGATCGGTGTAGGCGGACATTGGAACCATCTTGTTCGGCGAGATAGCGCCGGTGGTGATCCAATATTGCTGCGCATCCGGGGTGGCAACGTAGTTGATGAGCGCCTTCGACTGCGGAGTCTCGTTGAACATGGCATACACGTCGCCCGACGCTTCGATCGATTTCGCGTACTTCGGGTCGATCTCCGGGAAGCGGAAGAAATTGTAATTGGTGATCGGCTTCAGGTCCGGAAACTGCTTGTTGATGAAACTCGTGATGAAGGTTGCCTGGAAATGCAGGTAGGCCTTGGGCGGAGTCTGGAACACCGGCGCGAAGCCGTCGCCGAAGTTCGTTGAAAGCACGTACTGCGGTCCGCCGTAGATCATCTTCTGATTTCCGACGATCTTGCCCCACTCCTGCCACACAGATTTCACTTCCTCGGAGGTCCATGGAAGCTCACCCTTGTACCATTTCATGTACTCATCGGGCCCGTACTTCTTCAGGAAGATATTTTCGAGCCAGTCGGTGCCGACCCAGCCGCTTGCCGCGCCACTTTCCACGCCGATTGCCCACGGCGTCGCTCCGCCCTGCGCAATCTTGTTCGACAGATCCAGGAGGCCTTGCCAGGTGGTGGGAACGCTGTTCGGGGTAAGCCCTACGCTCTGGCCGGACTGCACATCGTACCAGATGAATCCCTTTGCCGCGGCCTTCGTGAAGATCCCGTATAATTTGCCGTTCACCGTTCCGCGGTCGATCCAGCCTGAAGAGTACTGGCTTTTGATGGTCGCCATGTCGAGGACACCATCGAGCGGTTTCAGGCTGCCCTTTGTGGCCAGTTCCTGCATCTGCGCCGGATTGGGAAATGCGACCAGGTCGGGAGGATTTCCGGCTGCGACGCGGGTGGTCACGATCGCCATCATGTCGCGGGATCCGGTGTAGTTGACCTGAATACCGCTCTTGTCCTCAAAGGGCTTGAGCATCTGCGTGAGCACGTCCTGCTCGTTTCCCTGCCATGAGGCAATCAGAGAGGTAGTCCCGCCCACTTTGGCGCCGGATGAGGTCGCCGGAGCATTGTCGCTCTTTTTGGAGCAGCTACCAAGAAAGACGAAGCTGGCGAGCAACAGGACAAGACCCGTCAGGAGAAGCCCTCGTTTCATATCTTCCTCCTAATAAGATTATTTGCACGTAATGTGCAGTGTGCGTTACTAAACATAATCCTAATCAAGCTATGGGCGGAATGCAAGGAAAATCCGCAGGGAAACGCATCGAACGTGTAGTGTCTCGAAGCTTGGTGATCAAACTCAGCTAAGAGCATATGCAGGAACATATTCGGGCTTCGGGTATTGGAGTTTGGAGATTCCCATCTGAGTGCGTAACTGGGCAACATCGATCTTTCCTCGTGCCCCGAGTCTCCGCACCTTCGCGAGAAGTCGCGGGTCTTCTGCGCGAAGCGGAGTCGCGTACCTCCTCAACCAGAGGTTTCGCGCGCACCCGCGAACCGGTTCCTGGGAGAGAAATCGCCTTTTCGCATACA
>DATKUF010000081.1:0-4893 GCA_035530755.1 Spirochaetia bacterium | reverse complement strand
ACTATCGGATATCAGAGTCTCGGTCTCCGACCGGATCTCTCATTCGGAAAGTTCGGCGTTGGCCTCAACCTGACTCTGAACTACCGATTCAACGCCGGGCCGGACCAGAACCAGTTCGAGGTGCGAAAAGAGGACTGGGTTCCGGATGCAAATATGAGCCTTCTCGAGCTCTACCTTCCAAAGATCCGATACGTCCGCTGGGACCACAAGGGCGCTCCGCTCTACATCCTGCTAGGCCAGGTGGACAACGGTATTCTCGGGAACGGGTTCATCATGGGCGGTTATACCAATACTCAATTTCTTCCGCAACGCCCGGTCTTCGGCCTCAGCTTCGACGTGGATGGCGCGCTCTTCGGGTTTCCCTATGTCGGCATCGAGACGTTCGCCGCGAACCTTGCTGCGTGGGATCTGCTCGGCGGGCGCTTCTATATTCGTCCCCTGAAGGGATTGAGCGTTCCGGTAATCCAGAATTTGCAGATTGGCTCATCGGTGGTGGTCGACCGCAATCCCTTCTACTTCGCGGAACGGGATCCACAAAGCCTCTATAACACGCAAACCGGAAGCCTGACCGCGCCCTCCAACGCGCAGGTGTTCATTTGGGGCCTGGACACACGGCTGCCGATACTGACAAACCCGGTCGTGAGTCTCGCGCTCTACGGCGATTTCGTCCAACAGAAACGCGGTCAGGGCGAGATGGTAGGTGCAGGCGGTCGGTTTTTCGGCATCATCACCTATGGCGCGCAGATGCGTTTCGTCGGTGAAAACTTCATCCCCGACTACTTCGATTCGACCTACGATCTGTACCGGGTGCAGAAGTATTCGATCTACACGGGAAAAAACTATGTTGACGGAAGCCTCTCGCCGGTGAATATGCCGGCCTACACCGGTTGGCTCGGAAGCATCGGTCTTTCGATTCTCGACGACAAACTGTCATTCATTGCCAGCATGGACGGCGCGTTCAACGCCGACTTTTCGAACTCGGTCGCCGCGACCTTTGCGTATCCGCATTTGAGGGCGGTTCTCACGCTGGCTCAGGGAATCATTCCCGGGTTTGCCGTTTCGGCCACCTACGACAAGTTCTCGATCGACAGCTGGAACTCGCTGGTCAGCGCGGATAACGCTGTCATCGGCGCGAGGATCGACTACAAGACCGGGCCCGCCGTAATATCGCTTGTCTACGATTTGAAGCACAATACGACACCCGGGCAGCCGTGGACGGTGACGTCCCGACTGGAAACCACAATTACTCTATTCTGACCATCGGAGGATCCCTATGAAGCGTGCACGTCCCGCATCACCGACGGCCATAGCGCTTATCCTGCTCCTCCTCTCCGGAGCAGTAGCCGCATATGCCCAGAAAGCTCCTGTCATGACGCTCGACTACTTCGATAACGCAGATCAGATCACCGTCACGAACAAAGACGGTATGGCCTACCAGTTTGTCAATCTGGGGATGCAGCTTACGCCGGGAGACCAGGTCAGCACGCGAAGTTCCACTGCGGAGCTCCGCCTCGATCCGAACGGGACCATTATCAAGCTTGCACCCTATACCGCTTTTACCGTCGATTCAGTTGCGGGAGTTGGCCCGGGCCGGATCAACGGTTTTACCCTGCAGTCGGGAACTCTGCATGCAGTCGTAGCCAGGGTCGCCGGCACGAGCTACGAGTTCCGAACAAATGCAGCCGTTGGAGGGATTCGCGGAACTGATTTCGGAATGCTCGTCATACCGGGAAAGGCCGATCAGCTGTTCGTGAAAGAGGGGCTTGTCGAGTTTACAAAGACCGGCGGACAGACTGTCCAGGTTGGCTCGGGCCAGTTCGCGGACGCGCTCGCGCCGACATTCCAGGCGGTCAGCCTGTCGGGCCAGCAGATCGCTGATCTTTTTAAGAATCTCAGTTTTACCAAGCTCGATCCAGGGCAGGTCCCGGGACAACAGATTGCACAACCCACCGCCCCGACCGAGAATGCTCCGCCCGAAACGCCACAGAAAGCCGAGACTCCTGCTCCGCCCAAATCCGGCGGCGGATCGTCGTTTCTGGCCAATTTCCTGAGCCTCGAGATCGGCGGCGTCACTATCGACGGGGTCACCTACTCGAAACTCGTGCTTGGCCCGCATTTCCAGATCGGCAAGTTGAAGGCGGCTCTCTACCTGCCGATCATCTACTCGTCAAATGTACTCGACCCTGCCGACTGGTATCGTCCCAACGGGAACAACGAGTGGAGTTTCGGATCCGATCAATCTACTTTCATTGCCGGCGCCCAGGACTTCCTCACGGATTTGATGCTGAAGATAAACTACGTTGAATGGGGCAACCAACGGGACCCGTTCTTTTTCAAGATCGGGAATCTCAACGACATGACCCTGGGACACGGTCTGCTCGTGCGCAACTTCGCCAACAATGCAGATTTTCCGGCGGTTCGGCGCACCGGTCTGAATCTCGGACTCGATTTCAAATCCGTGGGATTCGAAACTGTGGTAAACGATCTGGCGAACCCGGAAATTTTCGGCGGCAGATTCTACATGCGGCCACTCGGAAAGTCTTTCCCGCTCGCTCTCGGGCTGAGTGCAGTGACCGACCTCTCTCCCGCATCGGAGGTACCGACCCTGCCCGCAGGAACTTCTCCGTCTGTCGCGCAGGCTTACGCGGACGCGGTAACTGCAAATCCGCTCTTCCTCACGATAGGCGCAGACCTTGATTTTCCGCTGGCCGAATCCGATCGGCTCTCTGCGATTCTGTTCGCGGACGTTGCCGGTCTCTTTCCCTATCTGCGTAACAGCGTCGCGGGTCTTTCCACCGGACTCCATAGCGATGCAGTTCTATACGTCGATCCTGCCGGAAAGCACTCCCTTCGCAATTATGCCGCCTCGACCGGGGTACTGGGCAATGTCCTGGCGCTCAACTACCGCTTGGAATATCGGATCTACAACGGTGTCATACACCCGGACTTCTTTGATACGGTCTACGAGCGGCTTCGCGGTCAATACGCCGCCGATGTCATGACCTACCTGGAAAACCCGACCGACAGCACGTACAACCAGGTGACGATGGGGATCTATGGCGAAGCCGGTTTCACGCTGTTCAGCGCCATCGATTTTCAGGCCGGATACTTCTGGCCCTGGACGTGGGATGCTGCGGGAAATCTCCAGTACGGCGAGGATGACTACCTGAAACTGATGCTTGCGGTGCACAAAAAGAAATTGCCGCTCGGGATATACGGTTCCATTTCGTATGAACGGACGAAGTTCGTCCCGACGCTGCTCGGAAAATCGACGAGCTACGGAAAGTTGAGCCTCTTCGACGCAAACACGGCAGTTGTCGGTGAGATTGTCTATCCGATTGCGCCGCCGCTCGACCTGATGATGAGAGTCACCACGACGGTTCGACACGACAGCGCGGGCAATGTTGTCTACGATACCAGCGGGAATCCGATGTTCAGCCCCTCGGTTACCATTGAAACGCGGATAGGGTTCTAGTACTCTAGTTCCCTGATGGGAGAACATCGCAGCTCACCGACGGGTCACATCCACGTTCTGCGGGACGAGGTTGCACGAAAGATTGCCGCAGGGGAAGTCGTCGAACGACCGCATTCGGTCGTCCGCGAGCTTCTCGACAACGCTCTTGACGCGGGTGCCGGTGAGATCCAGATTCATCTCTCGAAAGGCGGGATGCAGCAGATCCGGGTCGTTGACGACGGAGCGGGGATGGGCATCGCGGATCTGGAGCTGTGCTGGCTCCCTCATGCAACGTCGAAAATCGAAACCGAAGAAGACCTCGCGACCACCCGCTCCCTCGGCTTCCGTGGCGAAGCATTGTCGAGCATCGCGACGGTCGCGCGGTTGGAAATCGTAAGCACTCCTTCTGATGGGAACCCGGCCGGAAGACTGGTTGTTCACGGGGGGACCCGCATTGCTCTCCAGCCGTGGCGCGGTCCGAAAGGCACGAGCGTCGATGTCGGGGAACTTTTCTACTCGTTGCCGGCGAGGCGGAAATTTCTGCGAACCGCAGGCGCAGAATCGGCGATGTGCCGGCTCGTGATCCTGGACCGCGCACTTGCCTTTCCCGGGACCGGCTTCCGGTACTTCACCGAAGGTTCGTTGAAGGCATTCTTTCCCTCCGCGCGGGGACCCGCTGTCCACAATGCCGGATTCGACGAGGGACCGACGCCGCGGGAACTCGAACGCCGCATCCTTCAGGTCTTCCCGAATGTCGTGGAGCAGGCGTTCCTGAAGACCGTCTCCGGATCGGGACCTGGATTCAGCTTTAATGCCGTGCTCGAAACTCCGGACCTGTTCCGGACGGATCGAAAGTTCATCCAGATCTTCGTGAACAGACGGCGTATCTGGGATTTCGCCTTCGTTCAAGCCGTCGAGTATGCCTTCGCCGGATACCTTCCGGGTGGCCGGTACCCGATTGCCTTTCTCTTTATCAACGTTGATCCGCGACTGGTGGATTTCAACATCCACCCGGCAAAAAGAGAAGCGCGATTCCGCAACGCGGCGGAAATCCATCATCGCATCGTCGAGGTGCTCGGCTCGTTCCTTGCGGCAAACGCGAAACGAATCGCCGTCTCCGGATTTCAATCCGCCAGTACTCTGCTCGATGGTTTTGCAGCCGACCGGCCGGTCAGGACAGGCGGGGACAAAACAGCCGTGCGTAACGCTCAACCGGCAGGCGGAGTCCTTCCTTCCCCTTCCGGGCATAACTCCGTCGGTTTCGATCTCAAGAATCGTCTGGATCCGGGCGAGAAAACCGCGGTCCGCTACCTTGGTCAGATCATGGGGCTGTTTCTGGTGGCTGAAATCGACGATCGGCTTCTTGTGGTCGATCAGCATGCTGCGCACGAAAGGCTGCTCTTCGACCGCTTCATGTCCGGTGGGCCGGTTCAATCACT
>DATKUF010000080.1:0-13508 GCA_035530755.1 Spirochaetia bacterium | reverse complement strand
TCTTCGAACCCGTAGGAAATGACGAAGATGACATCCGCGTAGTTGACCGCGGCCTGGAGCGCCGGTTGATACTTTCCAGCATCAAAATTGCACTCGATCGTACGCGTTTCCACCTTGTACTGTTTTGCCACGTTCTGGATTCCCGCCTCCCCCGAATCGTAGAACGCATTGTCCCCGAGCGCGCCGTTTATCAGGTAAACGACCTTGTCCGTTTTTGGTCCTGCGGCTTTCCCGCTGCATCCGACCAGCGCCGCAGAAACAAGAACTGCGACAATTGCGATCGGGACTATCACATTCCGAAATTTCATCCTTCACCCCCGTTTTCAGCGGGACAATGGGTCGCCCGCGTGGCCCGATTATAGACTCACCCCGTACCGCCGTCAACGCAACCGTACCCGGCGCCCCTGCCCCGGATGTAGGGAGACATCCGTTCGATTCTGCTGCGCACGAACGGGCGAACAAGTGGGACGAACAGTCGCCGCCACCCGAGAAACGAAGCAATGTCTGCAGCGATCGTATCGAATGTGTGTCTCTGATAGTGGAACAGGCGCTGCGCATCGCGCGAATCAATCCAGTCGGTGACGTAGTCACGCGGACAGAAGGCCTGTTCGGAAAGCATGCCGACACCCATCGCGTCGAGCAATCGTTCGAGATAGCTCCGATAAGTGAGCTGACAGGACGGGCCGCCTCCGACGAGCAGCGTGCGGCCCCACGCCTCCTCGACGGTCAGTGCCTGGGCCAGCGCGAAACCTGCATCATCCGCATGCAGGGCTTCGATGCGATTATGGAGACCAATTTCGAACATAATCGGATGCGGCGCCCGCAGGCCAAGGACCGGCACATCCGAAAAACGAAAAATGCACCAGGTAAGGTTCGATTCGCGCACGAGCGACTCGCACACGATCTTGTGCTCGGTGTAGGGGTCAGAAACGCGCACCGGGTCAGCCGTGGTCCGCGGAGGATTCTGAGATTGCGTGTTGCCGAAAACGTCGAAACTGGAGGCGAACAGAAGTCGCGGCGGCTGCGACTGCCGCTTGCAGGCGGAAATGATATTCCGGGTGCCCTCGACATTGACTCTTCGTGACTGCTGCGGCTCTTCATTGCAGACAGGAGGAATAACCGCAGCAAGGTGAATGACCGCGTCCACTCCTTCGACCGCGCGCTCGACGTCTGCGATCTCGCGGACGTCTCCCGGAGTCAGCTCGAGGCGTGCCGACACACTATCCCCGTGGTTTTGGGAAATCCCTTTCAGGAGCCTGCGATGCGGCACACGAGGCAGATCGAAACAGCGAACCGTGTGTCCCTGATCGAGAAGTGCAGGTATCGTGTGAGACCCGATGTTTCCAAAGCAGCCGGTCAGAAGCACCTTCACCGTTTGGCGCCCCGCTGCGCAGCCGCCATTTCCGAGATGCGCTCTCGCTCCTTCCAAAGGCTGCAGCCGCCTTCGGTATCGTCGAAGGTGTCATGGTTTTCCCGAAGCAGGGCAAGCAGGGGCGATTTGAGCGCCTGCCGCAGTGGGAGTTCCCTGAGACTCCTGTCGGAGAACGGGGCGAGCGGACAAGCCTCGAGGTTACCCTCCGGGCTGATGTGCACGAATCCGCGCCCGGCCGCGAGGCAGCCACCGACATCCGTTTCGTCCCACGGGACGGCAATGAATACCGCCCGGAATCTGCGGCGGAATCGAGCGACAATATCGCCCATTTGTCGCCGTTGCGTTTCTGTTATAACCCACTCTTCTGTTCCCGCCCGTATCGGCGTGTACTCGAGAAACAGAAAGAAACCGCAGCCCGCGGTGATCGCGTCTTCGATGAACGCAGAGTCGGTGACGGTGTCAAAGTTCATACGGTTTACCGTGAATGAAAGACTGAAAAAAACGCCGGCATGCCGAAGCTCGCTCATCCGTTTTCGCAGCCGTTCATGCACACCCTTCCCACGCCGATCATCGGTTTCCGCCTCGTTCCCTTCAATGCTGAGCACAGGAATTGTGTTGGGCTGCTTTTTGAGTCGGGCGATGAGGGAGGCATCCAGCAGCAGCCCGTTTGTTACCAGAAGAAATATGATCCGCGGGAAGGCGCCGACAATGTCAACGATTTCAGGCCGGGTCAACGGCTCCCCGCCCGCAATGATCACAAACGATACCCCGATATCGTCCGCTTCGTCGATGATACGCCGCAGCTCCACGGCGCTGAGCTCGTCCGGAGTACCGGTACGGATCGCCTGTGCAAAACATCCTTTGCAGCGGAGGTTGCACCGATTGGTGATGCTGAAGATTATGATCGGCGGAACGTCGAGACCGGCCCGTGCAAATCGCTCCCGCCGGCGCATCGCGAGCACCTGGCGCACTACGGTCGCCGCGAAAAAAAACGCCTGTGCGGGATTCCGCAGACTCGCGCGCACGAATCTCGAAAAAAACACCTGAAGACCGTGATTCAGTGTCGGGACATAGGTTTCTTGTGTGGCCACGCGCGACTCCCTGGATTGCAGCAACATTATACCGTCTCACACCGGAGACAAGAAGTGGTCAATGGAAAACTCGCGGAAGAGGGAGGCGGGGAAAGAACAATGCTTCACTTTTCTCTTCGAAGATCATCCGGAAGCTACTATATTTGACTAATGAAATCAGATTCGGTCAATTCTTCCGGTCATCCGTCCGAGCGACACCTGGTTGCTACTCTGAGAGAGCGCGAAATGCGGATCGAGCATTCGATCAACCTGGTTCGTGTCGGCATTGTCGCCGCCGGCGTGCTTCTCGACCTCTACACGGCTGTGACCCAGCATCTGGCGCAGGGCCAGTACGAACTTTTTGCCGTCGGGATCATCGCGTTCGTTGCAGTGTATCTGGCAATCGTGCACATTTTCTCGCGCGGAAAGGTTTATCACGGTTGGGTGAAGTATCTCACCATCACCGTCGACTATGCGTTGATATTCGCCTACTTTGCCGAGATGATGCGTCCGCAATTCGCCGGGCGGGTGAATGTCGAGGCGATAATTTCCGTCAGCGTGGCGCTCTTCGTAGTCTTTGTCATGCTCAATGCCCTGCGCCTGAGTCGGAGCGCAGTAATCTACGGAACGCTTCTCGGCGCGGGCCTGACGATCTTCCTCACGCTTGCCTACTCGCGGCAACCTATCCTGCGTATCTGGCTCACACCCATTGTGGTGACCTCCGGCGCGGTTGCCTACTGGATATCTCGAAACATCCGCAGTATCGTTCGCGCTCTCTGGCGGCGGGAAAAGCTGGCTCGATTCCTGCCGAAGGAACTCGTAGAAATCGTCGAGTCGTCGGATGTCGACCTTTCACTCGGCGGAAAGGCAACGACGGCAACGGTGTTGTTTGCCGACATTCGGAGTTTCACGCAGTTTTCCGAAAAACGCGACCCTGCCGAGGTGGTCGAAGTTCTCAATCGTTATTTTTCGGTAATGACCGCGGTGATCGCAAAACAGGGCGGCATGATCGACAAGTTCATCGGCGATGCGATAATGGCGGTCTTCGGAGCACCGTTGCCACGTGAAGGTGACGCCATGCGGGCTGTTGCCGCAGCAGGCGAGATGCTGTCGCAGCTCGAACTGCTCAATCGGGAGTGGGCCTCCGATGGACGCCCGCCGCTTGCGATCGGGATTGCACTCCACACCGGTACGGTAATCGCGGGAAACATCGGCTCCCCGGATCGAATGGACTATACGGTGATTGGGGACACAGTCAACCTCGCATCACGCCTCGAGGGCCTCAACAAGAAATACCACACGGGCCTGCTGATAAGCGGCGATACCAGAGACGCAGCGGGAAGTTCCGCCGACATGAGATTTCTTGGGGAAAGCGAAGTGCGCGGCCGGGAGCAACCGGTGCGGCTCTACACAATATAGCGGCACCGGAGACTCCACGTACTCCGACCTGGGCGGCTGGTTTTTGTGGTTTTCAGGATTCGTGGTATACTGGTTGCAGCCTGATTTGCCGCACCGGATCTGCCGTGCTGCAGGCCAGGAAGGTCGGGCTCAGACAAACGCTGTCTGAGCATAATCGAGCGGCTCCTTGTTCGGTCCGGCTCGCACATCGTTGTCCGAATCGCGGGCCGGACCGCAAGGAGGTCAGACTAATGCCCCGGCTTCGGCGACTTCAGCCGCGCCTCCCCCTCGATACTCGGTAGAAATCCCGCGAACAGGCCGATGAGCGGGAGAAACGCGCAGAGCCTGTAGACGTAGATGATGCTTGTCTGATCGGCAATCACGCCGAGAACCGCAGATCCGATCCCGCCCATTCCAAACGCAAAACCGAAGAAAAATCCCGAGATCATTCCGACTTTTCCCGGGACGAGCTCCTGTGCATATACGAGAATTGCGGAAAACGCCGAAGAGAGGATCAGCCCGATGAAAAGGCTTAATATGGTCGTCCAGATGAGATTCGCATAGGGCATCGCGAGCGCAAAGGGAGCCGCGCCAAGAATCGATCCCCAGATTACGTACTTCCGGCCAAATCGATCTCCTATCGGCCCTCCGATCACGGTTCCGGCCGCGACGGCTAGCAGAAACAGGAACAGGTGCACCTGCGCGTCCGCAATTGTGAGCTGGAACCGCGAAATCAGATAGAACGTGAAATAACTCGTCATGCTTGCAAGATAGAAATACTTGGAGAAAATCAGTACGAGCAGGATGCTGATGGAAAAGACAACCGTTTTCTTCGGCAGATGCGCCTGCGTCGAATTACCGGAAATCGATGTCGCGTGATGCGTTCGGCCGGAATTCTCCCCGTACCATCGTCCGACTCGCCAGAGCACCAGGATAGCCAGCATCGCGACAGGTATGAACCAGGCAATCTGCGAATGTCCCTTCCCGGTGATGATGACGGCCGCGAGAAGCGGGCCTAGTGACGAGCCCGCATTTCCGCCGACCTGGAATACCGATTGCGCGAGACCTCTGTGTTTTCCCGCCGCCATGTGAGCGACCCTGGACGATTCGGGATGGAACACCGCGGACCCCATCCCCACAAGAGCCACCGAAAAGAGAATCATTGGATAGGTGCCGGCCAGTGACAACAGCGCGAGTCCGACGAGAGTGAACCCCATGCCGACGGCAAGCGAGTAGGGCTGCGGTCGGCGATCCGTCACATATCCGACGACCGGTTGAAGGAGCGAGGCGATAAGCTGATAGGTAAGCGTGATGAGCCCTATCTGCGTGTAGGTGAGCCGGAGGGAAGTCTTGAGCAGCGGGTAGGTTGCCGGAATCAGCGATTGCAGCGTGTCGTTGAGGAAGTGCGAAAAGCTGATCGCGATGAGCACGGGTATGACCGTGTTCTGTATGATCGGCGAGCGGGGCTCGGCCGAGACGGCGGAAATGGTTGTCTTCATTATTCTCGATCCACGGCCATATTGGCGTGTCGCAGTGATCAAAGCAAGAGGTCCGTCCACGCGCCGTTGGATCGCGGGATCTCATTTGTGCGGAGCCGGTTTTTGGTGTATAACTATCCACCTATGACCGGGAGCGAACGCCGGAAAGTAATCATATTGCTCGGATCGCTCTCGGCGGTCGGACCCTTTTCGGTCGACATGTACCTTCCGGGTTTCGCGGCGATCGCCCGGGACCTGTCCACTTCGGTGGCGTCGGTCGGCTATTCTTTGACCAGCTACTTCATCGGCATCTCCCTGGGACAGCTCATCTATGGACCGTTGACAGACCGTTTCGGTCGAAAACCTCCGCTCATGGCAGGACTCGGAATTTATCTTGCTGCGACGCTCGCCTGTCTGTTGTCGCCCAGCATTACCTGGCTCGTCCTTGCTCGATTGGTGATGGCTTTGGGCGCATGCGTCGGAATGGTCATAAGCCGGGCGGTTGTGCGCGATCTGTTTCCGGTTCGAGAGTCCGCGTCGATATTTTCAACGCTCATACTCGTCATAGCCGTCTCACCGATTCTCGCTCCGAGCGTTGGCGGATACGTCACTTCCAACTTCGGGTGGCGCGTCATTTTTCTTATTCTCGGGATCTTCTCGTTCGCACTCGCCGTCGTAGTGTGGATAGGCCTTCCGGAAAGCAAGTCTGCCGACCGGGGTGTTTCCCTCCGGATCGGGGACATCGCGAAGCGATACTATCAGGTCGCCCGGAAACCGACATTCGGGAGGTACGCGGTGGCGAGCGGCCTTGCCTCCGGCGGGATGTTCGCCTATATCGCCGGGGCGCCCTACACCTTCATGACGGTTCTCGGACTGAGCCAGACTCAGTTTGGCTGGGCGTTCGCGCTCAACGCGGCAGGGCTGATCGCGGGAAGCCAGATCAACCGCCTTGCGTTGAGGCGGTTTGACGCACTGCGGATCGCCCGTTTCTGCGTTGGAGTTCAGGTGGGCGCGGGATTGTGCCTCACGGCAGCGGTGGCAACCGGCACGGCTTCGCTTCCTGTCATGTACCTGCTTCTTATCACCTTTATGTTCTGCGCGGGCATGGCGAATCCTGACACAACGGCTCTTGCCCTCGAACCATTCAGCGAAAATATCGGCAGTGCGTCGGCGCTTCTCGGGAGCGTCCAGATGGTAACGGCAGCCCTTGCTACCGGCGCGGTCAGCCTCTTGGCCGAAGTTTTCTCAGGCGGTGGTTCGCTTCCCATGACAATCACCATCCTGCTCTGTTCATCCCTGAGCCTGCTCCTGCTCAGTCGAAGAACGACCCTGCTGCATTCGGATGCATCCATGGCTCGCGTTTCATAAGAACCCGCAAAAAAAGTACAACCGACTCCGACTGCGACTGGTATATGAGAGCGTAACACACCACCAATAGGAGTCAGTTATGAAGAAGAGCGTGATGGTATTGTCGATGTTCGCATTCGTCGCTCTTGCGGCGTTCGCGAATGGAAATGCGGAACAGCTGCGCACCTTGGAAGGGTCTGCGATGTTCACTCCCGGTCCCCAGTCGCAGCTCATGCTGCAGACCGAGAGCGGCGAGCAGTTCGCCGTCGCTATGCCGCAGGGCGATCTTGCCGGACTTGGGATTCGGAATCAGGACCGGATTCGAGTACGCGGAATGGTCGTCGATTCATCCGTGGGTGACGGAACCCGGACCCAGGCGCGAATCCTCGCGCGAGAAGTGGTTGCCAACGGGAAAGAGATCAAAGTCGGCGAACCCGTCCAGTTGAAAGACCAGGACCGACTTCGCCTCTATTCGGGCGATCAGACTCAGGATCAGACCCGTGATCAGACCCGTACGCAGTCCAGGGACGGTACCGGTTCCGGGAAATCGAAATCCGGAGACTGAGCCACCTGTGAAACGAGGCGCCGGGCGGGAATCCCCTGTCCGGCGCCGGGTCGTGTCCGGCGCGCTGCCACTATTTGAGAGTCGATTTCAAAAATCCCACAAGCTGATTCCACGCCTTCTGCGCCTGCCCACCGTTTTGCAGATTGTCGCTTTTCACGAACGCATGCCCGACGCCGGGGTAGACCTCGATGGTGTTCTGAACGCCCCGTGCATCAAGTGCTCTCTTGAATCCCTCCACTTGAGATACGGGTATGTTGCCGTCCTGCGCGCCGTAGATGCCGAGTACCGGTCCGGCCTCCTTCATGCTGCCGAGTTTCGCCGGATCCGTGATGGGGCCGGTGCCGTAGAATATGGCGACCGCAGAGAGGTCGGGCCGCCGGGTCCCCATGTACATCGCCTGGGTTCCGCCGAAACAGAATCCCTGAACCGCCACCTTTGCTGCATCGACCCGGGGCTGTTTTTCGAGGAACTGGAGAGCGTCATCCAGGTCCGACGCCATCTGCGCGGCAGGGGTGTCGGACACCTGCCGCATCGCCTCCTCCCCGGTCCGGGCGACACTCCCGCGGAAGGCATCGGCAGCGAGAACGATGAATCCCTCGGACGCGAGAGCATCGGCGAGGGCGGTGATGTTGCTGTTGAGGCCCCACCATTCGTGAATCATGAGAATCCCCGGTGCCTTTCCGCCGCCGGGCGGCTGCGCGAGATACCCGTGCAGCTGTGTCCCGTCGACAGCCTTAAAGCTTACGTTCGTCCTTCCCCGAGAGAAAGGATCGGTGTCCGCGAATGCAGGGACCGCCATCGATGCCGCCGCAATGGCAGCGATCCCGAGTACCTTCCGTAGATTGACGCCCATATGGATACCTCCCTGCAAAGAGGATCGTTATACTTGAGCTACTATGTCAAGATTAGGATTGGTCGACGATCGAATGATTTGCTGCGAACGGGCGCACGTCCGGCACCGGTCGGTGCCCGCTGCCCGGTGTCCGGTGTCCGGTAATCGAGATTGACGTGTGATATGTTGTAGGCAACGACGCACGCTGGGAGGAGATTTGGTGGCTCACTTGCTTTTGCCTCTCGACATACGCGGTCTGGGTTTGAAGAACCGGATAGTCATGCCTCCGATGGCCACCCGCAGCGCTCTGCCCGATGGCACCGTGAGCGACGGGATGCTTTCGAACTACAATGAGAAATCACGCGGCGGTTGCCTTGGGCTCGTCATCATCGAGCACGGTGCTGTCACACCGAACGGTGTCGCGAGCGTCGGTCAGCTCTCTGTCGCCGGTGATGACGTGATACCGTCTCTGCGAAAGCTCGTCGAAACCATTCACGCCAACGGCTGCGCGGTTGTCATGCAGATCAGCCATGCGGGAGCATTCGCGCCGTCGGAAATCACCGGCGAACGGGCGGTCGCCCCCTCGTCGGTACCCGAACTCTACGAAAAACTCGGGAATCCGTCGGTCGGTAAATTGCGCGTGCTCGATCCCGTAGACATCGCACGGGTGATCCTCGCCTTCGGAGAGGCCGGCCGACGGGCGAAAGCCGCCGGGTTCGACGGCGTGGAGATACACGCCGCACACGGGTACCTGCTGTCTCAGTTTTTCTCGCCGCTTTCAAACCGACGCACCGACGAATATGGCGGGTCGCTCGAGGGAAGAATGCGGCTGCATCTGCAGATCATACATACAGTGCGGGCCTCAGTCGGTGATATGTTCCCGGTACTGCTCCGCCTCGGCGCCTCCGACTTCATTAAAGGAGGCGCCACGATCGAGGACGGCGTTGCGGCAGCGGTGGCATGCGTTGGTGCCGGCGCGGACTTGATCGACGTTTCAGGCGGACTTCGCGGCTATTCCGTTCCTGAGCTCACGGGCGAAGGCTATTTTTCGGGGCTTTCGGAAAAGATCAAGCTCGCCGTACCGGTACCGGTCATGGTGACCGGCGGAATTGCCACGCCGCAGGCGGCAGACAACCTCGTCGCAACCGGCAAGGCGGACCTCGTCGGCGTAGGCCGCGCCCTCCTGCGCGATCCGCAGTGGGCCTGCAAAGCGCTCAAAACCCTCAGCGAAAAACTGAGTAACTGAGATTACCGTAGTTCCGTGATATCTTTGATCTTGTCGGAGGATTAAGATGAAAAAACTTGCTATTGGATTCCTGTTGCTCGCCGTGCCGTTCGCCCTGTTTTCCCTGGATTTCTACGTTGGGCCGACTGCCTACTACGCAAGCGTTATACAGCCGCAGAGCGTCAAAAACCTGAGCCCGAGCGGAATGTCTGTTTCCGATTTCGCGATCGGTGGCGACGCGAGACTGATGGCCGGCCTCTTGTGGGGCGGTGTGGTCGGATTGTACCAGCCGGGCACCGACCTGCTTCCTAATCAGCTGCAGTTCATGACCGATGTCGGCCTCGGACTCCGCATTCTATTTCTCCGTGCTGCGATCGGCGTAGGCCCCGATTTCGGCCTCGCGTTCGGCAATGGCGCCACCCAGGCGTTCCGAGCCGGCGCAAACCTGCGCCTGACGGGCGATGTAATTCTGGGAAAGGTCTCCTTCGGGCTGAGCTGGCTCAGCAAGATCGAGTTCACCCAACAGAGTTTAAGCGACGCGTTCAGTAATCCCTACGGAATGCTTGGGGTTGCGGTTCTATTCAAGTTGTAATGTCGAACAGGCGAAGGGCCGGGACTCTCCCGGCCGCGCCTGCACTCTCCCGGCCTCCATCCAATTCACTAAAAAGCGTATTCACCATAAAGAGCGACCCGACATCTGAAACCTGAAATGTGATGGTAGATGCCGGTATAGACTGTCCCCTGCGGGGCTCCATTCGACGCGTCGGCATTGCCGTACCAGGTCTGGGTCTGAAGGCCGAACAGGCTGAAACCTTCGATCGATCCCGCCAGATTCACCGAGAAGCCGCGTGAAGACCGGTCCGCGCCTGGTGCGAAACGCAGGTCGGCTGCCACGCGATAGCCTCCACCAGCTGCCGAGGCGGTCGACCGTTTGGTTCTAAGGATATGGTCATCGTCATCGAATGCGAGGATCACAAGTCCATCGCCTGTCAGCGTGAAGGACAGCTGCGGATGAAGCTCGAATCGATACGCGAGCCCTGCGATCAGCGTATGAAGATAGAGCTGGTAGGTCCCGACCGTCCCGGTTATGGAGAACGTTACGCGGTCATAGGAGCTCGTCCCGTTGTTGTACTGGTATTGCCATCCGGTAACCCCGTCCATCCTCTGGTACAACGATTCGAACTCATAGCCGAATCGGAGGCCGATGTCCGCGGGAAGCGGATGAAATGGATAAGAGGTGTAGGTCAGTCTGCCGCGGAGCTCCCGCAGCGACGAAGAAGATTCAGTGTAGCTGTAGAGCACCGGCGGATATCCTGCGACAAGATTCCAGTCCTGGTCGACCATCGCGCCGTAGGGCCCGAGAATGTTTCCAGTTGCCGTTGCGGCGAGGGACCAGGCGGGCCGGCCGTTCTCGTAGCCGCCGACGGTCACCGTGATTGCCGGGTACAGACCGTCGACCGGAAAATCGAGCCGGCTCTGGACTCCGTTTCCCCCACTCTCGCTCTTGAGATCGTACTCGACCGACCCAAGTGTCCAATCGGCGCCGAACGAGACAGCAGTTCGAATCTCGGTGGCAGCGGCAACCGACACCCCGGTGAAGAAAACCGCCTGCACAAGGCAGACCGCAAGACTGAACCTGAAGTGCGTCATTCATCCCCTTTCGCACAGGCGAAACAACATCAAGGTAGCGGCAGGTGCCGCCCACGTCAACACGCGTCGGCCTGTCCGCAGACACGCGCATGCCGAAAACCGTTGCGTCAAAAATGCAGAAGAATCTGTGTTCAATCTTGACCGTAGCGAAGCACGTCTCTGTCGATTTCCACCGCGTAGTCAAGCAGATCGCGAAGGATCGGTTTGTCGTGTGCCTGGGTATCCGTGCGCGCCAGCAAGTTTTCCACTTTTCGCCTGAATCTCCCATAATCGAGAACGCCGTCGAGCTCGGGAGCGAGCAACCGTGACGCACAGTGACTCATCCATCGACTTTGCTCTCCCGCCTGAAGGAGGTCGAGAAAGTTGCGCGCGAGGTAACGGCGGAACAGCTCGGACCCCCGTGAATCCAGAAATCGGGGCGCAGATGCGATCAATTCCATCGGCTCGAGATGGTGAATCTGCTCAAATGTTTCGCGGTCTTCGTCCCCGAAAAACCCTCCCGTGTAGAGTTGAAGCTCCGGGTCCCGCGGAACCGCAGACGGCTCGATCGTTGTGGAGTAAACCTGTCGCACTTTCTGCACAAGGCCATCCCGATTCGCAAGCAGTTTCGCATGTGCGAGACACTCTTCGAGATCGATCCCCAGACGCCCGGCGCGTTCAGCGGTAAGAGTTTTTATGGGTGCGATCGCGGGGCTGCGATTGAGGTGGATGCCCTTGAAATGCACTCGTTCGATTGCGCCGAGCATGGAGCTCTTTGTGAAGGTTCTCCGCGCAATTTCTGCGACTTCCAGATCGATCCAGTCACTTGGATCAAAGCGCAGGTCGTAGACAATGATCACGTTCGAACGCGAAGGATGCACGCTCAACGGGTAGACAACCGAGGTAGAGTTGCCGATCTCGTCGACCGAAGCCGAAAACCCCGGGCGTCCTCCGGCACGAGTGAACATTCCGGAGGAGTGCACAATCGGGCGCGGCGACTGCAGATTCAGGAGCCTGCGCACTGCCTCCTTCTTTCGCATTTTGAAGTGGTAGCTGAAAAGCCGCGGCTGCTTCACGTGAACCAACCTGGCAAGCGCCATGGTCGCACGAACATCCGAGAGGGCGTCGTGCGCGCGATCATGTTCAATTCGATTCGCCGCTGCCAGTTCCTCGAGCCGGAAGACCGGCTTGCCGTCGTCGCCGTATACCCACTCCAGGCCGTCGGGGCGCAGGTCGTGAGTCATGCGCACCAGATCGAGGACGTCCCACCGCGTGTTGCCGTCTTCATACTCACGGCGGTAGGGATCGTAGAAATTTCGATAAAACAGATTGCGGACAAACTCGTCATCGAAGCGGATTGTGTTGAAACCCACTACGCAGGTGCCCGGCACCGACATCTCCCGATGAATTCGGGCGGCGAACTCCGATTCGGTCAGGCCCCGCTCCGCGACAATCCGGGGAGTGAGTCCGGTCAAAAGACATGAATCGGGATCGGGAACGTAGTCCGGTCCCATCCGGCAATAGATGGAGATCGGCTCGTCGACCGGTTCGAAGTGGTAGTCCGTTCGTTGAGCTGCAAACTGACCGATTCGGTCCCAGGCCGGGTGGATTCCAAAGGTTTCCAGATCATACCAGAGAAGCGTTTGCGCCATGGCGTAAGATTAGCGAGTGAACCGACACTGTTCAATGCGCATCATGGACACCGTCGTCCTTGTCCAGTCGATTGAGAAGCTCGCTCAGGCGAAGCCCATCCTCCGGAATGAATTGCCGCCAGTAGGCGGCGCTCTCCTTCAGCCTGTGGAGAATATCGACGTTCATGTCACTAGTGCCGGAAAACATTTCGATCGTCAGGAAAATCTCACCGCAGCCAGGCGGCATTCCTGCCACAGATTCTCCGGAACAGGAGACACCAAGAGCCTGGAGTACTTTGTTACCCGTGATTATTCCGCTACGGTTGTGCTCCAAAGTGAACGGCAAATGTGCGGATGACTTTCCGGAGGTCTGCTGGAGGTGAATGATCGGTGAGTATCTTCCCAGACGCTCGAGCCAGGCGTAGAGATCACCGTCCCTTTCGTGCGCAAACAGATAGGGGAACATCCCCATTTCCCGCTCGATCTGCTCGATCCAGGTGATGTCATCACCGGATTCATGGTCTGTTGCTTCATCGAAAACCGCGTAGGCCCTGCGCGGTCCCAGCCACACGTTATCGACCCTTCTGCCTTCGCGATACTCTGCGATCAGGCCGCCAAGCCGCTCCCGATCGGGACGCACGAACCTGCGCTGCGCTCCTGCGTGGCCTGTGTCGATGGTAATGTAGCACGGGCGGACCGATTCAGGACTCGAATGCAACGTCTGCCGATACACTTCCCGAAGCAGCTCTTCGGCGCCGGATATCGTCCAGGGAACCTGGTGCGGCGAGTACATCTGTTCAAGCGCGATGAATCCTCCGCCGGATACTGAACCGTCAGTCGACAAATCCGCGAGGCTGCGAGCGAGATCCCGAAGCGCATCTCTGTAGGTACCCGGTTCCTGCAATACTGAATCGGCAAATGCATGACAGAAAAATCCGAGCCCCGCATCCAGATCGGCGGC
>DATKUF010000079.1:0-4007 GCA_035530755.1 Spirochaetia bacterium | reverse complement strand
TACAGCAACGGATGCGTTATCTGTCGGGCGGGAATCAACAGAAGGTCATAATAAGCCGCGAGGTCAGCCACGATCCGGAGGTGGTGGTGGCGGCGCAGCCTACGCGTGGGTTGGACATCGGCGCGACCGACTACGTGCACTCACTGCTTCTGCGGTTGCAGGATGAGGGAAAGGCGATCCTTCTGATATCGGCCGACCTGACCGAGATAACCCGGTTGAGCGACCGTATCGCGGTTCTCTACGAGGGGCGGATTATGGGAATGCGACCGAAGGACAGGTTTCCGCGCGAGGAGATCGGACTTCTGATGGCCGGAAAAGAGGGAGCGCAGGACAGTGCAGAAGGAGAGTAGCCGCAGGCTCCGGAGCGTTGCCGGGGAGATCGGCATTTCGCTTCTTTCGGTAGTTCTCGCGCTTCTGGTGGGTGCGGTAATTGTGGCGTTTCTCGGCGTGTCGCCGCTTCGCGCCTACCTCGCGCTTCTGAGCGGAGCGTTCGGTTCCGTGAACGCGCTTGCCGGAACCGCAACAAAGACGGTGCCGCTCATATTCACCGGTCTTGCGGTGGCGCTCGCGTTCCGCTGCGGACTGTTCAACATCGGCGGTGAAGGGCAGCTGTACCTCGGCGCGCTTGCCGCAGTACTGGTCGCGCTCGCGTTGCCGGGTCTTCCGCGGATCATTCTGCTTCCAATTGCGGTGCTCGGCGGCATGGCGGTCGGATTTCTGTGGGGCGGGATTCCGGGCCTTCTCAAGGCACGCTTTCAGACCCACGAAGTCATCGTCTCGGTGATGCTCAACTACGTGGCACTCTTCCTTGTCTCCTATCTGGTCAACTATCAGTTCAAGGCCAAAGGCCCGGTCGCGCAGACCGACACGATTCCTCAGGCGGCCTCCCTCCGGGAGCTCATCCCGCGCAGTCAACTGACCACTGCGGTGTTCATCGCGATAGCCGCGGTGCTCCTGGTCTACTGGCTGCTCTGGAAGACCTCGCTCGGGTTCGAAATCCGGGCGACCGGTGAAAACGCTTTTGCCGCCGAGGCGGCAGGGATCAGCAGGTTCCGGAGCATCGTTCTATCGATGGGCTTAAGCGGTGCGATAGCCTCGCTCGCGGGCATCACGCAAGTGCTCGGTGTCTACGGGCGCTTCATTGTCGATTTCTCCCCCGGGTACGGGTTCACGGGAATAGCGGTCGCGGTACTCGGTCGCAACCATCCGTTCGGGGTCCTCCTGGCGGCCCTTCTGTTCGGCGCGCTGGAATCGGGAGCGCTCCGCATGAATATCAGCACGAAGATTTCGGCCGACCTGGTGGTTTTCATCCAGGGACTGGTGATCCTCTTCGTTGCAGCTCCCGGGATTATCCGGGGATTGCGGATTCACGTGAGGAGTAGACGCTGATGCTCTCTCACGTCGCGATCATCTGGTCACTCGTCCCGCTGACTTTCCAGCTGGCCATACCCATCACGCTGGCGGCGATCGGGGGCACAATTTCGGAGCGAAGCGGCATCATCAACATCGGTCTGGAAGGCATGATGCTCGTCGGGGCCTTTGGCGGAGTCCTCGGGTCCTATCTGACCGGGAACGGTTGGATGGGTGTTCTGTTTGCGCTGCTTTTCGGCGGGGCGATCGGGCTCGTCCACGCGGTGGTATGCATACGGTACAAGGGCAACCAGGTGGTCAGCGGCGTCGGCATCAACATTGTCGCCTCGGGGCTCACCACGGTGCTGCTGCGCTATATCTGGAAAACCGAAGGGATCTCCGCACAGGTTACGCCGCTTGACCGGATCTCTGTCCCGCTCTTGAAAAACATCCCCTACGTCGGCGATCTTTTCCACAATCAGTCGCCTCTGCTCTACATCATGCTCCTTGTGGTGATCGGTAGCTGGTTTCTCATGTACAAGACCCGGCCCGGGCTGCGGCTGAGGGCGCTCGGCGATCATCCCCGTGCAGTGCGGGCTGCAGGAATATCGGTTGCCCGCTACCGGTACGTCAGCGTGATTGTGAGCGGGATGCTTGCCGGGCTCGGCGGCGCCTATCTTTCCATCGCTCAGAACAACGTGTTTGTGAAGGATATGTCCGCCGGCCGCGGATTCATCGCGCTCGCCGCGAACATCTTCGGCGGCTGGAATCCTGCCGGATCCTTCGGCGCGAGTATGATCTTCGCGTTTTCGCAGGCGGTCCGGCTCAATCTTCTGGGCATCCAGATTCCGGTGCAGTTCGTTCAGATGCTCCCCTACGTGGTCACCCTTGTGGTGCTCGTGGCAGTGGGAAGAAAGAGCCGTGCCCCCGAATCGCTTGGAGAATCCGATGAGTGAAACAATACCTGCTACCTGTACGCTTCGCGGCGCGACGATCGTCACCCTCGACGATGCGGACAGCTTCTATCCGAACGGAAGCATCGTCGTCAAAGGCGGCAGGATCTCCCGCGTCGGGAGTGCCGATTCGATTGCTCCGGAAGGAGAGCTCATCGACATGTCCGGGAAGATCCTCATGCCGGGGCTCATAAACGCGCACACCCACTCGGTTTCACCGCTTTTCCGCAGTATGGCCGACGATCTGCGGCTGATGGACTGGTTGCAGAAGGTCATCTGGCCTGCGGAAAAGCACCTGACCGAACAGGCCGCCTACCGCGGCGCGGCACTGTCATTCCTCGAGCTCGCCGAGTCGGGCGTCACCACCTGCGCCGATCAGTATTTCTTTTCCCGGGCGGTCGGCCGCGCTGCCGAGCAGTCCGGCATCCGCTGTTTCATGGCGCCCACCATCTTTTCGGGGAGCACCCCCGAATCGGATAAGCCCTTCGACAGAGCGCGCGAGTTCATCGAATTCTACCGCGGCAGGGAGGAATCGACGCGCGTCTATCCCTGCCTGGGACCTCATGCTCCCTACAGTTGCACGCGCGAAGATCTTCTGCAGGCGGCCGCAATCGCCCGGCAGTACGGCGTTCTTGTTCACATCCACCTGTCGGAGACCGAAGAGGAAAACACCGATATCCGAAAGCAGACCGGGATGAGCCCGACGGCATACCTTGCGAGCGTCGGACTTTTCGACGGTCCGGCCCTTGCCGCACACTGCGTTCATCTGGACAGCGCGGATATGAAAATACTCCGCACGCACAAGGTGGGGGTCGCCTACAATCCGGTCAGCAACCTGAAGCTGGTCTCCGGAAACATGCCGCTGGCGGAGCTGCTCGAACAGGGCATTTCGGTGGGTATCGGAACCGACGGAGCGCAGAGCAACAACTCGCTTGATCTCCTGGGCGATCTCAAAACCGGGTCGCTCGTTCAGAAGCAGCTCGCCGGCGACGCGGCCTTTTTTCCCGCCCGGGATGCGCTTCGCATGGCGACGATCGAGGGCGCAAAGGCGCTGCGGATGGAAGCCGAGATCGGCAGCCTGGAAACCGGCAAGCGGGCGGACATCATCACTCTTGATCTGACGAGGAGCGCGATGGTCCCGCTTCACGTGAAAAGCAGAAGCAACGTCTATTCGATGATCGTCTACTCGGCCACCGGAGCGGACGTCGCCGACGTGCTCGTCGAGGGCGAGTGGCTCGTCAAGGACAGAAAGGCACTGAAGATAGACCGGGCCGCGATACGGGCTGAAGCCGGCGAGGAAGCGAGGCAACTCATGACTTCTGCCGGACTCCTCTAGTCTGCGACGTGATCCAACGGGAAACAAAAGGGTAGAAGGAAGGAATATGGCAACACTCAACAAAGAGGCAACCACTCAGGGCATACGCCAGTACCACATTCACGTAAAGCCCGGAGAGATCGGTAAGTACGTTCTGCTGCCCGGTGATCCGGCCCGATCGGACCGGGTCGCGAAGTATCTGAAAGACCCGCAGCTGGTCGCCAACAACCGCGAGCACCGCACGATCACCGGATTGTACAACGGCGTTCGCGTTTCGGTGACTTCCACCGGGATGGGCTGTCCGTCGACTGCGATAGCCGCCGAGGAGCTGATCAACGTCGGGGCCGAGTGCCTGATCCGCATCGGCAGCACCGCCGCGCTCCAGCCGC
>DATKUF010000078.1:0-3638 GCA_035530755.1 Spirochaetia bacterium | reverse complement strand
AGTGAGCGAAATCCGTATCGCCAGCAGGATACGGGCAGCAAGGTCCCTTCCGAGCGAATCTGTCCCCATCACCGCAGGCAGCGTAGATTGGCTCCCCGGAAAGTGATCGACCTGTAAGGTCGGCGGCATCAACGAGCTCATCAGGTCCTGTTTGAGGGGATCGATCGGATACGCTGACGCGAGGATCGCAGCAATAACGGAGAGGGAAAATACGATGTGGGCCCCGAACGCGACAGGCCGGCGCACCAGAGATGACCAGTACCTTGACCGCCGGGAAGGTGCAGCGGTTTGGAACTCGACTATCGCCATGCCCGCACCCTTGGATCGATGAATCCGTAGGCCAGATCGAGGATCATACTGAATACCAGGATAAACAGTGCGATAAAAAAAGTTGTGGCGATGACAACCGGGTAGTCACGTCCATACGCCGCCTGAGCCAGTAATTGGCCGACGCCGGGCCAACCGAATACCGACTCAACCACTACAGACCCGCCGATGACGAAGCGCATCTGCAGAGAAAGCTGCGTAATGACCGGAATGGAGGCGTTTCGAAGTATGTGCTTGAACAGTACGAGACGCTCCGACAGGCCCTTCGATCGAACTACTGTCACAAAGGGTTGCGAGAGCACCTCAAGCGTGCTTGTTCTCGTGATTCGGACGATACCTGCCAGGAGAAAAAGCGCAATTGAAATGCACGGAAGCACGAGGTGTGCCGCCGTCCCGTAGCCGGATGGCGGCAAAACGGGAATCAGTACGCCGAACAGGAAAATGAGCAGAAGCGCGATCCAGAAAACCGGCATCGACTGTCCTGCCATGCTTACCAGCACGGCTGTGGCGTCGGCGGCAGTCCCACGTTTAATGGCTGCCAGCATGCCGAGCGGGACTCCAATCAACGTCGCCAGCGCGAGGGCCGTGAATGCCAGAAGCAGGGTTGCCGGAAGCCGCTGAAGGACCATCTCGAGCGCGGGCTGCTGCGTGCGAATCGAGCTCCCGAATTTGAGGCGGGAAATCTGCGAAAGAAAGTCGACGTAGCGCGCACCGAGTGGTTTGTCGAAACCGAATGCCGTGCGCATTGCCTCGACCTCTTGAGCGGAGGCAGTTGGAGAAATCATCATGCGGATGGGGTCGCCCGAAAGGTTCAGCACAAGGAACACCACCGACACGATAACGAGGATCGTGATGATGCCCTGAAATATCCTGCGAACTACGAACCTAAGCACCGCCGCCTCTTTCTATGATGCAGGACACCAGTTCTTCCTTTTCTGTATCGAAGAGTCCCCGATCCGTGATACGAAAGTAGGGAGCGACCTCCATTCCCAGCCAGAAAAGGAAGAAGAGTGGCTGATACCAGCCGACTCCGCCGGCTCGCAGTCTGCGCTCGATATCATTTAGTCTTGCCTCGGTTTCATCTATCGGGAGGTCGGACATGAGCCCCGCCACCGATAGCGGCAGTTCCGCGGTGATTCTCCCCTGCTCGACCATGACGATGCCGCCCTGCAGCTCGATAACCCGGTTAGCAGCCATTTTGACGTCGGCTTTCCGGCTACCGAGAGCGACTATGCTGTGGTGATCGTGCGCCTGGCTGACGGCTATGCCCCCTTCGCGGAGACCGTAGTTACGCAGGAAGGCTCTTCCGACGAGTTCGTCGTCACGCCTGTTTGCGCACACGAGGAAACAGAGGTTCTCGTCGGACCCCGACAGGTCGACCTCGCCGTTCTGCACGGGGACCGTTATATCCGCAAGGTGCGTGAATCGGGTGGCCTGCTCGAGCTCGATCGCCCTGATGGTGACCCGGTCGGCGACATAGCCATCCGGGAGATAACGTAAATCTTCATCGGTAATCGGTGATCGATGGATCGTTCGCATGAGCTTTGAAGAGTACCGATGCCCGATAGGCGTTTCGTCGAGGCCTGAGCTTTTGTCACCATCAACCTGCCGGCCCGAGGCGATCACCCGTTCGAGCTTGAGCGATTCCGGAGAATCAAATACCAGAAGGTCGGCATAGGCTCCGGGGCGCAGCACGCCGATCATCTCTCCCAGTCTGTAGTGGTCTGCGACGTTGTAGGACACCATGCGAAGCGCATCGGCAACAGGTATCCCGGCCCGGACCGCCGTGCGCACCTTGTGGAGCATGTAGCCATCCGTCGTCATGTGGGTCACAAGGATATCATCGGTGACAAGCCCCACTCTCTCTGTCGGCAAACCCTCGCGCGGTATCACCTCTATGAGCGTCTCCACCTCTCTGGCGAGCGTGCCGTTTCGAAGCATCACGAAGACGCCTTTCCTGATTTTCTCGGCGACCTCATCCTGTTTTCTCGGCTCGTGGTCCGAGCTCAGCCCAACCGCCAGGCATGCGTCAAGCTCCTCGCCGCGAGTGTAGAAAAGGTGGCCTTCGGGCGTCCGCCGATTCCGCGTGGCGAGTGTCAGCAACGACAGATCACTCGGCCGACCCTCGCGGAGCGCCTTTGCGATCTCATGGCCGTTGACCTCTGCGAGCCCTACCGTGTCCGCTTCCTGCAGAAGGGTGAGCGCTTCAACCTGCGTCAGAGTGCTGAGTGTGTGCTGAATCTGTGGAAGAAAAGGGAGCTCCATCGGCGTCATGAACAGGACCTTCACGTCCGTCTCGCGCATTGCCTCGAGCATTTCGCGTAGGCCCGGCTGCCCGGCCACGGCGCCCACCTCGTGGAAATCGGTGAACACGGAGGTCACCCCGCAGCGCAGCGCCACTTCGGCAAACCGGGTAGGCTCAACGAGAGAGCTCTCGACGTGGATGTGTCCCTCGACAAAACCGGGAGCAAGAAACTTCCCATCGACGTCGATTACCTTCGTGTCAAACTTGCAGGAGTCTGTGGTGATCCTGGCAATGAAACGGCCGCCGATCCAGATGTCACCCCGGAGAGTTTCGCGAGTAAAGACATTGAGATAGTGGCCGCCGCGTACGATCAGGTCGGGCGGCTCGATTCCGAGCGCAACCCGACCGAGCGTAAAACGCTCACCGTCATCAGGGAAAAAACTGTGATTCATCAGCACGAGCCTGCGGCGCGCTCAACGCAGCCGCGCATCGTACATGTAGAGGAACTCGTCGGATCGCGGCTGCCAGTCAAGGCGACGGCTCATTCCGTAGATCACCGGCTGCTTGTAGAGAAAGATTGCAGGAGCGGCATCATTGATCAGCGCCACCGCCTGGTGGTAAAGGCTCTCGCGAGTCGCGGTATCCGTTGTCGCGTCTGCGCCTTTGAGCAGCCTGTCGATTGCAGGATCCTGGATAGTTCGAAGCAGACTGCCGGTCTCCGTTATGAAGTCGAAAACGTAGGAGGCATCAAAGACCGGGTTTCCCCAACCGACGAAATACATCGGTGACGTCTTGTGTGAAAATAGCGCTCCGTTGAACGCACCGAACTCCAGAGTGTTGATTTCAACTTTGACACCGACCTCTCCAAGATATCCGACGATCGCCTGAACCACCGCGCTGTCGTTGATGTATCGTCCACTTGTCGCGTCGATCTTGACGGTGAATCCGTTCGGGTATCCTGCCGCTCCGAGCAACTGGCGGGCTTTCTGCGGATCGTAAGCATAGGGCCTCACATCAGGGTTGAATCCGAAGTCGCGGGAGGTAAGCAGCGTTGTGGTTTCTTCAC
>DATKUF010000077.1:0-9953 GCA_035530755.1 Spirochaetia bacterium | reverse complement strand
GTACGGAGGATTTCCCGATCGTGACTTTCGAGTCCGCGCTCGTCGATTTCGAGCCGTTTGATGCTTTCTGTTACGACGGTTCGGCGAATTACTCCGTCTCCGAGCACCTGCGCGAAATCGCGGACTCTGCGCAGAAGCCGGTTGGCCACCCGCGGTGTGCCGCGCGAGCAGCGGGCAAGGAGCTCAATTGCGTTTTCCTCGATTTCGATATCCATGATGCGGGCGGACCGCCTGATGATGAGCTCGATCTCTTCAAGCGTATAGAACTCGAGGCGCACGGTGATGCCGAAGCGACTGTAGAGCGGGCCCGACACGAGACCAGCCTTGGTGGTAGCGCCGACGAGTGTGAAATGAGGAATCGGGATGCGGATTGTGCGCGCCGACGGGCCCTGACCGATTACCCAGTCAATCTCAAAATCTTCCATTGCGATGTAGAGCATCTCTTCGAGCGCCGGTTTCAAGCGGTGAATCTCGTCGATAAAGAAAACGCTTCCGGCAGCGATCGAAGTGAGGATCCCGGCCAGATCCTTGGGTTTGTCCAGGGCCGGTGCCGAAGTCACTTTGAACTCTGCTCCCATCTCCTTCGACATTATTCCCGCAAGCGTCGTCTTGCCGAGTCCGGGCGGTCCGTTCAGAAACAGGTGATCGAGACTCTCTCCACGCTGCCGGGCGGCTTCTATGAACACCGAAAGATTCTTCTTGAGCGCCTCCTGACCCTGAAAATCGGTAAGCCGTTCCGGGCGCAGGCGCATATCGTCCGCGTCGTCCTCGTGCGGAGATTCACTCTGCAGAAAGTCGTCCTGCCCCATCGGTTCCGCCTGCCTATGCCAACCGCACGATGGACTGCCGGAGGGTTTCCCGTTCGAGCTCATCGCCGGTGAGCCCGCTCGCCCGCAGAGTCGAAATGACCTCGTGAACCGCATCGGCCGCTTTTCTGCGGTCGAATCCCATCTCGACGAGCCCGTTTACCAGCTCCGTCGCGTCTTCGGAGGCGGCTGCGCCACGGAACCCAAGAAACAGCTTTCCCTTGAGAGTCAGGACTATCTTTCCGGCGGTCTTCGGCCCTACTCCGGGGACCGCCGCAAGAGCATCGGTGTCCCCGGCATCGATGCTTGCGACGAGCCGCTCGAGATTCACGCGCGAAAGGATCTTCACCGCCTGACGCGGACCAATGCCGGATACCTTCAGGAGATCGAGAAAGGCATTGCGCTCCTTCTCAGTCGCAAAACCAAAGAGTCGCATCTGGTCATCACGGTGGTGTAGATAGATGAATGCGCGGGCCTGCTCTCCCGGATCGGGGAACGATGTGAGTGATCCGGCGCTCGTTTCGATGTCCCATTCGATTCCGCCGGTGAGGATGCGAATAATACCTGCGCGTTTCTCGCTCACCTCGCCCCGTATAGAATTGATCATAAGGGCCCATTCCCTCGCTGCTTTCGCGTAAGCGCGTTTACAACTTGCATGGTATTCGCGTGGCAGATTGCAGCTGCCAGCGCGTCGGCCGCGTGGTCCGGCCGTGGAATTTCCGAAAGTCCAAGGAGCACGCTCACCAGCTCCTGGACCTGGCGTTTCTCGGCGCGGCCGCTTCCGACAATCGCCTGTTTGATTGCTTGCGGTGGATACTCTGCGGCGTGGACATGCGCCTGCTCGAGGGCGAGGAGAACGATTCCGCGGGCCTGTGCGACCGGGATCGCGCTGGTGATGTTTCGCGCGAAGTAGAGGCTTTCGACTCCTGCCTCTACGGGAGAAAATTTCTCAATGATTTCCACGAGCGAATCATAAATGAGAAGGAGTCGTTCGCCGACTCCTCCACTGCTCCTGGTGGAAATGACTCCATGATGACGGTAGATGTAGCGGCTCCCGTCGACATCAAGGATGCCGAAGCCGGTGTTCGCCAGCCCCGGGTCGATTCCAATTATTCGTTTCATCTATCCGGCTGACGTGGCGAAAGCCTCCACCGGCTTCTCACTCGGCGTCCGGATCGAAGTCGTCGGGAATGTCCAGATTCGTATAGACTTCCTGCACGTCTTCGTGTTCCTCGAGGTGCTCGACGATCCGCAGGACCTTTCGAATACCTTCGCTGTCGAGAGAAATATAGGTGTCGGGAATCATCGCGATTTCAGCGCTTTCGTGCTCGAGTCCGGTCTTTCCCAGGGCGGTGAGGACGGTTTCGAAGTCGTCCGGGGAGGTGGTAACCTCGATGACTCCGGAGCTCGCGGTCACGTCCTCTGCCCCTGCTTCGAGCGCTTTTTCCAGAACCTGGTCTTCGGTGTACCTGTCACCGTCGTAGGAGACGAGGCCCTTCCGGGCGAACAGGTACGAAACGCTGCCCGATTCCCCCAGGTTTCCGCCGCTTTTCGAGAGCATGCTTCGCACATCGGCTGCGGTCCGGTTCTTATTGTCCGTCAGGCAGTTGATCATGATCGCGACTCCGCCCGGAGCGTAGCCCTCGTAGGTCATTTCCACGTAGTTCACGCCTTCGAGTTCGCCGGTGCCCTTCTTGATTGCCCGTTCGATGTTTTCTTTCGGCATGTTCGCTGCCCGTGCTTTCAGGACAGCCGTTCGAAGGCGCGGATTCGCCTCGGCGTCGCCTCCTCCCATTCGGGCCGCAATGGTCATTTCCTTAATGATCTTGGTGAACATCTGACCGCGTTTTGCATCCGCGGCGCCCTTCTTATGTTTTATTGTCGCCCATTTGCTGTGGCCGGACATATTCGCTCCTTAACACACTATCGCTGCTTTTCGTTTGTTGTCGTCTGGATCAGGTCAGAATCTCTACACGTTATGATTAGTGTCAAAACGGTAGCATGCCGCTAGATCGTCTGTCAAGATTGGGGGATTCGAGATAGCTGCGGAGGCATCACCGGGCGGGGCGCGCACCTATTTCAGCACGACGAAGCGGCGAAATGGAAAGTACCTCAGGATCACTTTCTCCCGTATCGCCGACGTCGGGACGGGCCCGAAATAACGGGAATCGGTCGACTCGACTCGATTGTCACCGGCGACGAAGTAGTCGTTCTTTCCGAGCGTCGTCTCGGGAAGCGTGCCGGAAAACGGCAAATCGTCGTTCCACCCGGCCGGAAGACCTTTCCGCCCAACCTCGTAGCCGCCGGATGCCAGCTGAAGCTCCGGCACAAAGGATGATTCGCCCTGCGGCCGCACAAAGAAGCTGTAGTCCTTCATTTTCACCGTGTCGCCGGGAACTCCTATGATCCGCCGCACCAGGTAGGGTTGTTCCCAGGGATTCGCCGCGTGGAGGACTGTGACCCGCTGCAGCGTGAAGAACCGTACGACAGGATCGACGATCCGCAACAGAATCGGCGGCCTGCGATAGTAGGGAGTCGCGATAACCACGAGGTCGCCTCGCGCCGGTTTGGCGAGACCGGGAAAATGATTGCTCGACAATGGAACCGTGGGGCCGTAACTGAGCGAAGTAGTGATGATCCGGTCGCCGGGCAGAAGCGTGGGTTCCATCGAAACTGAATCAATTGTGCGTGAGTTCACGAGAAAGTGAGTGACGAAAAGATAACAGACAACGAGCAGAACGAGAAATCGGATGAATCGAAAAAGGGACGAGTGGAACGTATTTCTTTCACGGTAGGAAGTATATTCCCGGGCTCTCGAACCGAACATGGGTTCCCCTGAAGCAGGCCCTATCTCAGCGGATAGGGCCGATTCGTGACGGCGGCCAGTACCGGAACATCGCCTTGCCGAGCACGTGATCAAGGCCGACCGGGCCGAAATAACGCGCGTCGCGGGAGTTATCGCGGTTGTCGCCCATCGGGAATATGTGCCTCGGAGGCACCCACCAACCCATCACATAGAACTGGTACCGAGCCGCAAATCGTCGATCCTGTGGGCTTATTGCGAGGAGGACCTTCAGCCTTTCCTTGTCCAGTTGGAGGCTGTCGGCGTAGGGTATCGATGACAACTGTGTCAGGGCGTTCTGCTCGGCCGAAGTGAGCGTAAGGCCGGCCTCCTGAATTCCTTCGGCCGTGCCGGCAACCTTGATGACGCCGTAATCGGCAGGAGTGAGGATTCGGCGAGTAGTATAGTCGAGCCCGGCGAGCTTCTTGAAATCTGACTCCGGCAACCAGGACGCCTCGCCTTCCGGCTTGAAAGACATCGAACCGTCTTCCACTCGCAGGCGGTCACCGCCGACGCCAACGGCGCGCTTGATGAGGAAATGTGCGCGAGGTTCGCCCTGCGGGTTGCGATCGATGTCCACAAGAGAAAGTGTCAGCATGTACAGAACGCGCTGTACGACGTCGAATACCGGGCCGCGACTTATATAGGACGGATTTTCGAAAATGATTACCTGAGCCCGTTTGGGGGTGGCGAAACCAGCCATCTTGATTTTGCCGGGAATGAGCTCCGGCCCGAAGATCAGTTTGTTGACAAATATCCGATCCTGCGGAAGCAGCGTCGCGACCATGGATTCCGATGGAATCTGATAGGCCTGGAGCAGGTACTGGTTGATGAGCAGGACGACCAGCGCCGCCCAGAGGAAAGCCTCGACCCAGTCAAGTATCGGGTTCTTTTTGCGCTGCTTTTCCTTGCGCTGAAGCTTCCGCTTCCTTCGCCACGTAAGAAATGCCTCGGTCAGCTCTTGCACCGTATCGAGGCGGGATACGGCTTTTTCATTCATGGTTCTGGAAGCTAACACAAATTGGCTCCGGTGGGAAGTGTCGGGCGGCCCCGGCAATTGCCGATTGGACGCGCAGGGCGTCGAAGCCGGCGAACATGTCGCGTCGTTCTCCAAATGCTCGCGACCTCACGCGCGTTGACACGCGGGACTGGAGATTTTATAATTTTCCCATATGAAAAAGAAGGCAAAGTCAAAGCCCTCATCCGCATCAGCGCGGCGAAATCAGGACGGTATCGTCGCATCGGATTCCGCATCGGAAGAACGCGTCGTCCTCAGACCGTTCCTTGGGATGAAACCGGGGCTCTACCTTTCGATACTGTACAGTGGAGCCCTGCTCCTCATTCTCTTTTTCGCGCTTGTGTTTCCGGGCATCCGGGCGTTCGGCGCACAGGTAAGTATCCGCTCGAATCCCCAGGGTGCCACCGTCCGCATTGACGGTGTGCGGGTTGGAGCGACGCCGATCGTTGCCTTCGTGGCGGCCGGCTCGCACGACATCACTATCTCCAAGCCCTACTTCTCCGATTATACCGAGAAGAGCACGGTTCCCGGGCGCCTGTTCGGCACGCTTTTCGCTCCCGCGAGGGTGCGAATGAATGTTTCACTCGCGCTTGCCTCCGGTGACGACCTCAGAAAGAACGCCGCGGCGAAATATGCCTCCTGGGCGCTGATTGGCGAGGCCCACAGCCAGTACCAGTTTCCGCCGGTGCTGACGGAGGCGGTACACGACCTTTACGCAGGAAAAGAAAGCTCACCCGCTGTTCCGGGAAAAGCGAAGGACCTCCTCGCCGCGGCGCTCACACAGGCTCAGAGCCCTTCGTTGCTACGTGACTTTGTCAACGCGCAGGCGCTCGACGATTCGGCCGCTCAGGTGACAGGACCACTGCAACTCGCGAGTATGTTTCAGAAAATAATACAACTTGAGAAGAATTCTCCCGGTTTTCCGCTCTGGCTCTCGGTTGTGCTGCCTTCCGACGCTTCCGCCCGGCTTGTCCAATCAGATTGGTACCGGACTTATCTGTCTCGATACCGGGACGAGACGCGGTTGACTGAGGCGCAAACACGCCGCACGGCGCTCGCCGGGCCCGCACGGGTGGATGTTGACGGGATCCCGTTCGTGGGCATTCCGGGCGGAACGTTCGTTATGGGACGTGAAGATGCAAATCAGACCAGTACGGACCCACTGCTCGTTTCGGCCAAGATTTCGGTCCGGAGTTTCTACGTAATGGAAACCGAAGCGAGTCGCGCCATGTTTGCCCGATTCCTGACCGCAAATCCCCAGTGGCTGCCCTCTTCGCGAGCGGAGCTGGCCGGTCGCGGCCTGGTGACGAGCGACTATCTTGCCGGCTGGAGCGGAAACGGAGCGGTTCCGCCGGGAACCGCGGCGCTCCCGGTGACCGATGTCTCCTACGATGCGGCTGTTGCCTTCGCCCATTGGCTCACGACGCGGCTGCCGGGGTCCCTTTCCGGTTTTGAAGTGCGACTTCCTACCGAGGCTGAATGGGAGTACGCTGCCAGGCTCAACGACACCACCCCTCAGGAAGGAGTCTTCCAGGACACCTACCCCGCCGCCGGACAGGCGCCGCAACCGATAGGCACGGGCAATGCCGGGACCTACGGGCTGCGCGATATGCTCGGCAACGTGTGGGAATGGACGGCCAGCTGGTATCGTCCCGCTGCGCCCGCTCTCGCGCTCCGATCTGCACAAGGCGACAGCCCCGCGGAAGGAATTGCTATTTCCGATCCCGCCGCCGCTCTGCTTCCGGCGGCACATCGGACGGTGAAGGGGGGGAGTTTCGCGAACAGGTCCGACGTTCTCAGCGCGGCAACCCGCGGGTCGCTCCCTCCTGACTGGTGTACACCCTACCTCGGTTTCAGGCTCGTAATAGTACGGAAGTAGCATCATGGCAAAGGATCTGAGTGCTCCCGAGGGCGTGAAAGTTCTCGGAAGCAACAAGAAAGCATTTTACGACTACCACGTCGACGATACGATCGAGTGCGGAATCGAGCTGCAGGGAACCGAGGTCAAGTCGATCAAAGACAACCGATTATCCTTTTCGGACTCGTACGC
This sequence comes from Spirochaetia bacterium, assembly GCA_035530755.1. Classification (GTDB taxonomy): domain Bacteria; phylum Spirochaetota; class Spirochaetia; order DSM-27196; family DATKUC01; genus DATKUC01. Next base: position 3,237 of record DATKUF010000077.1, on the reverse strand, counting down.
CAGGATCAAGGACGATGAGTTGTGGGTGATCGGTCTGCACGTATCGGTCTATCCGTTTGGAAATATCTTCAATCACGATCCGGACCGCGAGCGAAAGCTGCTTGTTCATCGCCAGGAGATCAAGCGAATGCGGCGGCGTGTCGACGAAAAAGGTTTTACGCTCATTCCGTTGAGGGTCTATCTGAAGCGAGGGCTGGTCAAGCTGGAGCTCGGGATCTGCAAAGGAAAGAAGATGTACGATAAGCGCGAGGCAATAAAGGCGCGCGATCAGAAAAGGGACGCTGCCCGGGAGTTCCGCGACCGATTATAGCCGCCGGATCCCTGTCGAAGCCGCCGTCGTCCGGACCGGGCGCGGCGGATCGCTCTGACGCCGGCAACCGCCGGGAAACAAAAAAAGGACAAAGATGTGAGTTCACTGCCCCCGCAACCCGATCTTCTGGGATTCCGGAGCTTCGCCGAGGATGTGGCCCGCGAGGCCGGACGGATAAGTCTGAAGTACTTTCGATCGGGCGTTGAGGTGGAGACGAAGGCCGACTTGACTCCGGTAACCAGGGCAGACCGGGAAACCGAGCAGTTCATCAGGCGAGCGATTGCAGATCGATTTCCGGATCACCTGATCACGGGTGAAGAGTTCGGCACAATCGGCAGCCACGGCGAGCCGCTGCAGGACGCCGCGCTACCGCGTGAGAAGCGTCGTTTTCGATGGATAGTTGATCCAATAGACGGCACCAAAGCATTCGTCCACGGAGTCCCCCTCTTTACGACCCTTCTCGCGCTGCTTATCGACGAGGAACCGGTAGTCGGTCTCATTCACAATCCGGTGCTCGAGGAGACGGTTTCCGCCTCCGTCGGCGGCGGATGCACCCGGAACGGTGTTCCGTGTCGGGTCAGCGGAGTCGGTGAAATCGAAAAGGCTCGCGTACACAGCACCGATTTCGCGGATCTGTATCGGCACCACCCGGTCCTGGCAGAAAAACTGCTGGGCCGGGTCTTCTCCGCTCGAACCTGGGCCGATGGGTACGGATACCTGCTCGTTGCGACCGGAAGAGCCGAGGTCATGCTCGATCCGGTCATGGCGTTGTGGGACATCGCGCCGCTCGGACCGATCATCAGCGAGGCGGGCGGGCGGTTCAGCTCGATTGACGGGACCGAAGCATGGACCGGCACATCGGCCCTTGCGACCAACGGCCTGTTGCACGACTCGATACTCCGACTGGGGTGATTGGGCGGTGCATAGGTCGCTCAGAAGATGAACGGCACTATTCTGGCGGTTCGGGCCTGATACCTGGTAAACTCTTCGCCGTACTTCTCAGCCAGATGTCGATCGAGCATCGGCGCATTGTAGAATGCGAAGAAGCAGAATAACAGCGCCGGGATGAGTAGCGACCACCAGTTGGAGGTGATGAGCGCCAGACCGAGCACCCACACAAGGTCCCCGAAGTAGTTCACATGCATCGAGTACTTGAACAGGCCGCCGGTATAGAGTTTTCCCCGATTCTCCGGGTTCTTCTTCCAGCGATTGCGGAGCAGTTCCGACAGTGTGTTTACCGCGGAACCGATGACAAAAAGTGCGGTGCCGACAGCTTCCATGCCACCAATTGGATTCATGCTGCCTCTTCCGAGCAGCGCGAACCCCAGGTAGTAGAGAGCGAACGCAAAAGGAATCGATATTGCCTCTTTCCATCCCATCGACCTTTTCAGCAAATAGAAAATCGTCACCGTAAGGCGAAGATAGACCACTATGAAGCAGCTGACGAGCAGCATGTGCCGGACCGGATTTCCGTCGACTCGAAAAACCAGAAAGATCGCCACAGCCAGGAGCACAGTCTCCAGAAGCTGCACGAGTAATCGTTGGGGAATCGATTTCCCCGAATCAGCATATATCATCCGATCCCTCCTAAAATACCTTTTTCCAAAAGACCGCAGAGTGTCTCCGCGGACCGGTTCAATTCGACCAGCGGGTCGTCGAAGAGCGCTGCATGAAGAATGATGCCGTCGAGCATGCTGACAACGGTTCTCGCGAACTGAAGCGAATCAGGATATCCCGTTGCGGCGAGTATCTCGCTCCACGCGCCGGCGAGGCTGGAAAAAGCCTCGCCGAGCCGGCGAGGAAGTTCGCTGTCGCCGGAGACGAGGCGTTCGACCAATACCGAAAACAGCACGGGAATGAGTGAGATCTGTTCACCCGCCTCCCGGGTGAGTGATCGAATCTCGTTCGTGAGGAGTCGGACCGTATCTGCCGGACCGCTTCCGTCCGGCGGCACGAGTTCCCGCGCCCTGGCAAGATAACGTTGGACAACCGTTTCGAGAATCGCCTCTGCGATCTCGTTTCTGGACTTGAAGTAAAGGTAGCAGGTGCCTTTCGCAATTCCTGCAGCTTTGCTGATGTCCTCCACGCGCGTAGCGGAAAACCCCTTCTGGCGAAACACCACCAGGGCGGCCGCCACGATCTGGTCTCTTCTGTCATCGCGCGCGCCCCTGCTGTTTCGTTTCACGCGTCAATAATACAAAATGACTGACCAGTCAGTCAACCCGTATTTGTCACGTTTTTCCGTCAGACCCTGAACGGCGACTATCGGCTCTCGTGCCGTTTGCGGGCGTTGGCTGAAATTGTCGTTCTGGATCCCGTCGGGTTAAGCGACGGCCATGTGCCGCCGGTCAGAATCAGCGTCTCACCATTTGTTGCCGCTTCCGCGGGAATCTACGCCGCCTTTGAGTTCACAACCCGTCAGATCGGCACCGTTGCCGAGAATGGTGACTTTGCCGTCCACCATTACGTTCTTCAGGGTGAAACCGTTGGCCAGCACGTAGATGTCCCCGTCTATGGTGGACCCCGGAACCCCGGAGATTGTGACGCCGTATGCTTCCACGAAAAGTTTGCCTTCGTAGTGGCGGTTCTCCAGTACCACCCGGCTTCCATTTCCCATCGGGTACAGACTGGCTGTTTCGACCGGGGGGAGAGCCGGGGCCGGGTTCGCGGCCGCCGGGTGGTCGTCGGCCACCGTGCCGGCGAGCGGGAACACCTGAAGAGCCTGCGCGGCCTGCGCCGAGAGAAGCGCGCTCGCAGAGAAGAGCAGGACGAAAAGCGGGAGAGCCGCCCTTGTCGCCGCATTTACAAGTGATCTGATGAAAGGCTTGAACATTTGACTGATCCTCTTGCTGAGAATCTAACACCTTCTTCCAGGTTTTTGTAGGGGGTGAGCAAACGGGGGGACCGGAGATAGAGGTCCGGTGAGG
>DATKUF010000076.1:0-4438 GCA_035530755.1 Spirochaetia bacterium | reverse complement strand
CGAAGCCGCGCACCATCTTGCCCGGCCCAAACCATCCAAGATCGCCCCCTTGCGATTTGCTCGGACAGGTGGAATATTCCCGGGCGAGTGATTCGAAGTTGGCGCCCTGCTTCAGCCTCTTCAGAAGTTCCTGTGCCTGATTCCGGTCTTTGACCAGGATGTGACTTGCTTTCCATTCCATGAAGATGTTATACGAAATTTTCCGCCGTCCGGAAAGTGGTAACTTGTTCGGTCCGCATTGCCGAATCGAACGCATTTGACTATCATTTCCGCATGTCCGACAATGCGTTTCCGCACTCTTTCGCCGGATTGTCCGTGCACCTGGTCGGTATAAAAGGAACCGGCATGAGCGCGCTCGCGGAGATTCTGCAGCGGATGGGGGCCAGGCTTTCCGGTTCGGATACCGAAGAGCATTTTTATACCGACGAAATCCTGAACTCACTCAGAATTCCCTTCGCCGAAGGGTTCGCGTCGCAGAACCTTCCCGAATCAACCCGCCTCGTGATCCATTCTGCCGCTTATAATCGCGACGACCATCCGGAGCTTCTCGCGGCAAAAGCGCGAGGTATCCCGATTGCGAGCTACAACGAAGCGCTCGGCGAGCTCTCCCGGCGGATTCCTTCGAGCGGGATCAGCGGCGTTCATGGTAAAACAACCACGACGGCGATGACCGGAATTATCGTGAAGGAACTGGAACTCACCGGCGTCGTTCTTGCAGGAAGTGCAGTGGCCGGGTTTGGCGGACGTTCGACCCTCTTTCGGGGGCTCGATTTTTTCGTAGCCGAGACCTGCGAGTACCGCCGTCATTTTCTTGCCTTTTCCCCGCGCCATATCGTGTTGACAAGTGTCGAACCGGATCACCTCGACTATTTCCGCGACCTCGAAGACATCACGCAGGCATTCGTCGAGTATGCCCTTCGGCTTCCCGACGACGGCGCACTCATCTACTGCGCGGACGACGCCGGGGCCAGTACCGTCGCGGAAAGAGTCGCCGGGCTACGCCCTGGAATCCGGCGCATTCCTTACGGAGAGTCCGCCGAGGGACTCTATCGAATCGAGCATATCGCGCAGTCCCCGGGTTCCATCTCGTTCCGGATCCCGGCGGCCGGAGCCGCGCTCGAGCTTCATGTTCCCGGCCGGCACAATGTCCTGAACGCGACAGCAGCGATCGCGCTGACGCGAGAACTATTGGCCGATCGGCACATGGAACGCAATGATTCATCGGAATCGATGTCCGAGCGGACAGCCGGGACAATCCGACGGGCCCTCGCCGATTTTCGTGGATCGCGGCGGCGATGCGAAATTGTAGGGGAGGTATCCGGGATCCTTGTCATTGACGACTACGGTCACCATCCGACCGCCATCGCAAAGACGCTTGAAGGTATCGCGGCATTCTATCCCGGCCGGCGAATCGTCGTGGATTTCATGTCGCACACCTACTCGCGGACAGAAGCTCTTCTGGAGCAGTTCGGACGTGCGTTCGCCGCGGCGGATCTGGTGATCACGCACAGGATATACGCATCTGCGCGCGAGGCGGCCGGCTCAGTGACCGGAGAGGATCTGGCCGCAGAAATCCGGCGTAATCGGCCGAATGTGCGTTACTTTCCCGAGCCGCTTGACGCGCTTCCCTCCCTTGTTGGGGAATTGAGAAACGGCGATATATTCGTGACCATGGGAGCCGGGGACAACTGGAAACTCGGTCGCGCGCTTCTTACCGGGATTTCGGGAAGGGACGGGGAGGTCGACCATAACCTATGAAGAGCATGACGGGTTTCGGCTACGGAGAGTACCAGGATGAGCGGGTGCAGTTGAGCCTCGAAATCAAATCCTACAACAACCGCTACCTCGACGTGGTAGTCAATGTGCCCTCGGCGATTGGTCCCGTGGAACAGCGTATCAGGGACTTCGTCGCGTTGAACGCAATTCGCGGCCGCATCGAAGTCTACCTGAAAGTCCGTGACCTGCGGGAGGATGCCGAGGTGCATCTTGACCGCGGCGCAGTCCAGGGGTATCTTTCCGCGCTGCGGGAACTCGCGGCCCTGAGCGGCGCGAAGAGCGAGATCAGCCTTCCACTCCTGCTGCAGCTCGATGGAATTCTCACGGTAGACAGAAGGCGTGACACGGAAGAATACTGGCGGCTCATTGAACCGTTACTTCGGACGACTTTCGGCGAGTTCGATTCAAGCCGTTCCCGCGAAGGGGAGTCGACTCGAGCGGATATAGACAGCCAACTGTCCCGCATTGCTGCTCAGGTGGACACGATCGAAAGGCTCGCACCGACCCTCGAGGAGCAAATCAAGAGCTCGCTCCGTGCTCGATTCGAAGAGGTCATGGGAGACAAGGTTGATGAAAATCGTCTGTACACCGAGGCGGCGGTTCTTCTGGTCCGTTACTCCATCAACGAGGAGATTGTGCGGATGAAAACTCACATCAATGCGTTCCGCCAAACCCTCACCGACGGAGAGCAGGGCAAAGGCGTAGGCAAGAAGCTTGATTTCATCTGCCAGGAGTTGAACCGCGAAATCAATACAACCGGTTCCAAGAGCACGATCGTGGAAATAAACCAATGCGGAATCGAAATCAAGGACGCTTTGGAAAACATACGCGAGCAGCTCCGGAACGTAGAGTAGGTTGGGGCCGGCAATGGGAAAACCACTGAAAATAGGAATTTCGGGCAAAAGCGGATGCGGAAACACCACGGTAAGCCGGCTGGTTGCTGAGCGTCTTGGGATCAAGATGATCAACTATACCTTCAAGCAGATCGCGGTCGAAAGAAGCATGGATTTCATGGAACTTTGTCGGCTCGCCCAGACTGATTCTTCGTGGGACCTCTACCTGGACCGCCGCCAGATTGAAATGGCGAACGAAGTGGACGAGTGTGTCCTCGGATCGCGCCTGGCGGTGTGGCTCCTCGAGAACGCAGATCTCAAAGTCTATCTCACCGCCCCGATTGAAGTCCGTGCTGCGAGAATCCAGCAGCGGGACAACGGGCTAGTCGAATCGGTGCTCCAGGAGACTCTGGCCCGCGACCGCAGCGACCACGAGCGGTACCTCAAGCTGTACGGGCTAGACAACAATAAATATGAGTTCGTGGACCTCATCGTTAACACGGAACATCTTGAGCCCCAGGAGGTTGCGCAGATCATCATTCGAGCCGCCGAGCAGCTGCGGGCCCACGAAACCGGGCAACCGGGCTGAAGCGTTCGGGTAACGCGACGGACAGCACGGACGGTTTGATTCACGAACGCACCGACCTCGATATCGTAGCCTCGGTGCTGGAGGGCAGGACTGCCGACTTTCGTCTGCTGGTTACCCGCTACCAGGACATCATCTTCCGCCTTTCGACATTCCATCTCGGGAACCGGGACGATGCAGCCGATGCGACGCAGGAGGTGTTTCTGCGTGCGTTCCGATTTCTCCCCAAATTCCGCACCGACGCAAAATTCCTGCCGTGGCTCTACACGATCGCGACTAATTATCTGAAAACAAGTGGTGCACGACGCACTCGCCGCCTGAAGCAGGAAACGCCGTTCGACCTGGAAACTCTTCCGGCAACTCGCGGGATCGATCCGCAGAAGAGTCTGATTCTACGTGAAGATGCGGCCGCGGTGCGAGCGGAGGTTCTCCGTCTTCCGCCCCGACTTCGCGATGCGGCTGTTCTCTACTACCTCGAGGAGATGTCGGTGGAAGAGACCGGGGACCTACTCGGGCTTTCTTCGGAGAACGTGAAATCGCGTCTGTTCCGCGCGCGGAAGAGATTGCGCGACTCGCTGCTGCGGCCGGATTAGAGATAAAATCGTGGATGATGCAACCGAGTACGGGAAATGGTAGTATGTATGGGTAGAAGGATGGACATGGACCGACAGCTCCGGACCCTCATCGACAAATGGGCCGCCGGCGAACCGCTTTCCGACACGGAAATGGCGCAACTGAGAGAAAGCGAGGCCCGGAATCCCGCCCTGTTTCCCCGCATCTCGGTCTTCTCGCGTCTCGTTGATCGTGACGTGCGTGCGCAGGCCGGCATAAAAGATGTCACCCGCGACAAGGCGCCCTTCGGTCTTGAAGGCCGCATTATGGGCGCGATCGAAGGCCGGTCCCCGGTGCGCTCCCGGAAAACCGGTAATCCTGTCCGCGCCTGGAGTGCGCTCCCGGTTGGAGCTCGACGGATGTTGCAGGTCGCATTGCCCGCCGCAGTTCTGGTTGTCGGTTTTCTGCTCGGGGTGGGGTACGCACGGTCCCCGGGCGGGGAAGGCGCTCCAATTGCGAGCATGCCCGACACGGTGACAGTGACCTTTCGGCTCGCTGCGCCGGAAGCCGCCACTGTCTCTCTCGTCGGTGATTTCAACGACTGGAAGGCGAACAGCTATCGGATGAAGGATGTCCGGCACGATGGGGTGTGGGAAATCACGGTGCCGCTGCAACGAGGACACGTGTACAC
>DATKUF010000075.1:0-28780 GCA_035530755.1 Spirochaetia bacterium | reverse complement strand
CACTTTCTCGATGCGCTTTCAGGAATCGCGACTCTCAAAGCCTTCGGGGCTGCCAGGCGCGAAGCAGGCGTGATTGCACGCATTTCCGACGAGCACCGGCTGGCAACACTGGGCGTAGTCAAAATCGCGTTCGTCTCATCGTTGATGCTCGAGCTCATAACAACGGTGAGCATAGCGTTGGTCGCAGTCACCGCCGGATTTCGGCTGCTCGCCGGCCAGCTCGATTTTCATCGCGCCTACTTTATTCTCCTGATTGCCCCGGAGTTCTACCAGCCGCTTCGAACAATGGGGCTCCACTACCACGCAAGGATGACCGCGGCCGCCGCTGCAGAGCGGATTGTGGAAGTTCTGGAGGAGGACCAGGAAGCACACAATCGGCATGCGGTGTCCACGTCCGGCTATGTCCCATGCGCCGGTGGGATCGAGCTGTCGGATGTCACCTTCGCCTACACCGACGCGGCGGACGGGCGGCGGCCCGTGTTTTCGGACCTGAGCTTCACCGTCTCCGAGGGTGAAAGATTGGCCATATTCGGACAGAGCGGAGTGGGGAAAAGCACGCTTTTCGCGTTGCTGCTGCGGTTCGTGGACCCGGATTCCGGTTCGATCCGCGTGGGCGGCAGAGAGATCGCCGCCTGGGACACCCGACAATGGCTGGCTTCGATTTCCTGGATGCCGCAACGACCGACACTGTTTGCCGGCACCGTCGCCGACAACATCCGCCTCGGTCGCCGTGATGCCGGGGACCGGGAGGTGCATGCTGCGGCGCGGCGAGCGTTCGCCGATGAGTTCATCGATCGACTCCCGCAGAAGTTCGAAACTCGCGTGGGCGATGGGGGCCGGGGGCTCTCCGGCGGTCAGATCCAGCGACTAGCCCTTGCGCGGCTGTTTCTTCGGGATTCGCCGCTGCTTTTGCTCGACGAGCCCGCAGCGCACCTGGATTTGGAAAGCGAGGAACTTGTCTATCGCGGGATTGCGGAACTCGCGAGCGGCCGAACCCTGATTGTCGTGACACATCGGCCGGGCACGACTGGGCTGGTCGACAGGATCATCGTTCTCGACGAGGGGCGCAACGCCGAGTCCGGATCCCCTGAAGCTTTGCTCGCTTCCGGAGGCATCTACTCTCGAATGGTCGAGAGCTTCAAGGCAGTGCTGTGAAAAATCTGATGCGTCTGCTCCCGCTTCTCCGTCCTCACCTGAAATGGGTCATTCTCGGGGTATTTCTTTCACTGCTGACAGTTGTGGCAAACGTGGGACTTCTCGCGCTCTCGAGCTGGTTCGTCGCATCGATGGCCGTCGCCGGAGTCACCGGGGTCGCCTTCAACTACACTCTTCCTGCGGCGGGAGTCCGTGCACTGGCCCTGACCCGGACGGGCGGGCGCTACCTGGAACGGTTGGTGAATCACAACACTACTCTCAAGGTGCTGTCGGAACTCCGAGTCTGGCTCTACCGGCGGATTGAACCGGTCGCGCCGGCTCGGCTTTCGGAATATCGCAGCGGTGATCTCCTGAGTCGTTTGCGGGCCGATGTCGACACGCTCGATGACTTCTACGTTCGGGGTCTCCTGCCGGCAATCGTCGCGCTCTTGAGCAGCGCCGGGTACTTTGCATTTCTGCTCCACTTCAGTCCGGGGGTTGCGCTCGTGGATATCGCGTTGCTTGCAGCTGCGGGAGTGCTTCTTCCGGCCGCGGTCGCCGCGGCGGCTTCGTGCGCGGGGAAGGCGCTGATCGAGTCGGCAGCCGCGCTGCGAACGGCTGTCGTAGAGCACACCGAAGGGCTCGGAGAACTGATTGCGTTCGCGGCGGTCGACGATCACGAGCAGAAGATCCGGGAGCTGAGCCGTGACCATGATGGTCACCAGCGAAGGCTGAGCCGCGTGTGGGCTGTCTCGGACGCCGTCATGGTACTCTGTGTAACCGGCGCCCTCTGGCTCTCGCTCCTTGTAACGATACCGCTCGTTGCCGCCGGGGCTTTGAACGGACAATCCATGGCAATGCTGCTGGTCTTCGTCGTCGGAAGCTTCGAACCGGTGATGGTTCTTCCCGAGGCGGCGCGCCGATTCGGGGAGATCGCTGCAGCGAGTCGGCGAGTTTTCGCACTCGTGGATGCGGAGCCGCCCCTCCTCGACGCGAAAACGAACGACCCGGCGGTCACCTCCGCAGCCTTCGGCGCTCCGTACGGCGGGCCGGAAGGGGCGGCCTCGCCGTCACGTGCCGATATTCGAATCCGCAATCTCCGTTTTCGCTACGCGGCCGATACCGTCTGGGCGCTCGACGGCATCGACTTCGATCTCCCGCAGGGACGGAAGATCGCGATTGTCGGGGCTACCGGCGCGGGAAAAAGCTCAGTAGCCAATGTCCTGCTCAGATTCTGGGAATATCAGGTGGGTACCATCGAACTGTCGGGCGTCGATCTGCGCGAGATAGGAAGTGATGCCGTCCGGACACGGTTGTCGTTTGCGCCTCAGAATCCGCATCTGTTTCACACTTCCATTCGCGAAAACCTTGTGCTCGGTGACCCAACGGCGGGCGACGACCAAATCGCCGCGGCACTCGCAACTGCGCAGGTCATCGACCTCGTGGGTCGGCTCACGAACGGTCTGGACACCGACGTCGGAGAGGCAGGCGGAATGCTCTCAGCAGGGCAGCGACGACGGATCGCAATCGCCAGAGCACTGCTGAAACCCGCACCGGTGCTCATCCTCGATGAGCCGACCGAAGGACTTGACGGCCAGACTGCCAAAAGGATGATGGCGGCTCTTTTCTCGTCGGCCCACGGACGCTCGATCGTCATTATCACGCATTTGCTGTTCGGCATCGACGGCGTGGACGAAGTTATCTGCCTCGACAGGGGAAGAATCGTGGCGCAGGGGCCGCCCGGCGGCGCGGCTGTGACAGGGTATATTGCCTCTCGAGCCGCGGGAATTATGTAGCCAGGGAGGAATCCACGGTCCGGGAAGCGGTTACTTGCGCCAGATGCGGGGAAGAAAGAGAATCAGCACTGTGTAGACCTCGAGACGTCCCACCATCATGATGAAGCTCAGAAACCACTTGATCGCAGGCGGATAGAACGCATATGTGTGCGTCGGCCCAACCTCTGCAAAACCGGGTCCGATGTTGCCCAGGGTGACCAGAGCGGTGGTGAATGCTCCGGAGACGGATACCCCGGCAAACGAAACCACCGCGGTAGTCAGAAGTGCAAGCAGCATATAGAGGAAAAAGAACGAGACGATCCCGAAAACCGTGTTCTTTCGCAACGGTACGCCGTTGAGTGAGAGACTGAATACGGCTCGCGGGTGGATTTCATACCGCATCTCATTGACTGCCTGTTTCATCAGCGTAACGATGCGGACCACCTTGATGCCGCCGGCGGTCGAGCCCGCACAGCCTCCAACGAACATGATCAGGAGCAGAACGATCTTCGCGACCGACGGCCATGTGTCGAAATCCGTGGTAGCGAACCCGGTCGTCGTCAGAATGGAGGCTACCTGGAAAGTGGATTGTCGGATCGCCTCTCCTGCCGGAGCACCCGATTGAAGGCCGAGCGATAGCGCGGCAATCGCGGAAGCGACCACGAATATCCCGATGTAGGCCTTAAACTCGGTGTCCGCCCGGAAAGAGGAAAATCGGCCGATCAGCAGTTGATAATAGAGCGCGAAATTTGCCCCGGCGCTTACCATGAATACGGTAATGATGATTTCTACTGCGGGGAGATTGAATCCGCCGATTGAGGCATTTCTGGTTGAAAAACCACCGGTCGCCATTGTTCCAAACGTCTGGGTGATCGCGTCGAAGGGACTCAATCCGGCGATGATGAGCAGAATCGTCTCGAGTGCCGACAGCCCGACATAGATGAGCCAGAGTATCTTCGCGGTCCGGGCGATTCTAGGCGTGATCCGTTCGACCGACGGCCCGGGAGATTCGGCCTTCACCAGCTGGTACGCCCGAATTCCGATCAGAGGAAATACGGCAACCGCCAGGACGATGATCCCCATCCCGCCCAGCCAGTGGGTGAGCGATCGCCAGAACAGTATCGCGCGCGAAAGCGACTCCACGTCCGCGATAACCGACGCTCCGGTCGTGGTGAATCCGGACATCGTTTCAAAAAACGCGTCGGTGTAGGACGGAAGCGCGTGCGCGAGAACGAACGGAACCGCGCCGACAGCAGATGCAAGAATCCAGCTTCCGGTCACAATGGCAAAACCGTCGCGCGGAACCATGGCGACGGCCGGGTTCCTGGTAGTCAGGATGCCTATCGTCGCCGCGGCGCTGCCGGCCAGCAGAGGGATAAGAAATGGAACTATCATGTTCTGCTCGCCGGAGAGAACAGCGACCAGAATCGGAAGGATCATCGAAACGCTGACGATAAGAAGAAGTGCCGACAGTGCCCGAACTACGATTCGCGAGTTCATAGGGTTACCGGGTGAAAACGCTTCGGATCTGCTGAAAGTCTTCCGACTTGCCGATAACCACGACGCTGTCTCCGCTCTGTACCACCGAATTTCCATGCGCAATGTTGGCGGTGCCGTCGCGGCTGATGGAAACGAGCAGCGAATCGCGCGGAAAACGGATGTCACGAATCGGGTGACCGTCCGCAGCAGAACCTTCGGCAACTTCGAACTCGAGTACCTCGATCTTCCCGTGGAACAAACTGTGAACGCTCAGTATGAGCCCCTGGCGAATCACCCGAAGAACCGCGTTTACGACGGCCTGGCGCAGACTCACCGTCACGTCGATGAGGAGGCGGGAGCAGACGACTCCGTAGGATGCGTTGCCGACGAGAACTATCGAACGCTCGATACCGAGCGTTCGCGCGTAGAGGGCTGAAACGATGTTCAATTCCTGATTGTGAGTAGTACAGATGATGAGATCGGCGTTGACCAGTTGTTCCTCTTCGAACACCCCTTCGTCGGAAATATCGGCGTGGATGACCAGGGCGCGCGGATAGCGCCGTGAGAGCTCCTTGCACCGCTCCACGTCACGGTCCACAACCACCACCTGGCGTCCGCGCCGACGTACCAGCTTGCGAAATACCCGCGACACCACGCCCTTTGCTTCGGAATCGTCTTCGAGAAGATTACCGCAGATCATCGACCCGATCTTGCCGCCGCCGACAATGACTATCTTGTTCATGGGGCGACGCGGTTTGCCCATTACCGAGAAGAAACGGTCCAGATTCGCCTGTGTCCCGATGACGTAGACCAGATCGTTTTCGCGAAGGATTGTGGTGCCCGACGGTATGAGGTAATCGGATCCGCGAAGCACAGCCGCGACGAGAAATGGGGCGTCAAAGCCGCGCATCGCCTCTCCGAGCGGACGCCCGCAGATGGGCGAGCCGGCGGATACCGTGGTACTTCTGATCTGCAAGTCGGAATTATCGAAGACTATGACGTCGCTCAGGGCGCCGTGCTCAACGCTGGTCACTATTTCACTTGCGGCCTCGACCTCCGGATTCACCAGGAAATCAACGCCGAAGAAACCTGTGTGCGAGAGGTGAGTCTGTGTATACTCGGTATTCCGAACTCGTGCAACTTTCAGCGGAATTTTGAACTCTGAGGCGACCAGGCCGCAGGTAATCATGTTCACTTCGTCCGAATCGGTGACGGCTATGAATACGTCTGCCTTTGCCGCACCGCCGCGTCGAAGGACCTCGCGACTATTCCCGCTGTCGTTGAGGACCATGCAATCAAGCCGGTGAGAAAGCACGGCCGCCTGGGAGGGATCCCGTTCGATGATGACCACGTCGTGGTTCTCGGCGATCAGCTGCTCGGCAATTCTGCTGCCGACGCCGCCCCCGCCCAATATTAGTATCTTCACAGAATTGACATGCTACCCAAGTGGAGCCTCCGTGTCAAAGCACTTCCGGCACCGATCACTTGACATCCCGTGGGGCCGCACATACGCTGGTAGCGTCATGCCACAGGGTTTTCCGTTCTCCGCAATAGTAGGTCAGCAGGACCTGAAATCCGCGCTCGTTCTAAACGCGGTAGATCCGCTCATCGGCGGCGTACTGATCCGCGGCGAGAAAGGGACTGCGAAGACTACGACTGCGCGCGGCGTTGCGGCGCTCCTGCCTCCCATCCCGGCGGTCGCCGGGTGCCCTTACCACTGCGACCCGGTCGATCCAGATAAGATGGATCTCCGATGCCGGGAACGCGTAGATGCGGGGGAACGACTTTCGGTCGAGAACATTCGCGTGCCGTTTGTCGAGGTGCCGCTTAATGCCACCGAAGATCGGCTAGTGGGGACCCTGTCGATCGAGAAAGCGCTTTCGAGTGGGAACGTCACCTTTTCTCCAGGTCTCCTCGCAGAGGCAAACCGTGGACTGCTCTACGTGGACGAGGTGAACCTCTTTCCCGATCATCTGGTCGATATGCTCCTGGACGCTGCCTCCTCCGGCGTCAACCGCGTGGAGAGAGATGGGGTCTCGGTCGAACATCCGTCTCGCTTCGTGCTGATTGGAACGATGAACCCGGAAGAGGGTGAATTGCGGCCACAGTTTCTCGATCGTTTCGGACTCTGTGTCGATGTGAAGGGCCTCGTCGATCCGTCGGATCGGAAAAAGGTCATCGAAAGGCGGCTCGGCTTCGATCGAAAAGCGGATCGTCAGACCGCACTCTGGAATCGACAGGATGCGGCTGTCGCCGCCCGCATCCTGAAGGCGCGCCTGCGACTGCCCTCCATCCGTATACCCGCCTCTCTGCTCGAGCTCATTGTCTCGATCGCGACCCGAGCCGGCGTAAAAGGTCACCGCGCGGACATCACGCTTGCGCGCACCTCCTGCGCGTTCGCGGCACTCCTGCAGCGCACCTGGGTCACTCGCGCAATGGTAATGGAGGCCGCCCGTTTTGTCCTTCCTCACCGCATCGAAACCGGCGAGACTCGCCCCTATTCCGGGAACGTCAGCGAGGTCGATAAGATGGTCGAAGGTATCGCGCGCGACTCCACCGAAGGCAGAGCGGAATGGCACGAGGAGGGAAGCGATGATTTTGAAGAAGCGGATGGAACGCTGACGGAGGTCGAGGTGCCGGGATCTACGGCAGCGGGTACTCTGCTGCTCCCGATTCTCGGTCAAAAAAAAAAGAACCCAAAGGGCCTGACCGGGAAAGGGTTGCGCAATACGCCGAAGAGGTGAGCGCGCTGGTACTGGAGCGGCTTCGCACGCTCGAGTCCGCAGGGTCCCGCGCAGGGAATCGATCCGCCCGGAACGGGAATTTGGGAGCGATCCGGCGGCAAGCCGAAAGTGCAGCCGATGACGGCGGCGGAAGGCGCGTGCGCACAGTTTCCGGGCCGAAAAAAAACGGCCTGGCAGTGGCAGCTTCGCTCCGCAACACGGCTCTGCGCCTCAGCGGCAGCAACCCGAAACATCACGATGATTCAGCTTGCCCTGGACAGGTGTCGCCAGGATCACTACCTCCGCGGGAAAATCGCCTGCTGCGAAGGGAGGACCTTCGTTACTACCGGTACAAACGAGACCCCGGCGATCTGGTGATTCTTCTCGTGGATGCCTCGGATTCCATGGCGACCGGAGCTCAGCTCGCGGCGGCAAAGCTCGCCGCAGTTCGTATCCTCACGCGTCGTACGCGAAGCCAGAGCCGCGTCGCGCTGCTCGCGTTTCGGGACCGCGGCGCAAGAATTCTGATGCCGCCGACTGCTGCTTCAGTACTGGCCGCGCGACCTCTGGCCCGGCTTTCCGGAGGCGGCGCGACGCCTCTGGCCGCGGCCCTGCTGAAGGCGATTCACGTTATGGACTGCGAAGGTCGAAGGGCCCCGTTTCGACGAGGATTCATCGTACTGCTGTCCGATGGAGAGGGAAACGTCCGCCTGCCAGGATTGTCGAGCGAACGCGAGGAGCTCCGTTTCCTTTCGAGACGCGTCCGCGAGCGCAACTTAATCCTGGTCTGCGTAGATACGGCGGACGTGGAGCCGCGCCGTGGGCTGCCGTGGAATACTCCAATGAAGCGATTCGCCCGGGAGCTCGGCGGGGCCTATGTCTCGGTCACCCGCCCAGAAACAGACCTCCTATCAATGCGGTGGCGCCGAGAATGATCAGTGGATGGACCCGCGTGAAAATCAGCAGCGCAAACGCGCCCACCCCGACGAGAACGGTGACAACACCGGTGAAGGAGGTCCTCGCGATCGAAATCGCGGAATAGGCGATGAGGGCAAGAAGCGCCGGACGCAGCCCCGTGAGCGCTCCCTGCACGAGGTAGGAGCTTGAGAACCGGTCCGCAAGGCGTACGACAATAGCCGCCAGTACGAGCGGTCCCGATACTACCGCGAACGTTGCTATGACTGCACCCGGGACTCCTGCCACGTGGTAGCCGACAAAGGTTGCGCTATTGACGGCAATCGGTCCCGGCGTTATCTGGGCGATTGCAATAATGTCGACAAAGTTGGCCTGCGTGACCCACCCGTGAAGACGTACAATTTCGTCCTGTATCAGCGGCAGCATTGCGTACCCGCCGCCAAAACTGAAAAGCCCGATCTTGAGAAATGAAACGAAAAGCTGCAACAGTATCATCATGGGGCGCCGTCCTCGGGCTCCGACTGCCCGTCGGCAGGATTGCCGTCGGCAGGATTGCCGGTATCGCGCGAAGATGTACCGCCCGATCTGCGCTGCCGGATGTACGCGCGACTTATTCCGGCGGCTATGAATGCCAGCACCAACAGAAACGGGCTCACATTCAGAAAGAGGATTGCCGCGAGCCCTGCAGCGGCCAGCACAAAGGTAAAAAGCTCGATCCGTTCGCGGGCCAGTCTCACCCCCGCGGCGGCGATGAGGGCGACTACGGCCGTCCGTATTCCGCGGAAGACAGCCTCGACGACAGGCACATTGTGAAAAGATGCAAAGTTTATCGCAATGACAAGAATGATCGCAAATGAAGGGAGAACCACGCCGGAAGCGGAAACGAGGCCACCGGAAAGACCCGCGATCTGTCTACCCACGACAAAAGCGGTGTTAACCGCGATGGGACCGGGAACCGATTGCGTCAAGAGGATTGTCTTGTAATAGTCTTCACGGGTCAGCCAGTGCGAATCGTCGACAACCTCGCGCTCTATAAGCGGAACCATGGCGTAACCCCCGCCAATCGTAAAGAATCCCAGTCGTAGAAATCGGAGAAAAAGTGAGAGACGTCGGTTCATAGCGATATGATCCTTTCCGGCCGCGGCCGCAAGACCGTTCATCGTACGGCATTCATTCTCGACTTGCAACGACATGGATTACGCACGACAGAAATTTTTAGAAGGACTTGAATCGATCGACGTGCCACGACGCCAAAGATGGGGTAGATTACTCATGTATGATGCACGATCAGCAGCGCGGAGACCAGGGTTCGTTCTGGCGGACGTCGGATCTTGCCTTTGTAATCGGAGTGCTCGCACCGGAAACGAAAGAGAACGGCGGATCTGATCGACTCATGCGGTCGATGAGAGAAGACCCGGAGTTGCTCGAAACGATGCTCTGCGACGAGCGGCTGTTTCACAGTCTCATGGATGGGCCGCAGCACCTCCTGGACGTATCTGCAAGGTTGTTCTTCTCGGTGCTGTTGAACAGGACACGACAGGATTTGCGGAAGCATACGTTCACTTTCGAAAGGGAGAACCGGTACAGCGTGGTAGTCTTCGATACCGGCACGGTGCTCGCTCTTCTGGACGACCGAACCGTTCGTTACTATCTCGCCGACCTGCTCTCGTCATTTGTCCGAATCGACAAAACCACGCTCTATCTGAACGTGAAACCGAACATCCTCGAGAAGATGCAGGTTGACGACTTCGATATCGAGAACCTGATCCAGTACAGCCGCAGGGTCAACACCACACAGCGCGCACTCTCATGCATGCGCATCGGCGACATCTGCCTTTTTCTGCTGGGAGTCTTCGCCGACTACGTGGACGTGCAGCAGTTGCTTCCTGGAGCGTGGTTTCGTGCAAAGAGCCGAAAAGAAATCGCTGACTGTGGCAGCTACTATTATCGGGAAGCACTGAAGCAGCCCGCCGGGATGAACCCGTCGCTCGAATATGCGCTTGAACGCCTTTCGCGCGATTTTGTTACCGCGGTCAAGCCGATCATGTACGTTTCGAGCCGCTATCTGGGTTTCATCCGGCGGACAGCGTTTCTGCAGTAGGAACTACTTCTACATTGCCGGTTTGAATTTTGCCGGGTCGATCACAAACCAGACTTTCCCCACGTCCTGCCCCGTAGTCTCACCCCGTGCCTTGTCTTTTACCCAGTAGTAGAGCGGGTAGCCTTTGTAGGTGGTCTGCATGGAACCATCGGGACGGGTAATTGTGCCGAAATCCGATGCGTTGACTCCGCTGGGCGCCACAATGCTCTGCGCGTAAAACGCCGGCCAGGCTTTGATGCAGTTTCCTTCGCAGACGCTCTTGTCTGCCGAGTCTTTCGTGAAATAGTAGAGGGCCATCCCCTGGGCGTCGGTGAGATAGTTGCCAAGGGTCGCTGAGGTTCCGATCATCACCGAATATGCGGGCACCTTTTCGACGAACCAGATACCGTGAAAGTTCTCCCCGTTCATGTCACCCGGATTCTTGTCGCCCGAAAAGTAGTACAACGGCCACCCCATGTAGGTGGTCTGTTTGCTTCCGTCTCCGCGAGTGATCGTGCCGAAGTCCGACGCCATGAGCTGGCTGGAAGCACTCAGGTTCGGCGCATAGTACACCGGCCATGCCCCCAGACATCCTCCGGTGCAGACGCTGCTTCCTGCAACGTCCTTTGTGAAATAGTAGAGAGTCATTCCATTCGCATCAGTCAGGTAGCTGACCCCGCCGGCTGTTGCAACCCGCACCGACTGCGCCCACAAGCCGCCGGTAAGCCCGGCCAGAAGAAAAAGCGCAACAAAACCAACCGAAAGTCTTCTCATCAGGTGGCCTCCTTCGCCATTTGCCCCGGTACCCGCGTCTCCCGCGTTGGCAGGACGCCGAGCACGCGAGCTCGGAGACACTAAAACCTACTGAATTGCTCCGGTAATGGTCAACTCGGATTGCGCAGGCGAGCGCTGGTTGTGGACGCTTGTGGGTAATCATGGCTATCTTCGTCACGCGTCGTTAAGGAAGGAACAGGATGGGAAAAAGAATCTCGCTTCTCGTGGTAGTTTCAATCCTCGCTGCGGGTGTGGCGGCTTTCGCGCAGAACATCGTCCCGAAGGTCGATGGAACTGTCGAGCCGTCTGAGTACGCACAGACGTACACCGACAACGGCGTGGTGATCTCATCACAAGTCACCCCGGACCGGATCTACATGGCGATTACGGCTCCTGGCGATGGGTGGGTTGCGCTGGGTCTCGGCTCTTCGGTGATGAACGGCGCCACAATCTTCATGGGATACGTTGACACAAACGGGAAACCGGAGATCACCGTACAAAAGGGCCGGTTTCACACACACTCGGAGTTCTCAGGGGAGACGCCGATTGCGCAGGCCGTTGGGGAGTCAAATGGTAAGACTACTCTGGAAATAGCCATAAACCGCGCAGATTTTCTTGATGCCGGGCAGAAGACGATGAACTACATATTCGCGTATAACAAATCCGCCAAGGATTTCCGAACACGGCACACTTTCAGAAACTCGTCCACGTTGAAAATCGAGTAGCTTCGGTCAATCCACCGAGAAGACGCAATTTTCGCTGCCGAACTCATTGCTGACGACCTCCGAGCAACGGGGGTCGTTGGTCCACTCACCGTCGACAATGAAGCGGTACTCGTGCCGACCCGCGGGCAACGAAACGGAAATTTTCCATACACCGTTTTCATCTTTCTCGAGCGGATATGCGTCCAGCTTCCAGTGACAGAATGTTCCGGTCAACGAAACGGACTTCGCTCCTGGATTGTCGTAGGTGAAGGTGACCTTCTTCACGGACTTCCGCACACGCGGAACCTTCGGCTTTTCGTCTTTCCTGCCGGCCGATTTCTTTTCCGTCGCCATAGCTTCTCCTCCCCCCAACATTACTATGCGCCCGGTCCATGGGATTGTCAAAGAGATTTTCGAGGCGTCAGGGTCCGTCGGCGTGCGCAGCCTCGCGTATCATTTCAACCAGCGAAGCGGCCACACCAGGCTCGTCTATGGCCATTTCGTCGAAAGGAATCCGCAACTTCGGTGAACGGGAATAGGAAGCATACCAGGAGCGATATCGACGATCGAGATGATCGAGGTACCGGCGGGGAATTCCGGCCTCCGCGGGGCGATTTCGTCGGCGAATACGATCCAATGCGACATCGACGTTGCAGTCCAGGTACACCATCAGATCGGGCGGCGGGACAAGGGAGGAGAGCAACTCAAACAGTTCTTCGTAGGCGGAGAACTCCAGGTCGTCCATGTAGCCGTCTTCGTGAAGTACTTCCGCGAATATTCGGTCACCGGAGAGTGAGCGATCGAGGATCCCGCCGGTCCCTTGCGGCATTGCCGATAGCATCGCCGCCCGGTGCGTGATGAAGTGTGTTTGCATCGTGAAAGCCCAGCGAGACCGGTCCGCGTAGAATTTGTCCAGAAGAAGTTCGGTATTTTCCGCCGCAAGTTCGGCGTAGAACGGAACCTTGAGGCTCTCGGCCAGTATCAACCCCAGTGTTGTCTTTCCCGCGCCGATCTGGCCTTCGAGAGCGATGAGTTTGTTCGCCATATGATTTGTTCACCAACGCGCAGAGTGTACCCGAATCAGGCCCCGCGAACATACCCTTTTTCATAGAATTTGAGGGCGAAATTGGTGAAGGCGTCCGCACCGAGAGGTGGGCTGAAAATGTAGCCCTGGATGTAGTCACAGCCGAGGGAAAGCAGAGCCGTAGCCTGGGCCGGGGTCTCAACCCCTTCCACCACTACTTCAAGGTCGAGACTATGTGCCAGAGTGATTATCGAGGCAACTATCGAGCTGGATGGATTTTCCGTGTCCATCTGGACGACGAAACTGCGATCGATCTTCAGATCGTCGATGGGCAGTTGATTCAGCCTGCTGAGAGAGGAATACCCGGTTCCGAAGTCGTCAATGGATACCAGAACGCCGAGTTCTCGGAGCCTCGCGAG
The DNA here is from genome assembly GCA_035530755.1 of Spirochaetia bacterium. Classification (GTDB taxonomy): domain Bacteria; phylum Spirochaetota; class Spirochaetia; order DSM-27196; family DATKUC01; genus DATKUC01. The sequence continues at coordinate 15,753 of DATKUF010000075.1, read as the reverse complement.
AAGCGGCAGCCCGGCGTCGTGATCCATGATCAGCGATTCGGTGATCTCAAGTGTCAGGTGTGAGGGAGAAAGATCGTTTTCCACCAATGCGTCGATGATCGTTTCGGGGAGCGTCGGGTCATCGAGCTGTCGCGGAGAAAGGTTGACCGACATGCGCAGATCGGACATCCCATCTTGCTGGAACTTCCGCAACTGCTTGCACGCGGCACCGATAATCCACTTCCCCAACGGAATGATTACTCCGGTCTCTTCGGCCAGTGGAATAAAATCCGCCGGACTCACCAGCCCGCGCGTGGGACTGTTCCAGCGCACGAGCGCCTCAGCGCCGACGATGTCGCCGTCGCCCGCTACGATAGGCTGGTAGACCAGAACGAACTCTTCGCGTACCACTGCGTCGTGCATGTCGGCCACCAGCTTCATTTTGAGAAGAGCGCGGTCCTGCATCTCCTGCGAGAAGAACCGAAATGTATCACCCGTCCGCTTGGCATCAGCCAGGGCGGTGCCGGCTTCGCGAATCAGCGCCTCGGCTGTCAACGCGTCCCGTGGGAAGAGCGCGATCCCTATGCTTGCGGTGAGGTGGATAGCACAGCCCGCAACGTTGAACGGGAGTGATAGCTCTCCGAGAATCTTCCGCGCGACGACCGATGCATCGGTTTCGTCCCTGAGATCAAGCAGCATCAGGGTAAACTCATCGCCGGTGAGTCGAAACAGATAGTCCGTCTGCCGAACTGCGGCAGTCACCCGATGCGCTGTTTCGACCAGGACCGCGTCACCTGCAGAATGGCTCTTGGAATCGTTGACGGCGCGAAAATTGTCCAGGTCGATGAACAGCAGGCCATGGATCTGTTTTCCATACGTCCGCCGCGACCGGAGCAGGAGTTCCTCCACGCGTTCAAAAAAAGCTTTGCGGTTCCCCAGCCCGGTGAGCTCATCGCCGTAGGCTGCATCCTTGAGCAGCTCTTCCTGCCTTTTCTGGGTGTCGTGGGAGGTTTGAAGTCGGGAAACCATCGTGTTGAAGTCGTTTGCCAGGTCACCGTACTCGTCGGCTCTGTCGACCGAAATCCTGACCGTAAGGTCCCCGCCGCTTACCCGCGCGGTGGCCGCTTGAAACTTGCCGATGGGAGCTACAAGGTGACGGGTGAAAGGCACAATGAGCAGAAGGGAAAGCGCAAATAGGCTTCCCCCGAAAAGCAGGGATATAGCCACGAGCTCGACCAATACTGACTGGTAGCTGCGCGCATTGTGCTGAAGTATCACCGCACCTCGCATTGAGCCTTCGGCACCGTTTGCGTTCAAGGCGACCACCGTAAGCTGCACCTTACCTCCAACGCCCGGTACAGGCATGGGGTCCGAGTAGTCTCGCCCATGGAGGATCAGATTCTTCAGTCGGGAAAGGTTCTGCGCCGTGTCCGGATAAAGATCACCCGGCCGGGAATTGCTCGTACTTGCGCTGTAGTGCAGGGCGCCGTCGACAGGATCGAGAAAAACAGTCGACAGACGGTCAATCGTCTTCTCTCCGGCAACAAGCGCATGCAGATATCGGACAAGTCGTACGTATCCCGCAGTCTCCGTGGCGCGGCCACCCTGGTACCAGGGTGCGAATGAAGAGGAGATCGTCCGGGCCACCGCCGCCATTGCCATGAGTCTGGACCGCGTCGTGTTCGCGGCGCTGATCCGAAGCGCCGCCACGTACAGTCCTGTTGCCGCCGTGGTCGAGAGCAGGAGGAAGACACAGCACGAGACGGCAACAATCTTTCGACGCAAGCCCATGCGCAATTGCGACTCCTTGGTCAAAATAACTCCACTACAGGTATTATACCTTATAGCGTTATTATTACCATGTCAAGCAGGCCGTTGACAACGCCGTCGGCGCATGCTAAATCTGCGCTCAGAGTGGGTAAACCTATCGCCGGCGCTCGGCGTATTCCAATCGATCGAGGCTGGATCGAATCTCCCTGTTCGCGATGCCCGCACTCTCCGTGCTGCAGAAATCTGCCGCTTACGCAGCTGTCGATGCAGACAGCGGACGACCTGGAGACTGCGCGAGACCTCCTCGATCACGCCAATATCGAAATCGGAATAAAAGAGGATGGTGTCTGGACGGTTTTTTTCACAAGGACGTGCGGATTTCTCGACCCGCAGAGCTCCAAGTGCACGATCCACGGCACAGAACGGCAGCCGCGGATATGCCGCGACTACAGCGCCCACACCTGCTGGTATCGCCACGCCTTCGCGTCAACGTTGAGCCTGCAGCTGATAAGGCTGAATGCGGCCCGGCTCGATTGGATCCTTGCGCAGGTGGAGTTCGACGAAACAGGCGAGATCGCGCGAGTCCCGGATTGGGATCTGATGTTGAGCGAACTATCCGCAGTTCCGCTCGGGATGTCCGCAGTACCGGTTCGGGATCAGAACGAGCTGGGCGCAGCGGTTTCCGAACGGGTGCCGCTGACCGGGTCGGAACAACCTCCGGCTAACCTGCCGCAATCCACTGCAATTCTGGCGTTCCCTCCGGGCCGACCCGCGCACCTCTCGCACTTCGACCTTATCCGCTTCCGGCTCGGATTCCCCGGAGTGAGTCTCGGTGTGACCCAAAACGAGTGGTATTTCCTCGTCGATGCGCCGCCGCGGAGAAACGGGAAAACTTCACCGGCCGCTCACTGCAGCAAATATCATCTGAACGAGGAGAGTGCGCGCAGCATGGTGCGCGTCGGTCTCGAGGAACTTCCGCGGATTGAGGTGCTCTGTGCGACCGACAGGAGCGGTCTGATTACGAGGCATCCGGACCTCGCTGAGATCCGGAGCGCGCTTTCGACCGCGTCGTGCGGTGAGTCTAGAACATAGGGTCTTTTCGTTTCATGAGCTGAAGACCCATCCCGAAAGGATCCCGCAACATGATCATCATATCTCCGTTGACTGTCTTCAAATCTTCGACAACCTGAGCACCCGCGGCTGTCAGCCGCGCGGCCTCTTTCGAAGGATTCGACACGACAAACGCAATATGAAAGGTCAGCGGGTGCAGTGGGCCGAAATCCAGGCTGGCCTGCGCCGGATTCGCATAGAGCTCGAAAACGACACGGCCCGTCGGGTCGGCGAGGAAACAGGCCCCGCCGGGGAGGGACCGTACAATGGCAAGACCGAGATTGTCGACGTACCATTTTTCGGCGCGTTCACGGTCGATAACGTTGAGCGCTATGTGTTCGAAGGTAAAATCGGGTTGCATGCTCATCACCCCACCTTCTGCGGCATCACCAGATTGGGTATGAACATCACGATATCCGGGATGAAGGTGATGAGCATAAGCACCACTATCATCACTGCATAGAATGGAAGCATCGCTTTCGTCGCGTCTTCGACGCTTATCTTTCCAATTGCGCAGCCGACGAAGAGTGCCGACCCTACGGGCGGGGTCGCCAGACCGATACCGAGGTTCAACATCAGGATGATGCCGAAATGAATCGGGCTCAATCCCAGTGCGCCGACGACTACCGGATAGAGGATAGGCGTGACGATGAGGATGAGCGGCGCCATGTCCATGATCATGCCCAGGAGAAGCAGCAGGGCGTTGATCAGAAGCAGCAAGCCCACCTTGTTGCTGGTGATCGACAGTAGTGCTTGTGTGGCAAGCGCAGGTATGCGCAAATATGCCATGAGATAACCGAATGCGCTCGCCGACGCAATGAGACTCATCACCATCGCCAGCGTCTTCAGGGACGAATACAGAATTCGTTTCAACGCGGAAAGAGGGATCTCGCGGTAGACGAAAAACGTGATGATGAACGCGTAGACCACCGCGATGGCAGCGGATTCTGTCGCGGTGAAGATCCCGCTGATAACCCCGCCAACTATGATGACAGCCGTGAACAGTCCGAGAATAGCGTCCTTGACCGCGCCGCGAGCCTCGCGAAGCGTATACTTGCGCTCCTTGGGATACTTCCGCTTGACCGCTATCACATAGCTCAGAATCATCAACGATATGCCCAGCATGACCCCTGGCACGAACCCGCCGAGAAAGAGTCGGCCGACGGAGACACCTCCTGCGGCGAGGGAGTAGATAATCATGTTGTGGCTGGGAGGAATAATGATTCCCTGCGTGGCGCTGGTTACGGTAACCGCGGTGCTGTAGTCGGCATCGTAGCCCTTCTGTTTCATCATAGGAATCATGATAGTTCCGATCGATGAAACGTCGGCCACAGCGGATCCGGATATGCCGCCGAAGAACATGCTTGCGAGCACGTTCACCTCCGCCAGCCCACCTCGCACCCGTCCTATCAGCAGGTTCGAAAACTCGATCAGCCGACGGGAAATCCCTCCCTGCCCCATTATTTCGCCCGCAATGATGAAAAACGGAATTGCGAGAAGCGAAAAAGAATTCACGCCCTGAACCATTCGTTGAACTATCGCCATCAGCGGCACGTGAAGATAGACCGCGGTGGCAAGCGATGCGAAGGTAAGCGTGAATGTTATGGAAACCCGGAGGACGATGAGCAGCCCGAATATCCCGAGAAGCAGAATAATGGCTGTGGTCTGGTCAGGCATGATCGCCACCTCGTTCGTTGCTGTCCGGACGCTCACGTCCGGCCGGACGCTCCTGCCCGGTGGGATTTCTGCCGGTCAGAATCGACTGAAACGGGAGATTTCCGGCCAGATAGTCGTTGACGATCTCGTCCCCCGTGTCCACGTTGAGAAGGTGGACGATCCCCTCGTAGATGATGACGACGGCCGCAATCGGAACAACCGCGTACAGTACACCCGCCGGCAGACCGGTTGCCGGTAGTATCGACCGCATAGTGAAGCCAACGAGAATCCAGCCCCACCACAGCATGGCGGCGCCCACCACCACAACCACGACGTCTCGAATCTTCCACAGAATGGTGTCCAGCTGCGGCGGGATATGAGCCGAGGATAGAAGGTTGATGTGAATATGGAGCCGGTGTTTCACTCCCAGCGCCATTGCGATAAAACTGAACCATACTGCGATCAGAAGCGCCGTTTCCTCGGACCAGATAATTCCCGAGTTGAATACATACCGTAAGACTACGTTTGCGAAGATGAGGACTACCATCGCCACGAGCAGGAACTCGGCGAGGTAGACCAGCGCTACGTGCAGTAGATTAAAGAACTTGACCAGCTTACGAACCATCTGATTGGCCGCTCCAGCGGTAGTGTCGAATTCGGAAAACTGCCGACGCGATTTGCCGTCGGCAGCTGGTACACAACAATCTCGGCGAAACGATACCGGAAAAAGCTGTTGGCCTTTTTCGGCCCGTTTGTCGAACTACTTTACTGCTCGAATCTCGGCCACGATCTTCTGCAGATCGGGTGAGAGTTTGTCGTACATCGGTTGAACAGCCTTCTGCCAGGCCGAGTTGTCCGGAACGGGGGTAATTACGTTTCCGTTCGCGCGGATCTTCTCCTGAGCAACCTTCTCGTACTGTGCCCACTGGTCGATCTGATAGTCCATGGAATCCCACGCGGCCTGCTTGATCAGGTCCTGGTCTGCCTTTGAAAGCTTGTCCATGCTGATCTTGCTTGCGATGGTGATCTCGGGAACGCGGGTGTGTTCGTCGAGGGTGAAGTACTTCGCTACTTCGTAGTGGCTGGTGGAGAAGTAGCTGGGCCAGTTGTTTTCCGCACCGTCCACAACGCCGGTCTGCAGAGCACTGTAGACCTCGCCGAAGTCCATCGGTGTCGGAACCGCGTCGAACGCCTTCACCATACCGACCATGAGGGGAGCCTGCTGGACGCGAATCTTCATGCCTTTCAGATCGGCAGGAGTCTTCACTTCCCGCTTCGAGTTGTAGAAGCTTCGTGCGCCCGACTCGTACCAGCACAGGCCTACAAAGCCGGAGGGCTCCAGACTGGTAAGGAACTGCTTCCCGATCGGTCCTTTGAGGACCTTCCACATGTGATCCGCATTGCGATAGAGGTAGGGCATCTGCAGCGCGTCAAACGCCGGAACGAATGCGGACAACGGAGAGATGCTGACACGGGTCATGTCGATGGCGCCGAACTGCACCTGCTCGATGACCGCTTTTTCCTCTCCAAGCTGCGACGACGGATAGACCTGGATTGTGATCCGGCCGTTGGAACGCTCTTTGACCAGGTCGGCGAATTTGAAGTCGCCCTTGGTCGTCGGATAGTCGGCCGGATGAGTCTCTGCGAGGCGCAGGACGATAGGCTGCGCATTAGACGACTGTGCCGGCTGAGCCTGAGACTGCGTCGCGGCAGGCTTTTCCGCGCTTCCTCCGGCCCACACGGCGCCGAGTGTGCACAACCCTACAACGAGCATAACGAGAACTATTTTTCCCTTTTTCATGTTCTCCTCCTGGTACCATTCTATGGGCGATCCCGGAAACGCGGGTCTGGACTTACTTGCTCTCTCGTGTATTTTCTTGCGGTATCGGGCACCGATACTGATCAGCTGCGCGGTCGAAGGCTCCGCTCGCGATACCGCGTCGGAGTAGTTCCTTCGATCCGGTGAAAGACACGGGCAAAATAGGCCGGATCCGAAAACCCCGTGCGGGCGCTTATCTCCTTTATTGTCAGATTTCCGCCGTCCAGAAGAGCTCGTGCGTGACGGATACGAACTGCCGTCATGAATTCCACCAGATTCACGCCGGTGTGCTGCTTGAACAACCGGCTCAGATGATAGACTGAGTGACCAGTCAGGCTGGCGAGCAGTTCGAGCGAGAGGTCCTCGGCGAAGTGCGTTTCTATGTAGTCGGAGGTCCGCGTTACCGCAGCCGGTACAGTGCTTGCCGGAAGAGCGAGAACCGTCTGGATCATCTTTCTCGCCTGCGAGCGAAGAAGAGTTCGCATATCGGTTCCGCGGGCCACCTGCGAGAGCTCGCGGGAAAAGCGGTCATCCCGGTATTCGAACCCGGGAAGAGCACGGGAAAGCGAGTGCCTGAGAACGATTACGAACTCGGCAATCGAATCAGTTAGTGCCGCCTGGTCCGCAGAGCGCGCTGCAAACCAGCCGAACAGGTCATCGATTGCCTGGTCGGCATCCGGCGCGTTCGCGGTCACGATCGCCTGGATCAGTCGCCGCTCGACCGCCTCGGGCGGAAACCTGTATGCCGGCTCCTCGGGCCGCGTAACTGCCAAGGCAGCGGACGGCCTTCTGCGGGCAGCGTTTCTCCCCGACGGCTCTTCCCGCTTCCCACGCGCTTCGTCGGCCGCCCTCCGGTGCACCGGTGCCGAATCACCCGGAATCGCCGCATCGAGCAGCTCGCGTGACTGAACGACCAGTTCATCCAACCGGGTGATGTCATCGCCGATATTGCTCAACCCAAATGTTGCGCCGACGGAAAACTCCGCCTGGATTCGTCCGGAAGTCTCGGTCAGCCGATCGGCAAGCTGCCGTGCGGCAGATTGCCGATCGCGCATCCCGGCTTCCCCGCCACCTGAACTGTTCTTTGGAAACGCGACGATGACACTCACACCATCGGGCACTACCGCTCCGATCACCACGGTGCCCGGTTGCGTAAGTGAGCCGCGAATCCCGTGAAGGCAGCGTTTGCGCAACACCAGCTCCTGAGCTTCGCTCTCGACTCGCATGGGATAGAGGTCAAAGTTCAGCCGGGCGCTTATCACGGCGGCGCCGCCGAATTCGAGTTCAAGGAAATCGAACAGCTCAGCAAGGGTTCGTGAATCCACGAAGCCCCGCGAGAGGCTTTCGGCAAGTTTCGTCTCCATGTTTCCGGAGACCTGTCCCAATTTCTGTTCATTTCTTTCGCTTCGTTGACGCTGCTCGCGCACACGATCGAGATCGGTCGTCACCCGCGAGATCACTTCGAGCACCCGGGCTTCGGACGCTGGTTTTACCAGATAGTCGTCGACGCCTATGCGTATTGCCTCATGCGCGTACTCGAAGTAGTCGAAAGCAGTCAGAAACACGATCCGAACTCCCGGGACAAGCTGCTTGATCTTCCTGGCCGCCTCGATTCCATTGACCCCGGGCATTTTTATATCGAGAAATGCGATATCCGGGGAGAATTCTTCCGCTCTGGAGATCGCCTCCCGTCCGTTTGCCGCAAATGCGACCTCGGAGACCGCAGAAGATCCTTTGTGTACGATGAAACGAAGCGCATCGCGCTCGAGTTGCTCATCGTCAGCGATCAGGAGCCGATACATCAGCGCCCTCCACCTCACGGTTCGGAATGACGATGGTTATTGTCGTTCCCTCGCCGGGAACGCTTTTCATCGAGAAGGTTTCCTCTCCCGAATACAGCAGATGCAGTCTGCGGACAACATTTGCGACACCGATTCCGGAAGTCTGTCCGGTGTACTGACCGTTCTTTCCGTTCAGTACTTTGCGCAGCTCCGCCCGGCTCATACCGACCCCCGTGTCCTGGATGCAGATCCGTATTTTCCGCGCGCGCGAGCGGATATCAATCGATATCTCGCCGCCCTCCTCTTTTGGCTCAATCCCGTATTTCACCGAGTTCTCGATAAGCGGCTGGAGTGTAAAGCAGGGTATCGCTACCTGCTCCGTATCGATGGCGCAGTTAACGTTGAAACGCAGGCGTTCCTGATAACGATGTTTCTGAATCGCCATATATTCGCTGGTGATCTCAAGCTCATCTTTGAGGGTGACCGTCTTGCGGGGATCGCGGAGATTGTAACGGAATAGGCGCGAGAGCGACTGAATGAGGTGGGAAGTCTCGGTCGCCTGCTCGAACATTGCGGTTCGTGCTATTGCATTCAGCGTGTTGAAGAGGAAATGGGGATTGATCTGCGACTGGAGCCCCAGAAACTGCGCCTCCTGAAGCGACTGCTCCATTTTCACAATAGTCAGCTCCTCTTCGTGAAGCCGCTTTTCGAGGGTCGCCTTTTCCCGTAGATCCAGAACCATCTGTTGGATGCTTCGGCTCATCGAGTTGAAGCTTGCAGAGAGAATGCCTACTTCGTCATGGGATTCCACCTCCATTTCTCCGACGTCCAGATCTCCGCCCGCAATCCGCGCGGACATGTCGGCTAATCGACGAATCGGTCGCGAAATGGAGTTTGAAAAGAGAACTCCGAACATGATCGAGAGTATTCCGAGACCCAGCAGAGCCAGGAACGAAAGCAGCTGAACGCCGTTTGCCCTCCGGACGAGTCGCTGAAACGCTTTGCTGCCGTCGGACAGCTCGATATTGAGAAGCAGGGATATGTATCCTTTGACGTATGCATTTATGTGTTCCGCTCGCACGTAGGTGGCGTATGCGTCTTCGGCGCCGAGTTGGCGTTTGCGGACTGCGAGCGCCGCGAGTTTGAAGTAGGCGTCCAACCCGCGCTGGGTGGCCCGCAGTTGAAAATAGGCTTCAAGGCTGGTATCGGCTTCTTTCTCGATGGTTCCCATCAGCTGCCATACGCGCGGGAACAGTTCGTAGTAACCTTCGAGACCTGCGGCGGCGTTCGTCCGCAGATAGCTCTCGAGCGAGCTGCGATTGGTCTCAAGAGTAAGCTGCAGCTGATGAATGTCGAAATAGGTAATCAGGTTCTGGTTGAAAACCTGCATGTACCGGTAGGCGTTGTAGCTGGTGGCCGCGTTGATCACCACCATGATGACAATCATCACGGTATAGAACGAAAGAAGCTTGTCTCGAAGCCTGAGGGATTTCCATCGCTCACGAACAGTTTTCCGCCCGGGGATGTTCATAACAGGTCACTATACCCCGGCCGGAAGCTGTGCGCAAATGGACGATTGAGATGGTCAGGCTGCAGGTTCTACCGTTGGACGACCTCAGCACGCTCGGGACGGGCCGCTTCGACGTCGGCCAGGTAGCGTTCCGCTTCCAGCGCCGCCATGCATCCGGATCCGGCCGCGGTCACCGCCTGTCGATAGACTTTGTCCTTGACATCACCGCACGCAAAGACTCCGGGGATGCGGGTAACCGTCGAGTTCGGCTCGGAAATGAGATATCCGGCGTCGTCCATCGGAAGCTGGCCGCCGAGAAAATCGGTGTTGGGCGTATGCCCGATCGCATAGAAAAGTCCGGTTGCGGATATAAGCTCCTCGGCACCGGTTTTTACATTCTTCGTCCGTATGCCGGAGACGAGCTTTTCGCCGACGACCTCGATAGCCACGGTGTTCCATCTTATTTCGATTTTCGGATTGTTCGCGACGCGTGTCTGCATAGCTTTGCTCGCCCTCAGCACATCACGGCGAACCAGCATGATGACCTTGCTCCCGTACCGGGAAAGAAAGGCCGCCTCCTCGCACGCGGTGTCTCCCCCGCCTATCACCACCAGCGGATGATCCCGATAGATTGGAAGAGCTCCGTCGCAGACTGCGCACGCTGAAATCCCGCGCTGCCACAGCCGCTCCTCCCCCGGGAGATTGAGCCGTTTTGCGGTTGCGCCGGTTGCAATGATGACGGCCTGTGTGAAGTACTCTTTCGTCGCGGTTTTCACGACATAGGGGCTTTTGGAGAGATCGACGGCCTCCACATTGTCTGTTACTACCCGTGAGCCAAGGTGGATGCTCTGCTTTCGCATTGCGTCCATCAGATCGGGACCCGAAATCCCCTCGGGAAATCCCGGATAGTTCTCGACCTCGGTCGTCGTGGTCAGCTGCCCCCCTGCGGCAACCCCACCGGCCATGAATCCTTCGAACATGAGCGGTTTCAACTCCGCACGCGCCGCGTAAATTGCCGCAGTGTGACCGGCCGGACCGGAACCAATAATAATTACGCTTTCAGTTTCTCGTTCTGCCATCTCGCTTCTCCCGTGTTATCACATTGTATTCTGAATTTACTATATATGAAATATACTGTATAATCGGCGTTTTGCCAATACACCGCGGCCGGATATTCGGGCGATCGCGATGATCGTTCCTGCCTACCTATGCTTTGAAAGAACGGCCCACAGCGCCTCTACAAACCCTCGGACCGACGGCCCCAGCGTCTGGCGGTCATCACCCTCTTCCTGCACCACGAGCATAGGCACATTGAGTTTGCCGATTCGGGTCGCCGCATCCGCGTATACAGATATCGGAAGATTCATCCCCGGAATCGGCAGGTGATTGCCGCCCTCTGTCGCGATATTCGCGCTGAGTGAGATCACCAGGGCCTCAGGTCGCATGCGGCGCAACTCGCCCACCGCGCGATCGACAGTGTCACCGAACTCTTTAGGCGTAAGCGGAAGATGAAGCGGCAGATTGCGGTTGCCGCCGCGGGCCTTCCCGTCGCCATTCTCGTCAGCGTACCCGCAAAAGTGTGGGTAGACTGCCCGCGGATCGACGTGAATGGATACAAATCCGATCTCCCTCGATTCGTAGAAAATATCCTGCGTTCCGTTGCCGTGGTGAAAACCGATATCCAGCACCGCGACTCTGGCACGACGGGACAGATGAACTCCCGCGCCCGCCGCGTGATTCAGATAGGAACCGCCACCGAAAAAGTCCCGCCCGGCGTGGTGCCCTCCCGGCCGCGCGATCACGTAGACAAGCCGTTCACCCCCCATAAGCAGATCGGCTCCGGCAATTGTCGCCGAAAGGGATCCGCAGGCGGCGGCCCAGGAACCTGCGGTCAGCGGCGTGCGAACGTCGGTGCAAAACCAGCCCAGCCTGCCGTCGAGTGACTCCGGCTGCTGTGAGGCATGACGGCCGGCGAACTCCGCCGCGACTACGGGCGAGTTGAGCATTCCCGCAGAGATTCCGTTGTCCACCTCCCGAAAAAGACTGATCATCTCGTAGCTGTGCAGTCCCAGATAGGGGTCGAGGTTGTAATCACCGGTTTCCCGGATCACCGGCCACGAAAGATCTTCGAGCGCTTCGAGGATGAGGCCGACTCGCGCAGGATCGTCCGGATGGGGTTCGAGCGCATTCGTGCGCGGGTTGTAGACGGGGACGGATTGGAATTTCTCATGCTCGGGTGAATAGACGATCCTGGGCATTTACTTCTCCTCGACCGGATACTCAAAAGATAACACTTTCACCACGGCGATCACAGAGTTGCGGTTGCCGTTGCACCGGACAATGAGTACACTCCGAGGGGGAAAATGAACATGAGTGACAAGATCTACATTCCACCCGAAGGACCGCCAAGGACACAGATTCCGAGCGCGATCGTCTTTGAAACGATGGGGCAGGAAAACATTGAACGGATGATAGGCGACTTCTACCGGGAGCTCGAGAACTCAACAATCCGCGATCTGTTTCCTGATGACATGCAGCTGAGCGCGCATAAGAGCGCCCTTTTCTTCGTCGGTTTTCTCGGCGGCCCACCACTTTACCAGCAGGAGTACGGTGCGCCGATGCTTCGCGCGCGCCATCTGCCTTTCCCCATTACCGAGGAGACTCGCGAAGTCTGGTTGGGCTGTTTTGACCGAATACTCGATCGGGCGTCGGTGGCCTACGGCTTTCCGGAAGATCAGGTGCCGGTCTTTCGGACGTTTCTTCACCAGTTTTCTCGCTGGATGGTAAACAGGGAATCCTAGCCGAGTGACGCCCAGACGTCGAGCTTGTTGGTTACCCGCCGGATCACCTCGTTTGTGAACTCGATAGTTCCGGCGCTGCCGCCGAGATCCGAGGTACGAATTCCGTCATGAATCGCTTCGAGCGTTGCTTCGTAGACCGCGCGTGACGCACGTTTCGCGTCAGCCTCGTCGATGTAGGAGAGCAGCGCCGCGCCGGCGAGAATCATCGCCATGGGATTCGCGACATTCCGTCCCTCCAGAGCAGGCGCGGTGCCGTGCGGAGCTTCCGCCATAACGCATCGAATCTCCCCGGATTCGTTCATTGAAATCACCAGCGACTCTGATCCGGCTATGCTGCCGAACATCTGAAGCACCATGTCCGAAAGTAGATCTCCGTCCCGGTTGAGCGACGGAATCACGAGCGACTCTCCGGTTGTGGCAAGCAGCAGCGCAAAGGTAGCGTCTATGAGCTGGGGCTCGTATCGAACGTCAGGATAGACGGCTGCGGCGCGATCGAGCTCCTCTTTGAACATCCCTTCGTAGATCGGACTGACGGTAAACTTCGGCCCGCCGAACACCTTGGCTCCACTTCTGCGCGCGTGCTGGAACGCGTACTCGGCGACGGAGCGACAGACCCGCCGCGAAATCTTTTCGGTTCTGAACGCCGTCTCGTCGAGCGACCCCTCGGTACCCTCTCGCCACTCCTTCGCGCCGTAGGCGTCATCGCGCGCCATTCGGACGACGCTGATCGGAGCATACACGCCGGCGATCGGTCTGACGCCCGGAATTCTGCGACCGGTGCGAAGGATTACCTGAGCGTCCATCTCCTCCCGAAGGATCTTGTTCGGACTGCCGACGCTGCCCTTGGTCTCCGGCGTGATGGTAGCGGCCTTGAGGGAAAGTCGATGGGCGCGAATAGCAGCTCCCGCATCATAGACGACACGATTTTTCGTTGCTATTCGATTCTCGAGGCTGAGATCGAAGCGCAGGAGCTCCAGCTCGAATCGGACAACCTTTGAATCAAGAACGCGGAGCGCTTCCTCGAGCAGCTCCTGTCCGGTCTGATCCCCCTCGAGCACTACCACGGTGTGTGACATTCACGCCTCCCGGGTGAGAATGTACTACCGGCTCGCAGCAGGGGCCAGCCGGGAATCATGTTCCCGGCGGTTGTGGCTCCGTTTCGGCGGGATTTACGACGCGGACGGGAAACGGATCGGTGGCCGATCCGGCGTATATCGAGCGATGCGGGAAAGGTATCTCGATCCCCTCCCTGTCGAACCGATTCTTGATGTCGAGCATGATCGAATTCTTGAGATTGACATAGTCGGTTTTTTCGAACCAGAGCCCGAAGAGTATCTCCAGTGCGGAGTCCCCGAAGTTGGTGAAAATGAAAAGCGGCGGCGGCTCCACCAGGGCGTAAATGTTCTTGTCCGCCACATCGAGAAGAATGTCGCGCACCCGTTCCATGTTTTCTTTGTAGGCGACGCCGAGCTTGATGTCGAGGCGGCGGATGGGATAGCGGGTGACGTTGGTCAATTCATTGGTGAGAATCTTCTCATTTGGAATACGAACAAACTGATTGTCAAACTTGCGAATCTTGACCGAAAGGAGATCGACCGAATCGACGATTCCGGTGGTTCCGCCGACGTTGATCACGTCACCAATCGAAAACGGCTTCTCGGATATCAGAAAGAGCCCGCTTATCAGGTTGGACATACTGGTCTGCGAAGCAAATCCAATGGCTATACCGACAATCCCCGCAGCTCCCAGCAGGGCACCGATCTGCACGCCGAATTCCTGAAGCGCGGAAACGACGATAATCACCATTCCGGCGTAGACGATCCCGCGGCGAATCAACATCGCCGCCTGCGGGGATAGTCGCTTCCGTGTCACCCGATTGATTAGTCGCGCGACAATCTGAATGGCCAGAAATCCCACGACAAGGATGAGCGCTGCGCGCCACACGGAGGTCAGACGTTCAGGCGTCAGTATTTTGGTGAAGTCCAGCTGAAACGTTTTGGGCATGTGTCAGACTCCCGTGAGAGAACGAAGAACTTGAAAAGTCTTTCGCATGAGGCTCTGCTCCGCCTGCATCCTGGCATGCTGCACAAGACGACAATTTGGTTCGATATCCGGCGCCTCTTTGGAAAGTTCGATTTGACTCAAATGCTCGTCGCCGCGGAATACAACCTTCACGTGGTTCGTGTAGAGCCGATTCTGACCTTCGTATAGTCTGAGGAACTCCGCGTGGACGCAGAGGCGCTGGAAGTCGAGCTCCGTGGGGGAGTTGTTGTGAATGTGCATCGGGCAGGTCGCGCGATGCAGAACCACTTCGGAGAGATCCACATCCCTGGTTGCCTTCGTTCGAAGCGAGTAGCAGAGCTCTCCACTTGTCACGTCGCCGAACCAGGAGTTCGAGAGCACTACGCTCGGAATCTCGGTGAGCAGAATCGGCTGCGGCTGCCCTACCGTGACGCGGAACCACAGGGGTATGGAAACAAAGAACAGAGCCCGGTTGCCGGCCGGTATCTTGATCTCCGATTCCGGCTTTACAACAAGCGGTCTATCCGGGAGATGGGGGGTAACGCTTACTTCGAGCGATTCCTTCGCGGCAGTCCAGCGGCGCCATTTCAGATCTTCAGGCGCATCGCGCAGGGGAAAATGGGTAACCCTGTAGCCGAGTACTCCGTCTTCCCGCCGTTCGTGCGCTACGTACCAGTCGTGGTCCTCAAAGCAGACCCAGATAGCGACCGGACCCAGATCGTACCGCAGTGCGTTCTTCGGATCGAGTACTTTTCGCTTCCATAATTCCGTAATATCCGGAGAATCTGACACACATCCGTCCTTTGTGCCCGGCAGAGCTCCAGATGATATAGTAACGGGCTATTCTTAGAATCGGGACTTTTGTGTTAGACTTGAGCCCAGATGAAGCCGCTGGTGATGATCCGAGACTCGTTGGAGGAGCTCCCTCCGTTGTGTCCACCCGCGGAGTACCCGATTCGGACATTCCGTTCCGGCGACGAGTTTCACTGGGAGAGAATAGTAGCCGCATCATTTGAAACTCCGAGGTCGTTTCAAGCCATCATGCGCGAGGACCCGGGTTTTATGCCCGAACGAATTTTCTTTGTGACCTTTCGCGGCACCCCCGTTGCAACCGCTGCCGCCTGGTACCATCCGCTTTGGGGGTCTCACTACGGTTATCTTCACTTTGTCGCAGTAACACCTGATCACCGCGGACGAAGGCTGGGCCACTGGGTAAGCCTGGCGGCTTTGGGACGGTTTCTCCAAGAGGGCCGCACCATGGCGGTGCTGGAGACCGAGGATTTCAGAATTCCCGCGATCAAGACC
>DATKUF010000074.1:0-5118 GCA_035530755.1 Spirochaetia bacterium | reverse complement strand
CTGCCGGAGAGTTTGATTGCTCCTGTGGTGGATCCGGTCGCCGTCTTCGGTTCGGCAAGAGGGACGAATCCGTGCGTGTCGGCCCCTGCATCGCCTGGCGACGAGCTCACCGATGCGAGGAGCGTTTCATTGCCGGTTAGGTCCACCGTCGCAGAGTCTCCGACCGTATGGACCGATATGGCGGGCGGCACGGGCGGAACCGCATCGAGCGTCGCCGAAAGGCTCACCGGAGCGGACATGATCCCCGAGCGACTTTCATCGACAAACGTGAGCTTCACCCGCTCACTCGTCCCGTACGGGACGCTGAGCGGAATGTCCCGCGACGCGGGCAAAAGCGGCCATGATGCGAATGATTGCGCCGCGTCGGCCGCGACCGGTCCGTCGTTCGGAGAGGTCGATCGTTGGATCTCGTAACGAATGCTGTCTGCGTCGGATGCTTCGACTCGGAAGAATGCCGATGAAGTGCTCGCGTCAGTTGCGGAAACCCAAAAAGCTTTGGGAGCGGGCGGAACCGCATTGTCGATTTTGACCGGCTGCGTGACGGTCTCACTCCACGCACCCGATGGGCCGTCGAACCGTGCGCGCGCTTTGATGACCACAGGCCTGTCGGCGGCGGCGGGATAGAACTGAGCAACGTAGAGATTGGACTGCAAGTCCGGTTGCGTGCCGTCGGCAGTAAAGTAGACCTGTGTTTGCGGGTTGTGATCGATCGTAACCAACGGCACACCGTCGTGCGCGAGCGAATAGTCTACATCGATTACCGGCTTTGCCGGTACGCGGCCGTCGAGTATGAAGGTATATCGCGATTCCGGAACTTTCGATGCATCGTGGGGGAGCAGCCGAAGGACGAACGTATTCAACGACCCGGCTGTCGGCGACAGGGTAATCGGCGCGCTGAACGGAAGCGCATCCGCTGCGGTGGCCGCGTCGTCGACAAGGTAGGTGTAGTGCGCGTCCGGGATTGGGTCGAGCGAGAGCGCCGAATGGATGACCCGGCCGGAACTCTGGGTCAGCCGCAGCGGATCTCCGCTCATCTGTTCAAAAACCACCTGCTTGCGCAGTACCGTATCAGGCGTTTGGGATGCGTTCGTACCTTCGGGGACGGCCGCGATGGCAAGCGCTATTCGGCCCGTCCCCGGGATGAGCGTTGGTCCGGCATACTCTTTCCCTTTCGTGAGCGGGTCGCTTCCATCCAGCGTGTATCTGACGTCGGACACCCCCGATGCCTGGATGTCGAGAAGCTGTTGATTCGCGAAGCTCCCGGGAACAGGACTGACTACCTTCAAAGATGGAATCCGGTTGCTCGCCGGGCCTATGAAATATCGGAAGGAGGAGAGCGCCGACTGGTTTCCTGCGGCATCGGTGGAATAGGCCAGAACGAGGTGGGAGGTGGTCAATGACCTGTCCTGCGTCAAAACGATCGGTTTGCCGTCCCACACGCGCTCGATTCGGTCCTCGGGTGCGGCGGATATCCATGCGTGAATCTGAACGCCGTTCTCCGGTACGAAAGTCAGCTGCTGTTGTTCGCGATAGTATCCCGGCTTCAGCGACGGGAAAGGCGGCCGAGGCGCGCGTTTGTCGACAAAATATGAAATTTCCGTCTCATGCTGCAGTTTGCCGTTCTGAATAAGCTGGATATGCAATGGGAACTGCTGTTCCTCGCCGGGAAGCGCGGTCAGAAGAATCGGGTCTCGGTAGGCAATAAATCGGCCTTCAGGAGTCCCGGGCAACCGGTATTGGAGGGATCCTTCCTCAGTCGACGAGAGTGAAAGAACAATATCGGTGCGGTATGAGCCGGGATCGGTGCTCAAGGACAGCCAGGTTGCTTTTGTCGATTGTGCGCCGGCGATCGCCGCACCAATTGTGAACAGACAGAGGGCCAGTGCGAACCGTGGCCGCCGGCTCATACACTTCCGAATTCCGAAAGGATCTGTTGTACCTCCGGATCCTGTGAGTAGTGTTCGGCGATCTCCTGCGGGTCGAGTCCGACCAGTTCGTGGCTCATATAGTGGATCCAGATGTCTTTCGCAGGATCATCGACAAGCACTTTTCGGCAATAGTAGTCCGGTTGAATGGGAAGTATCTCTGAGGCGAACGTGCGCACTTTGAAATCATGGACGGCGACCCGAATGTCATCCCGCGGGATTCCCTTTTCCATGATTACTTCCACCAAATGGTTTATCGTCCGACCCGAATCAAAAATATCATCCACCATCAGAATCTTGTCGCCCGACCGCAGGTATTCCGGGCTGTAGGTCCACCCGTCAACCATGATGCGGTCCTGCTTGTGAATATCGGTATAGGAGCGCGCCACCACCGCGGCGTAGAATACCGGCCGCTGGTTCCGACGGACGATCTTGAAGTACTCGCTGATGACATTGCCCATGTACGCTCCGCCGCGAAGGCTTACGTAAATGACGTCGGGCACAAATCCGTCCATGTGGATACGGTGCGCGAGTTTTATCGAGTCGTTCCGTACCGTGTCATACCGAAGAAACTCTTTGCCCATGTTTTCCGCCGATCTGTCGTCAGGGTCGGACTATGCCGACCTTCATCTCCTGCCCGTCGCGTACCAGCTTGAATGATATCTCTTTCTTGCTCTTATCGTTCAATTCACGGTAAAAATCAAGGCCATTTGTGACAGGTACCGCGTTGAGCTGCGTGACTATGTCTCCCGGGCGGAGTCCGGCGACCGCTGATGGCGTCTGAGGCTCCACGCTGAGGAGAATCATGCCTTTGACACCCTCGGGTACCTTCGCTTGAGTTCGAATGTCCGGTGTAAGCGGATAAACGGTGAGTCCGGGCCAGAGCCGCTTGTTCAGGGTTGCGATCTGATCCTCCGGCAGTCGTTCCTCGATAACTGCCGTGACGGTGGTCGGTTTTCCGCCGCGAATGACTGCGAACACCGCCTTCTCGCCCACGGGAAGATTGCCGATTCTGATATTCAGTTCGTCCGAATTGTGGATAGTCTGTCCATTCAGCGTTTTCACGAAATCCCCGGGCAAAAGGCCTGCCTTTTCCGCGGGTGATCCCTGAAATACGTTGCGGATAATTGCGCCGTCTCCGCTTTTTACGCCGAGCTCGTTGCCCAGAACGTCGCTTACGTTGCTGATCTGGACTCCCAGCCAACCGTACACAACCCTGCCCTTCGCGATGAAGTCATTGAGGGCTTTCTTGACGTTGTCTATGGGAATCGCAAAACCAAGGCCGATGCTTCCACCGGTTTGAGAGGTGATCCACGTGTTGATGCCGATTACCTTTCCGTCCAGATCGACGAGCGGACCGCCGGAGTTGCCGCGGTTGATCGCAGCGTCGGTCTGTATGAAGTCACTGATGTTTCCGTCCGGTCCACCCTGGCGGTGGAGTGCGCTGACGATGCCCGCGGTCACCGTCGATTGGAGACCGTAGGGGCTTCCGATCGCGATGACCCAGTCTCCCACGCGCAACGAGTTGGAGTCACCGATCTGCGCGACGGGAATATCCTTTTCCGCGGACTGAAAAGAGACCACGGCGAGATCCAGACGCGTATCGGCCCCGACAAGCGTTCCTGTGTACTTCCGACCGTCGCTCAATGTGACTTGAATCTGCGAAGCCTGGCCGGCAACGTGTGCATTCGTGAGCACGTAGTAGACATCACCGGTCTGCCGCACGACTACGCCGGAACCCAGCCCTTCGCTGCGGTATTGCTGCTGATTATTGCCTTGATCAGGCTGCCCGAAGAAGAAGTCGAAAAGCGGAGGCGTCGTGCCTCCCGGTCCCTGTTGCTTGTGAACCTCGACGACATCGACTTCCACCACCGATGGAAGCGTGTTTGCGGCGATTTTACGGAAGGAGTCCTGCATATTGCGCAACGCTTCGACGCCGGAAGCGGCGGAACCCTGCACAGAGGTCGTCTGGCCGGGGGTGTTGTTTTGGGACTGTGCCTGGGTAGTGCAGGAATAGAGGGACATCGCGAGCACAAATCCCGCTGCGAGTCCGATGAACATCATGTTGAAAACAAAAAATCCACGGGGAGTTAACCGTTTGTTTCGGCTCATATAATCATGTTCCTCCGGTACGCTGACAGTAGTATATCGGTGCACTCATCTGCTGTACAGTTCCGTATGCATTCCGCTACGGGAGCGTCAGTATTTCGGTGTGATCTTTGAAAATGGCAATCGTGTGCTCAAAATGAACCGAGATTGAACGGTCGGCGGTCACGACGGTCCACTCGTCATCGAGAAGCAGCACATCGTCTTCACCAAGATTTATCATAGGCTCGATCGCGAGAACCATGCCCGGCTTCAGACGGGGATTGGGACCGCTTCCCACATAGTTCGGTACCTGCGGGTCTTCGTGAATATCGAAGCCGACTCCATGGCCGCAGTAGGGTCGCACCACGCCGTATCCTTCGGCTTTGTTGTGCCGGTAGATCGCGCGTGCAATGTCGTGGATCCGATTTCCCGCACGTGCCTGCTCGATGCCGAGCATGAGACTCTCCTGAGCGGTTTTCATGAGTTTCTGAACTTCCGGTCGAACCGATCCAACCGCCACCGTGCACGCGGAGTCACTGTAGTAACCGTCGAGCTCGATCCCGAGATCGAGACTGATCACATCTCCGGATTTCAGTTTTCGTTTGTCGGGTATTCCGTGGATAACCGCTTCATTCACGGAGGTGCACAGAGCCGCCGGATATCCTTCGTACCCGAGAAAGGCCGGGCGGCCGTTTGCTTCGTGAATCTTCCGTCGAGCAGCGGCGTCCAGATCGACCGGAGTGACACCCACGCCTACCATCTCGGCAAGCTCACCGAGAATTCGGGCAAGTAGCTTGCATGACACTCGAATCATGTCAATCTGTTTGTCGCTCTTAAGTCTCGTCATGACGGAAAGATATCATCTTTGTATGGCGGCTTCAAGTTTTTGCACGAGCAAACCAATATCGGCATTTGCCGGGTCCAGCGCTGCGGCGCGGCGAGCTACTTCGAGGGCGCGGTCCGTCTGTGCCTGAGCCGCGAGGACTTCGGCGCGCCGATACTCCACTTCCGCTACGTCGGCCGGATCGGGAACCAGGCCGGGAACGTTGCTGAAGCCGCCGCGCTGGCCGGCATCGGTAATAGCCTGCTCTGCTGTGTCCAATTG
>DATKUF010000073.1:0-6182 GCA_035530755.1 Spirochaetia bacterium | reverse complement strand
TCACCGTTCGGGCTGAAGCCTGCCTGATCCGCGCTCACGAATACCGGGGTTGGCCGCGTATCGACGGTTATGCCGCTGATCGATGATGTGGTGCTGTTTCCCGCGTCGTCCGTCGCAGCAAGCGTGTAGGTGTAGCTACCGTCCGGAACGAGGTTCCCGTTGTTGTCCTTCCCGTCCCACGCAAAATCAGGCGCAGCGCCGGGCCACTCGTAAGAGCGCACGACCGCGTTATTTGCGTCAGTCACGGTGCCACTCCAGCGGGTTTCAGAGCTCGTGCTCTGACTGATCGGAACAGTGTCCTTCAGCCCATCACCGTTGGGTGAGAACAGGGTGTACCCCGCAGAGATCACCGCAGTGGGCGCCTGAGTGTCAAGCACGATCAGCGGCGACTGCGCGGTCGAGCGGTTGCCGTTCGTGTAATCGACCGTCAGCAACGCGCGATAGTCGCCGTCAGGAGCCGTTGCTCCACTGTCTGACCGCCCATCCCACACAATCGGTGCCGGAGCACCGGTGCCGCGGTAGGTGCGGACAGTCTGCGTTCCTGCAACTATCCGAACTTCGTATGCGTCAACTCCATCGGTCACCGCGAGTTTCGGCGAAATGGTCACACTATCCTTGACTCCGTCGCCGTTCGGACTGAACGCGCCGGGTGTCCTCGAAATACTCACCGGTGTATCCCGAACTTCGAGCACGATACTCACGGGATTGGATGTGCCGACGTTGCCTGCTTCGTCGGTTGCAGAAAGCCGATAGACGTAGGTGCCGTTGGGTAGGAGAACACCGCTGTCGCTGCGTCCGTCCCACATGATGGACGGATCAGGTTTCTGACCGAACGAGTAGGTGCGCACGGTCTTTCCTGCCGCATCGGTGATTTTCCCGCTCCAGGCGACCTCAGTCGAACCTGACTGGACGATACGGACAGTGTCCTGCCGCCCATCGCCATTCGGCGAGAAGATGGATGGCGATGCAGTTACGGTTGCGGAAGGCGGTGTAACATCGAGCAGGAGATCGCCGGTCTTTGCCGTCTCGCGGTTCCCCTTTTCGTAGACTACCGAGAGTACACCCACATAGCGACCCTCTGCCGCTACCCCACCACCGTCGGTCTTCCCATCCCAGGGGATCACAGCCGGCACCGAACCCGTTCCGGTCCACCTGCGAACGGCCTCGCCGGCCGCGCTGTTGACCGCGAGTGACCAGGTGGCAATTCCCGAGTTCACTTTGAGGAGCGGCGAAAAATGCAGGACGTCGAGCACCCCGTCTCCATTCGGCGAGAACGCGGATGTGTCCACCTTGAGCGAAACCGGTGTCGGTCGGGTGTCGACTCGGATCTCCGGCAGCTCAGCGGAGCCTGAGTTTCCCGCGCGGTCGGTTGCGCTCACCGAATAACTGTAAAGCCCGTCGGGTACAACGTTGCCTGCGGCATCCCGCCCGTCCCACACCAGATCCTGCACTTTGCCTTTCCAGCTGAAGGTGCGAATGACGTTCCCGCTGGAGTTCGAGATTTTCCCCTGCCACAGATCTTCGGTGCTCGAAGTCTGCTTGAGCAGGATGGTGTCTCGGTATCCGTCACCATCCGGGGAAAATACCGGTACGTCGGTGGTCACCGAAACTGATGGCGCAACTGTGTCGACGACTATCGATGGTCCGGTCATCTCGACGAGGTTTCCCTTCCGATACGAGAGCCGCGCAGTTATTGAGTATGTGCCATCCGGTACGGTGCTGCCGGCAGTATCGGCTCCATTCCAAATGAGTGTCGGTGGGAGCGCCTGGGTACCGGAGTAACTTCTGACGACTGCGCCGGAACTGTTGTGAATCGATATGTTCCAGCTGTCCATGGCGCTGTTCAATCCTGCATCCGGTGTTATGACAGTGGTATCCTGAACACCGTCGCCGTTTGGACTGATGGAGAGCGGATTGGCACTCAGAGTCAGGGAGGTGGGCCGCGTGTCGATCACGACCGTCACCGGCTTCGACGAACCGGAGTTCCCGGCAAGATCGACCGTGTGCAGAGTGTAGGAGTAGGTTCCGTCTGGCACGAGCCGTCCCTGATTGTCGGTTCCGTTCCAGGTGAAGAGCGGATCGGCGGTTCCAATGAAGTGCACGCTGCGCACGACCTGCCCCGCCCCGTTTTTCACAGTACCGTCCCAGCCTATCTCCCTGCTCGAAACCTGGTCAAAGGCAACAGTGTCCTTCCTACCGTCTCCGTCCGGCGAGAATACCGGATACTCTGCGGTTACTGTTGCCGAAGGGGGCGTCAGATCGAGAGCGAAGGCGGTGGAACTCGCCTCCGGTGCGTTTCCGTTGATATAGAGAACTGCAAGCTTGCCTTTGTATTCACCTTCGGGCAACACGCTTCCGTTTTCCCCTTTGCCGTCGAACAGGACTTGCGTGGGAAGATCGGAGGTACCGCTGTATGTGCGCACCTTCGTCCCGTACGCATCATAGACGCCAAGCTCCCAGTGGCTCACCGGGACCGTACGCTTTGCGTCGACGCTCAATGTCACCGTGTCCTTGACTCCGTCACCGTTCGGGGAGAACGCCGGAGTGTTCACGGTGAGTGCAAGCGGTGTCGGCACCGTGAGGACGGTAATGTTCGGAATCGTAAACGAGCCGACGTTACCGGCTCGATCGGTGCTCGCGAGGCGATAGGAGTAGACTCCGTTCGGCACCGTTTCGCCTGACTGGTTACGACCGTCCCAGGCAAAGGACGGCGGTTCCGCGTTTTGCCAGGTGTAGGTTCTGATCGGCTTGCCCGACGAATCTAGGATCGATCCAGTCCATTTGTCTTCGCCGCTGCCTGATTGGGAAACCGGGAGAGTTGCGTGAGTGCTCTCTCCTCCGGGGGCGAAAATCGTGAACGGTACTGCCACCTTTGCATCAGGTGCAACGGTGTCGACCACCACGCTCTTCGGGTCAGTCCTGCCGATGTTCCCGTTATCGTCCCACGCCTCAAGCTTGTAGGTGTAACGGCCGTCGGGAACAACGCTGCCTGAATTGCCGACACCGTCCCAGGTGATGGTCGCCGGTATTGGTATGCCGGTCTTTACGTAGAGCAGCCTGCTGATGATGGTTCCAACCGCAGCGTTCTCCGGCCGGTTCTCCTTGTTTTCAATCGTCCGAACGACCTTTCCGCTACTGTCGGTTATGGTCAAGCGGTACCCTTTCACGTATCGCTGGTCGTGGATCGATATGGGCAGCACGAGCGAATCCTGCACGCCATCGTAGTTCGGCGATATGTAGGTGGTGTCGGGGGCCGTCATCTGCACCTCAGGAGGTGTTCTGTCGATAACGCCGAGTGCAATCTGCGCGCCACCACCCGCTGCCCACACGTTGTTTGAAAGCGGTGCCGCGGCGGTTCGGATGTTGATCTCGCTGTTGCGCCACGCGTCAGCCGAACCCAGTGCGCTCGTTCCCGCGCTCGATGCGCTGGCGGTCGAACCGCCGGCAAGATTCAGGTGTACATCCACTCCGAAACCAAACGGATAGGTGGATGCCGTGTTGTTCAGTGTGGGATTGAGCTGGAACTTGTAGGATCCTGACAGTCGAACAGTGTCGAACAGCGTCACGCCAACGCCGATCCCCGCGTTCAAATCGGAAAACGCCGGAGTGTCAAAGTAGAGCGAGCTATCCACGGTAACGGGTCCGCTGGCGAGGAGCGTCGCATCGGCCGAAAGCCGGGGAGTAAAGGCGAACCCTGCGGTTCCTCCGCCGTTTCCATCCGGCGTATAGATGCGCCCCAGATTGTCGAGGCTCAGACCGACAGTCACGTTCTTCATGAACGCAACGTCACCGGGAAGATAGAGAAAGCCGACTGTTCCCCAGAGGCCCCAGTTCGGTCCGAACAGAGAATTTATCCCCGCGCCAACGTAGAAGTCCGGATAGAGATCCTTCGCAAATGAGAGGCGCGCACCGGCGAGAGTGCCGTAGTTGTATCCGGTGACAGCCGATGAGATGAATCGTGCGCCGGCGGAAATGACACCGAACGGGTAGGGAAACGCTGCGCCAAGATTTGCTGCGTTTCCAGCGCCCGACGGGGAGCCGAACAGGCCGAGGTAGCTTGCCGATAGCGTGGTTCGCTGAATGCCGCCGGGTATCGCCGGATTGAGCGCCTCGGCGCTTCCCGGCTGAATCGTGCTCACCCCCGGACCGGACGCCATCGCGTAGGGTGAGGTCAGATCGTCAAACGATTGCGCCCACAACGCTACGGCCGCACTGCCAAACAGGAGAATCACCGTCAATATACGCGCGTTTCTTTTCATGTCTTCACTGCTTTCGGAAAGGATAATTGCAACAACAGTATCGGTCTCCGGGTAACATATCGCAAACAGGAGCAGATTACCGGGGAGCGGCGAGTCATCGATCAGTAACCGGAAGTCCGCGCGGCAGGCTCTGGTTCTCCCCCGGCATCGGCCATCGCGGATCTTCTGCCGGAACCGTATCGTCCTTACTTATCCATCCAGTCGCAAACTGATGCCTGACGAACACTTCGTACCAGTCTCCGGATTGATCAACCGGCATCATGACGGTTCCCGGATCCAGCCGCCAGCGTACCGGAGATTCCGGGGACGGCCCCTGACGAACCGCCGCACCAGTTGAACCGGCTGCCACCCACGGAAGTTCGAGCGGCCGCAGATCATCGGTCTCGGTTCGCGTGCGCGAAGCAAAGTAGTGTTCGAGACCGCGCATGATGATTGCTGCGTAGAACTCGGGGCTTGTCGTGAGGAGCCTGCGGTCCGAAGGATTCGTTATGAAACCCATCTCGATGATTAGGTCGGGTGTGTAGGGGCTTGCAGCATGGGTAAATCGGCGATTGTTGAACGCATAGTAGCCCCTCATGTTGACGCTCACCCCGTCGACGTCCTGTACGAGATTCGGCTCGGCGCTGAACGCTGCCGACATCGCCGCCGCAAGTTTGCGGCTCGCGCCGCTTGCGCGCCACGGTGGCGTGAGTTTCCAGCCTCGGCGATCCGACTGATCGCCCCAGTCGGCATGAAGCGCAATGAATGCATCCGCGCGCAGGTCAGGCGGAACTGTCGCAGGGACAAGCAGCGGAGTCCAGCCGCGTGCCCGTATCATCGGGACAAGAGCCGCGGCCACCGACCTGTTGATGTCCACTTCGCGCACCGAACCATACTGTGCGCCCGTGCTCGTGCGCAACCGGTACAGTTCGTCCGGCAAGGCCGCGACCTCCCAGTGTCCGGGCTGAACGGCCACCACCCATGGTCCAGTCAGCGGCTGAATTGCCGTCACGACCGGTTTCGGTTGTCTATCGGTTCGCGTCGACGCCTTGACTGCCTGCCCGTTTTCCAGGCTCCAGAGATTCAACACAAAAGAAAGACTGAAGAGCAGTCCCGTGAGTCCAACCGAAACCCACACAACGAAGACCTTGTGTACTCGCACGTTCATCTACCTGCAGCAAGAGTACTACCGGCTCGCGCGAACCACAAGCCGATCAGGCTCACACTTGTCATACATCGCCTTTTAACAGTCGCCCTTTCATCCCTTTGTTAGATTTACCGGAGCATTGTACGGTTCGAATGTTTCACGAGTTCGAAAATAAAAATGGAGACAGCGGTTACGCCGTGGGCCATTACGACGGACAAGTTCATATTGACCAAGAGCCTTCTGGACAGGATGATATATGCCATGGTTGTAGAAAAGGTAGAATTTGAATCATTCCTCCCCGAGAGTTGTCCACCCAAAGAAGCTGTTCCTCCTAACCTAGTCGTCATTCGTTTGGTTCGGGACGAAATAGTCTCCAAGGAAGATTTCGTGCCATACTACTCCATGGTTCCGGGAAAAGATTGGGGCAATCGGCTTTGTAAGGCATGCGGTCTGTCCGTCTACACGGATCCGGCAGATGTTAAGCGGGCCATGGGTGTGAACCCCGCACTTCGAACGTTCAGGTCGGCCTTCGGTCGACTGGAGCCGTCTTCCGGGGCAATTCAACACACACCCAGAGACGGCGATAGTCACCACACATGGTGGAAGAACAAAAATGTCGACGCAGAACGAATTTTCATCATTCAATGAGCTCGTTTTCCGGAATATGTCAATATAGAAGTCGCATAGTTCTTTGAAATATTACGCCGCACTTTTGCCGTGGGAAAGCTTTCGTTCAGGTGTTGGATTTAGATATACAGTATCTGGAGATGTCCATTTCTTTGGTCGTCTGCTCCACC
>DATKUF010000072.1:0-3691 GCA_035530755.1 Spirochaetia bacterium | reverse complement strand
CCTTTTTTTGCGCCCGCCGCCGCATGATGGTCACGTCTTCCAACGCGATCCGAATGCAGGTAAGATAGTCTTATCATCCACATCAATCGGCGGTAGGTCTGCGGCAACGGGCGCGATCCTTGTGCCGGCCGGGCTCCGCCCTCCCGAGGAGGCAGCTATGGGTTTGAAATCCGAATGGGTCCGCTATGGTAGCCAGTCCGGGTATTTCGCGATGCCTGAGATGGCGGCGCTGCCGTTGCCGTCGGTTATCGTGATTCAGGAGATCTGGGGAGTCGAATCGCACATCGAAGATGTCACCAACCGAATCGCGGCGGCCGGCTACGCTGCTCTCGCCCCGGACCTCTATGCACAGAACGGCGAGCGGGTTTCCGCGCTCACGAAAAAGCGCATCATCGAGTTCCAGGAGTTCATGATGACGCTTCCGCCGACTGCCTGGCGGGACCAGGCCGCACGCGAGGAAGCGCTCGCGAAGTTGCCGGCAGCCGAGCGTGGCAGGGTGAGCGAAACATTCAGCTCTCTGTTCGGGATGTCTCCCGAGCAGCGCGAATCCTACGTGACCCCGCTCCGCGATGCGGTGCGATATCTGCGGCACGAACGGGCGGAGACCAGCGAGCAGCCGACGGCCTGCGTGGGTTTTTGCATGGGGGGTGGTCTTTCGGCGCTGCTCGCGTGCGAAGAACCCGAGCTTGCCGGTGCGGCGGTCTTCTACGGGAACACTCCCGATCCGGAGAAGGTCGCGAAGATTCGCTGTCCGGTCCTCGCGTTCTACGGCGCCACCGACGCCCGGGTCAACGCAGGCATTCCTGCGTTCGAACAGGGAATGCAGAAGATCGGGGGTGACTTTCAGCATCAGGTTTACGAGGGCGCAGGGCACTCGTTCTTCAACGACCAGCGGAACACCTACAATGTGCGCGCCGCGCGGGACTCGTTTGCGCGCCTGCTCGCATTCCTCGCGCGCGTCTCGACCGGAAGTTAGGCGGGTCAAGTGAACGCTTCGCGCGAATGTCTGGTCATGGCAAAACCGGCCGGACCTCTATGCAATCTGCGCTGCGACTACTGCTACTACGTCGGAAAAACCGAATTGTCCGGCAGTGCCGAGGACGCCCGCGCGCCGATGGAGATCGCTCTTCTGGAGCAATACATAGTCCAGCGCTTCGCGGCCTCCCCGGGGCCGGCAACCCATTTCGAATGGCACGGCGGCGAGCCCACTCTTCTCGGGCTCGACTTCTATGAAACGGTCGTTCGCCTGCAGAAGAAGCACCGACCCTCCGGACGCAAAGTTTCCAACGGCCTGCAGACGAACGGCATGGTGATCGACTCAGACTGGGCCGACTTTCTTGCGCGCGAGGGTTTCTCGGTCGGGCTCAGTCTGGACGGACCGGCCGATTTGCACAACCGCTACCGGCATACGGTTTCAGGCACGCAGACTCACGCCCGGGTGCTGGAGGCGTTCGCACATCTCCGGCAGAAGAATGTATTTTGTAATATACTTTGCGTAATACACAGGGGGAACGTCGACGACCCTGACAGGGTCTACGACTTTTTCAAATCCATCGGCGTGACCTACCTGCAGTTTCTTCCCCTCGTTGTCCGCGCGGGCGAGACCGGGGTAAGTGACGTGACGGCCGGTGCCGAGTCGATTGGCCGGTTTCTTTGCCGGGTTTTCGACCGGTGGATCGAGTCTGATGTCGGGCGCCTTGTCATTCAAACCTTCGACGAGGCGCTGCGGCCGATCCACGGAGTCCCGCACGCGCTGTGCATTCACCGCGAAACCTGCGGCGATGTGGCCGTGCTCGAGCGGGACGGCAGCTTCTACACATGCGACCACTTTGTCGACTCCGCCCACCGGGTCGGAAACATCCGGGATCGAAAGCTCGCCGACCTCGCGGCCGATCCGCTCATGCGGGCGTTCGGCGAGGCGAAGAAAACCGATCTGCCCGGCCTCTGCCGTGAGTGCGCGCAGCTTTCGTTCTGCAACGGCGGTTGTCCCAAGGACCGCTTTGTGGCGACGCCCGATGGCGAGCCCGGACTCAACTATCTCTGCCCTGCCTATCAGGCCTTCTTCCGTCACGCGGCGCCTGCACTCACGCGCCTTTCGGCGCACATGAAGGCCGGAAGGCGGCTTCGCGATTTCTGACAGGATTCGGATCATGAGTTCAGTCAAGGAGGCTCGTACCCGTGTGGTGGCACGACGCGCGTTTCTACCATATTCATCCGATCAGTTATTTTGACGCTCCCGCACGGAACGACTTTTCCTCGCCGGCTGTCAACCGGATCGAGCTGCTCCGGGAGACAGCAGCGGATATCAAAAGGACAGGGTGCAACGCTATCTATCTGGGACCGGTATTCGAGTCTACGAGTCACGGGTACGACACAGTCGACTACTACCACGTCGATCGCCGGCTGGGAAGCAACGAGACTCTCAAATCGATCATTGGATTTCTCCACGACAGCGGCATGCGTGTCATTCTCGACGGAGTCTACAATCACGCGGGGCGAGATTTCTGGGCCTTCTACGACGTGAAGATGAAGCGAGAGGCGAGTAGCTACAAGAACTGGTTTCGCGGACTGGATTTCCGCAGAGATAATCGTTTCGGGGATGGCTTCTCCTATGAGGGCTGGGAGGGCCACGACTCACTGGTAAGCCTGGATCTCGCCAATCCCGCGGTACGTGAGCATCTGTTCGGCGCGATACGATGGATGGTCGAGGAGCTTTCGATCGACGGCCTGCGACTCGACGTCGCCTACATGCTTGATCCGGATTTCATCGCTGAGCTTCGCCGCGTCTGCACTTCAATGCGCGACGATCTCTTTCTCCTCGGAGAGATGATCCACGGCGATTACACGAGAATAGTCGGCCCTGCGCTGCTCGACAGCGCGACGAACTACGAAGCACAGAAGGGGCTCTGGTCGGCTCACAACGATCACAACTACTTCGAAATTGCCTACTCGTTGAACCGTGAGTTCGGCGCTGAGGGCCTCTACCGCGGAATTCCGCTTTACAGCTTCGCTGACAATCATGACGTGAATCGCGTCGCTTCGCAGCTCCAGCGGCCCGAAGATCTTTTTCCACTCTACACCATTCTTTACATGATGCCGGGGATTCCGTCGATCTACTACGGCAGTGAGTGGGGAGAGCGCGGGACGCGCACGAAGAGCAGCGACCATGCGCTCCGTCCCGCGTGGAAGGAGGTGGTACGTTCCATGCCTGAGCTGCGGGATTACATCGGCAAGCTGGCCCGCGTCCGCAGCGAAAACGGCTGGCTGGCGGTTGGGGAGTACCGGCAGCTTCACGTCTCGGCGGAGCAGTACGTCTTTCTCCGGTCTGGAGAGGGCAGGCGCCTCGTTGTCGGGGTGAATATGGCCGACCGCGAGAATCGGGTCTCCATCGAGGTGGCCGACGTCCAGCGCCTTCGCAGCTGTTTCGACTCCAGATCGACTACCGTCTCCCCCGGCGGACGCGTCGAGATTGGCATTCCCGCCCATGGGGCAGAACTACTTGTCGCCGACTGAGAGGCATGCCCGGCCATCGGCATGAATGCCCAACCATTGGCATGAATGCCCAACCATCGGCATAAACACCTACGGCCAAGACCGTCATACGCCGCCTGTTGGAAACGCCGATTAGCGGTTAGTCTGAATGGCAACACGGTATCACACGGTTTTGAAGATACGAAACGAGGAGGTATCA
>DATKUF010000071.1:0-16482 GCA_035530755.1 Spirochaetia bacterium | reverse complement strand
AGGGCGTTGACCCGATCATGAACTACCGATTCCAGGGCGACGAGACCGTGTGCGATATCATTTACACGCCCGAACGCACCGCGTTTCTCACGCGAGCGGAAAAGTCCGGCTGCAGGGTACTGACGGGAAGGGCAATGTTCGAAGAACAGGCGGCGGAGCAGTATGCGGAATTTCGCGGGCTCGCGGCCGACGGCTTGCGTGCGTCGGCTTCTGAGTGACTGAGACCGGATCACCCAAAGAGCGTTCCTTTCAGCTTCCTCACCAGCACCATCTTGCTGACCGGGATTCGCACCTCACTCTCATCGGGGATGACGTTGCCGACCAGGATCAACTGAGTACCGGCCTTCTGCAACTCGGCGGGCCGCATGATTGTCCGCACCGGTGCCCCGCGCGGCGTACGCCTCACGATTTCCAGCAGCTCCCTTGGCCCCTCGCTTTTCTGGTCCTGCAGAACCTGTTCGATCAGTCGGATTTTACCCGTGTAGTCGAGTCCTTTTGCCTCGAGCCTTTCGCCGCGGGTTATGTGGCGGCTGATCTGACTCGGATGTACGATCAGTTTTCGTTTGATCCGTTCGGCAATCTCGTCCCGCTTGTCCTGGGGTGTATCCAGCGCATCGAGCGCCTCAGCGAGATTCCGTTCGATCTCGGCCGCGTCCGGAAGGACTGAAGAGTCCGTCTCTTCGATCGGTTCCGACGACGAGAAGAGTTCCAGATTCCGCGGTGTCCTGCGTTTTCCCACACCGGCGAACGGAGCAAGAAATTGGGCCGGCACGACTCCGCCGCTCGGATCGATCGCCGAGTAGGGCAGCATTTCCAGCCCTTCCTCACGGAGAATCTCCGCCCAAACAGATCTTTCCCGGGGGTCGAGCAGAAAGACCCCGGGCGCGAGTCTTTTGCGAATGTAGGGCTTCATTCGCTGGGAGTGCTCGACGAGAAACCGCCGCTTTTCGTCGGCAATGAGGACGACCCCTTCGTACAAGGCGACGCTCGAGTATTCAGCTGCCCAGGTTTCAAGTGAGAAGGCAACGTTCTGCGGGAGTGGTTTGCCCGAAAGGGCCTGCAGAGTAAGCGCGATTTCCGCCGCCTCGTACCCGGCGGAGAGCGCGCGACCAAATGATGCCTTGGTGATTGTATATTGCGGAAACCGGTCGAAACGGCGTACTTCGGCCGATGTCGCGACCGGCAGCGCGGAGGCGAGTGGCAACCACGGTTTTATGGTAACCGAAAAAGTGGGTTGTACGATGATGGCGGGTTCCCCGGGGGAGCCCGTGTCGGCAAAAGAGGTAGAAAGGTGGGGATTGATGACAAAATCACCGCTTTCGGTTTCGCACAAAAGACCCAGGTGTCGGAGTCGTACGACCAGGCTTTTGATGTCAGGCGGTTCCTTCCGAGTCGTCCGCAGAAAAAGGGCGGTGCAGAGTTGCTCCATAACCCGCGGCGGGTATGCACTTCCCTGCGGGAGGTTCTCTTCGAAAGCTCGCAGGAAGTTGAGCTGTTCCTCGATCTGATCCCTCCCGCCGAAAAGGGCCGCGGTCCAGTAGATCTCGTGCCGCTCCCGGGAGCTGAGTCCTCCCAGGGCATCAATCGCCGGACGCGCCGGAATGAGTCTGGTCTCGCTCCGCGTGACCAGACCGAGCGTTTCCAGCGTTTTCATCGCCAGATCGAGCTTGCGAAGCGGATCCTGGTGCTGTTGCATCAGTTCGCCGAAAACCGATTTGAGATCTTCCTCATTTTTCTTGCGGAGCGAACCATCAGTCTTGAACAGATCCGCAGGAGTGAACAGGTAGGAGAGCAAGGCCAGGACCAGAGCGTCGCCGAGCCACGGTAGCTCTGCAGTCATTGCACCGGTCTCGGGCGATCCGACCGGAACGCCGGGAAAAACCTGGTCGCGGCGCAGGAGTCTCGTCTGAAGCATGGGATGAAACAGGGGGTTCAGGCTGATCGTATTCTGTTCCGAATCGCGAGAAATGAGCAGTCGATCGGCGAGATTGAGCAATCTGTGGTGAAGGTCGACGTAGCTCATCTCTGTTCCCAGGTAGGCGAAAAGCATGTCGTAGGTCGGCTCTTCCAGCAGATCTACCGCCACGAGTACCTGCGCATCCTCGGCATCGATGAGTGCAAGGATCCGTCGCTGATTTTCCGGGTTCACGAGAAACGATTCAAGCTTTCCGATCAATTCGTGTTTATTGAACGGAGTTTTCACCTCACCGAGGTAGTTTCGAATTATATCGAAAAATGCCCGATCATTGAGGGTAAGAAGACTGGACCTCCAGCGGGCGAGAGTTGTCATATATTACGTATTCCAGAGTTCAATATGATATTTGTACCCCTGTTCGGTGAGAAACTTCTGGCGATTGGCGCCGAATATCTCCTCAGTAGTGTAGCGAGATACTATCGAGTAGAAATAGGAGTTTTTCTTCTTTGGACGCAGGATCCGGCCCAGTCGCTGAGCCTCCTCCTGTCGTGACCCGAAGGTGCCGGATATCTGTATCGCGACAGAGGCATCGGGCAGGTCTATGGCGAAATTGGCGACCTTGGAGACGACGATCACCCGGATCAGACCCTTCTTGAAATCGCCGTAAATCCGTTCGCGTTCCGGATTCGGAGTTTTTCCGGTGATGATCGGCGCGTCGAGCTCTTTGGCGATATCGTAGAGCTGATCGAGATATTGCCCGATTACCAAAATTGCATCCTCGGGATGGTTTTCGATGATCTGCCGGGCGATCTCGAGCTTGACCGGGTTTTCACTCGCTATCCGGAACTTCTGCCGCTTTCCCGCCACCGCGTAGGGAATCTTCAGCTCTTCGGGGAGGTCAACCCGGATTTCGTAGCAGTTCGCCTCAGCGATCCATCCTTTGGCTTCGAGTTCCTTCCAGGGAACGTCATACCGTTTTGGTCCCACCAGGGAAAACACGTCATCTTCACGTCCATCCTCCCGTACCAGGGTGGCAGTGAGACCGAGTCGCCGGACCGCCTGCAGCTCCGCGGTAGCGCGGAAGACTGGAGCCGGGAGTAGATGCACCTCATCGTAGATGATAAGGCCCCAGCCGCGTTCGCGAAAAAGTCGAAAGTGAGGGTATTCCCCGTCTTTCTTGGAACGCCAAACCAGAATCTGGTAGGTTCCCACGGTAATTGGTCGGATAGACTTGTTGTCACCGGTGTACTCTCCAATGGCTTCGGGGGGCAGGCTCGTCTTGTCGAGCAGCTCGTCGCGCCACTGGTGGACGGCGGCCACGTTGGTAGTCAGAATGAGCACGTTGGTCTTGAGCAGTTCCATCACGGTCATGCCGACGATAGTCTTGCCTGCGCCGCATGGCAGGACCACTGTCCCGAATCCAGTTCCCGGCCTGCTGTTGCCGAGAAAGGCGGCAGCAGCCTCACGCTGATAGTCGCGCACCGAAAAGGAAACACCCGAAAGGCTTGGATTACGGAATCCGAAGTCAAGCCGCTCTCCATCGGCGAGGGGCGCCTCGTCCTGAACCGGGTAACCCAGGCGGATGAGCTCCTGCTTGATCGTCCCTCGGTCGAACAGGCGCACGAGAAATCCTTCGGCGTGGGGCAGAAGGTATTTCGTAAGCCTTTTGTTCGCTTCGAGCTCCGCGCGCAGGGAGTCATCGTCCACGGTGAGAAGCAGCGTGGAGTCGTTCTCGTCAACCGCCGTCAGCTTGACTTTGCCGTAGCGCGCAATCGCATCCCGGATGTAGAAGCTCACATTTTCAGGGATCGGGTAGCGGCTGAACGTTTCGAGTGTTTCGATAACCGCGTCCGCAGAAAGTCCGGTCGAAGCCGCGTTCCACAGCGAGAGCGGCGTGATGCGGTAGGTGTGCATGTGTTCCGGTGACTTTTCCAGCTCGGAGAACGGCGCGATTTCCGCCCTCGCGGACTCGTAGCCCGCATCGTGCACGTCGAGTAGAACGGTGCTGTCGCCCTGAACAATGAGAGGCTTTCGAGTGTCTACGACCATAGAACTTCTAAGTTAGTACAGTTGAGCCCCTCTTTCAAGCACGCCGGTTTCCGACTATACTCTGGGCATGCCAAGTGCCGTCAAGACTTTCGTGATCGACACCAACGTGCTTATCCATCGTCCCGACGCCATATTGAGTTTTCGTGATAATGAAGTGGTTATTCCGCTCTGGGTGCTCGAGGAGCTCGACCACCTGAAGACCTACAGCGACGAGAGAGGACGAAACGCGCGCCAGGCGATCCGGTTCCTCGACGAAGCGGGAAAACACGGTAATCTCAGCGAGGGCGTGAAGATAGAGAATGGTTCGATCCTCCGAGTGGGACTCTCCCATTCGCGCGACGTCCCCTCCGATATTCTCGAAGACAAGGCCGACAACAAGATCATTCTCACCGCCTACGATCTGCAGCAGAAGGGGCAGACTGTTTTTTTTGTCTCCAAGGACATCAACGCGCGGGTCAAGGCGACGGCTCTCGGGATCAAGTCGGTGGACTACGAAAAACAGAAAGTGAACATCGAGAAACTCTACTCGGGTTTCACAGAGCTGGATATCACGCTGGACAATCTGAACGCGCTTCAGGAAGCCGGACGGCTGCCGTGGCACGAAAGCTACCCTCCGAATCATTTTGTCGTTCTTCACGAGCGCACACATGATGAGACGGTGCTGACCCGGTACAACAATGAAGCTTCGGAGCTGGAGATTGTCGACTACAAGATGCCGGCGGTAGCGGGTGTACGCGCCTTCAACCATCAACAGCGCATTGCACTCGACCTCCTTCTCGATCAGCGTGTACATCTGGTTACGCTTCTTGGAATTGCCGGCACCGGGAAGACGCTCCTCGCCATCGCCGCGGGGCTCAAGCAGGTTCTGGAAGACAAGAGCTACAGTCGGGTTCTGGTAAGCAGACCCGTGGTGCCGCTCGGAAAGGATATCGGGTATCTTCCGGGCGCGAAGAACGAGAAGCTGTCGCACTGGATGCAGCCGCTTTTCGACAACCTGGAGTACATCCTTTCTGTCTACAAACGGCCGAACATGAAGAACGCAGAACAGCTTATCAACAACCGGATCATCGAGCTCGAGGCCCTATCCTACATCAGAGGCCGCAGCCTGCCGGGTCAGTACATAATAATCGACGAGGCCCAGAATCTTTCGCCGCATGAGATCAAAACGATTGTGAGCCGTGCCGGAGAGGGCTCCAAAGTGGTACTCACCGGCGATCCATACCAGATTGACAGCCCCTATCTGGATGCCAATTCCAACGGCCTCTCCTATCTTGTCGAGGTTTTCAAGGGACAGGAGATATACGGGCATGTGACCCTGCTGAAATCGGAGCGCAGCCGACTGGCCGAACTAGCGGCCGAACTGCTGTGAACCGGGTGGTGCTTGCGGACGACTAAAAGGAGAAATGATACCACCCAGGCAGGAGGCAACGGCATGAAACGGGCCGCAATTCTTCTCATTCTACTTTCAGGTGCGTTCGCGCCGCTATTCGCTCAGAACAACGCAGACGGCAGTGTGGCCGGTGCCGGTTTCGCGGGTGTCGACCGCGCTACGCTGCAGAACGTCTATGCGCATCTCGCCACCCCGGACGGACGGATGCGGGTTCTCTCCACAATGACCGGCATTCCCGAGCAGAAGCTGAAGAAGGCCGATGAGCTGCGCCAGGCCGCTGCCCAGGAACAGCGCACCGACCAGGCGGAGATAGATATCCGCAAAGCGCAGCTTACCCGCCTTCTGCTCGATCCCCACCCGAATATGTTGGACGTGGAGAAAGTCCTTCGGGAGGGTCTCGACTGGGAATACAAGATCCGACTGGGCGAAATTCGCCGCGATCTGACAATTCGCGACCTTCTCGGTGATCAGGATTGGAGTCGATTTCGCGTGGCGACGAGACTTATCGATCGCATCGACCGGGCGCGTATGCAGCAGCTCTCAAATTACGGAACGGCCGGCGACCATGGAGCCCAGCAGTTCACGCCACAGGACCGCGAGCTTCTTCTGCGGCTACGTGCGCTCGAGCAGAGGATGAACCGGCAGGGGCAGTGATTGGCGGCGAAAACCGACGAGGATCTGGTCCGTGAATTCTGTAAGACACAGGACGAAGCGGCCTACATAGAGCTCATGAATCGCTATCTGACAAAAATGCGCAGGCTGCTGTTCTCCGTTCTTCCCGGATCACCCGAGGACCGTGAGGATGCCGAGCAGGAAATCCTCGCCGCGCTTTTCTTCGATCTGCCCCGTTTCCGGTTCGGGTCCGCCTTCGGCACCTTCTTCTACCGGTACGTGAGAAACAAAGCGGTCGACCTTGTCCGCAAGAACCAACGGGAACATCGAAGAGTCCGTGCGTTTCGGATGGAGGCCCGAAGCGGCGTTGCCTCGGCATCCTCGCCCGAAGATTCGCTTCTGCTCCGGGAATCGGCACAGGAGGTGCTGGACGCCGTACTTGCCCTGCCGGACGCCGAACGCACTCTGCTTTTTCTCAAGGACTCGGAGGAACTGTCGGTGAAACAGATTGCCGCGGTTATGTCCATTCCCGAAGGTACCGTGAAATCACGGTTGCACCGTGCGCGTGAACGAGTGGCTGCGGCGTTGTCTTCCACCCGAACTTCGGCGAGATCAATGGAGGCAGATCATGCTACGTGACCCCCGGTACCGTTCGATTGTGAAGGGGCTCCAGGAGCTCGCCGATGCCGGCCGGACACCCGATGAGGCCACCACGGCCGTCATTGCGGCCGACCCGCGGCTCGCGAGCCTCTGGACTGGTTTCACACGGATCAGAGAGGAGCTCTCCGGTGCCATCGATGCAGCCGTGGGAGTGCCGCCGGATCCGCTGCCGGCGGTGATGGCGCACGTCCGTGAAATAGCGGCCGCCGGCCGCCTCGTCGGTCGAGGTCGTGCTACCGGGACATCGCGACGTCTCGTTCTTGCTGTTGCGGCGGGAATCACTCTTGCAGCCGGCGGCTTTCTGTTCCGTGAGCAACAGACGGCAGCGGACACCCGCCGGGAGGTCCGACGCGAGGTGGCGATTCTCGTGGACCGGATGTACGCCGCCGACGGACCGGGTCTCGGAGCAGTGAGCGTCCCCGACCGATCGGAAATCGGGTCTGTCCCGGCTGAGTCTACCGGAAGCTACGTCGAGGGAATCATGAGCGCAGTCGCGGGAGCAATCTCCGGTGATGAACTATCGGACAGTCAGTCCGTGCAATGAGACGGCGCGATTCGAAACCCGGCGCAGCGCTGATCTGTGCTCGAAACGGAAAAAATTCCATGCTTGCATTCTGCGGGATCCGTGCGTATAGTAGGTGCATGGATGAGGTGCTTTTTTGCAGCGGATGCCACCGCGTTCTCTCCCCGGAGTACCGGTACTGCCCCTACTGCGGCCGTGGTCAGGGTGAGAAGCACGCCAGGGAAAAGGACACCTCTTTCCACGACGCACTTTTTGGACCCGACCTGACATCCGAAGAATCGATAGACGGCGCCGCACCCGAAAATGGAAGCCCGGAAGAACTTTTTCTTCGGCGTCAGAGCGAGAGGCAGGAACGGGCAAGAGCGGCCGCCTCCTTCGAAGAGATCGTCGACGAATCCCTCGACCGCGTTCAGGAAACGGTTCGTGAGTACACGATCCGACGGCTCGAAGAACTTCTTGCCAGACTCGGAGAACTCGAGACGGAACTCGACACCATCGTTTCCACTCCCGACAGTCCTTCTCACGCCGAGGCGTCCCCGGAAGCGGTCGCGACCGGTACCGGTTACCCCGCCGGACCCACCGCGCCTTCTGCGCCTCCGGACAAATAGCGGCCAAACGGTCGAAATTGACCATTCTCCTTCCGCCGGATCCACGTTCGCGGGCTAAAATATCCTCCCGGTTTGCCGACATTCTAAGAGAAACAGTGTGTGGGGTACCAGTTTGAAGCAGTTTCTATCTCTCTTGCTCACACTCGGCATTTCGAGCGCAGCGGTATTCGGAGAGGTGACGTTCGCCGGTCTCGACCTCGCATCGCCGCAGACCGGCTCCAATGAGCTTCTCTTCAGCGCCGGCGTCGACGTGCCGGACTACGGGAGTTACAGTACGCTCTTCTCCGCCGACCTGAAAAGTGGCAAGCTCGCGCAGCTCACCTACTTTCCCGAGCAGGTCATGGTGCTTTCAAGCAGCGGAAAACTGCAGATCCAGAATCGGTTCGGCGTCTTTCGGTCGCGTTCGGACATCTCCGCAGACTCCACTCCCAGCTTCGATCCGGTGGGGGATTTTCCGGCTTTCGTGAACGGAAAATCAGTTCAGACGGGAAAGATAAGCCCGCTCGACTCATCGCCCGACGGCAGGTTTCTGCTCTACCTCGAGCCCACATCACCCGCCTACGCCGATCTCGTCATCGACGACGTCGAGCAGGCGCGCAAGACAACCGTTGCCGAACATGTACAATTCTCTCTGCAGGGTCCGGGGGTGGTCTGGTCTCCTCGATCGGACTACTTCATCTACAGCAAAGACCGGAAACTCTACTACTACTCGATAACGCAGCTCCTCGGCGACCGGGTGCTCTCCGACGATCTCCGCACCATCGGAAGCGGAACCGCCGCCAACGTCCGGTGGGGCGACAACGGCGACGTTTACTATCTGACCGGTTCCCTTGTCTACCGCATTGCGAGCGCGGAGTTTTTCACGCGCTCCCTGTATCAGAGTTTTCTCAGGATCGGTCGTATCGTCGGCAAGATTCCCTTCGTGTTCGACCCCAACTTCGACCAGTTCTGGATTTCGCCGTCCGGCGACAAGATTCTTCTCGACAAGGGCGGGCGGAATCTTTTTCTTTATATTCTACAGACCGACGATTACCTGAGTACCGGCGACTCCGTGTCACTGCCCTATCTGTTTCTTCCGAGGAACACCGGCGTTCAGCAGGTTGCCTGGACACCGGACGACCGGATTACCGTATTAACGCAAAGCATCGAGAACGGCAAGACTACCAGCGCGATCTACCGGCTCGACCTCTCGATAGCGGCCGGAAGCTACGCGTTCGTCAAGACCGGGGACAGTGGCGTTACGGGGATGGCTCTCGGTCGGGGTCAGGGGGAGCAGATAGCGCTTCTCACCGACGCTGGGCTGATTCTCAAGAACTATGCCAGCTGGGCGACGACAAAGATAATTTCACATCCGGAACCGCTCCACGTCTTGTGGACCGACCGCGGAGAATTGCTGGTCACCGGACGGTTTTACAGTGAGATCATCGACGTCTCGTCAGTGGCGTCTGTCGGATCGAGCCGCGGAGGGCAAAGCAGAGTAATAGCCCTGTCGCAGTCGGAGGACTACGGTTTCGAAAAGGACGCTGGGACAACGGTGTCAGGCAACCTAGTCGAGCTGCGAACCAGGGGTGTATCGCGCAGGTATGATATTTCCACCGGAGCGTGGCAATCGATCCGCTCGTTCAATGTCGCCGCACGCAATCAGGCAAATGACTCCTACCGGGTCTACCTGGAGCCGCAATCGTCCGGGAGCTACCGGAACATAGTCATGGTTCGGAATATCCAGGGGGTCGGAACGACTCCGCTTTTCCCTGCGCCGGAACGGTCCTACGAGCCCTTTCCGCTCAAGGACGAGCCGGTCAATCTGGCGAACTTCAGTCATGGGAGCAGAATACGGCGGCGCGAAGTCGCACTTGTATTCAACGCCATAAACAGTGTCGAAGGTCTCACCCGGGTGCTCCGTGTACTGAAAGAGTATGGAGTCCGGGCTACATTCTTTGTGAACGGTGACTTCATTCGCCAGCATCCGGGAGCGGTCAAGGAAATCGCTGAATCGGGTCAGGAGGTTGGATCGCTTTTCTTCACCTATTTCAATATGACGGACTCACGGTTTCAATTGACCGGGGATTTCGTCAAACAGGGCCTCGCGCGAAATGAAGATGACTATTATCAGGCAACCGGGAAAGAGCTCTCGCTTCTCTGGCACGCACCCTACTATTTCGTAAGTCCAAACATGATAGCTGCTGCCCAGCAGATGAACTATTCCTACGTCGGACGCGATGTTGATACTCTTGACTGGGTACCCAAGTATGACGATAATGGACTTTCTGGCCTTTATCACCCGGCTGCAGAAATTGTGGACAGAGTAATCTCGGAAAAACGACCGGGCAGCATCATTTCGCTCAGCATTGGAACGGCACAGGACAACTTTGCCGCGGCGGGAATTACGGTCGGGGCCAGAGATGATTATCTTTTTGAGAAGCTGGACGTGTTGCTCAATGCGCTGATCGAGCGCGGTTATACCGCAGTCACCGTTTCTACGCTACAGGATGACGCAAAATAAACCGATCGACGGTAGTTTTCGGTTGAATCCTTGCGCGGGATGCCGATAATATGAGGAACCGAACAGGGAGGGAGTGATGGCCTGGAATTCGAATCCGCTGCACGCTTACCGCGAGACCCGCGTCATGACTGCCAGTCAGGGACGACTCGTGGTGATGTTGTATGACGAAGCAATCAAACAGATCGACGTTGCCAGCTCCTACCTGGATCAGAACTCGAAACAACTCGATATCGTGCACAACGCGATCGTGCGAGCGCAGGAAGTGGTCACCGAGCTCATGGTTTCGCTGGATTTCGAGCAGGGCGGCGAAATCGCCCGAAATCTGTTTAATCTTTATATCTACTTCCACAATCAGCTCATGGAAGCCAACGTCACCAAAGACATTAAGCCGCTTCGCGAAGTCCGAGACTTCCTGGCGACGCTGCGAGACGCATGGGTGGCAATTGCAAAGAAGTTTCCCGGCCAGAATCTTGGCTCGGCCAACGGAATCAATATCGCCGGATAGCAGGCCTGGCACGCGGGAGGCATGAATGGTCGCAATGGAAACCTCCAAACGAAAGAAAAACTCCACTAAATCGCGAAACCTGGCTGCCTTGTCCACAGTGACAGGCACGGGCGAAGGTTCAGTTTTTGCAGTAATTGAAGAACAGGAAGTCGCCGAGCGCGTAGAGCTTCTCACCCGTTTCCGCCGGTTGCTGATCAAGCAGCGCGAACGATTCAGTTCCTACCTGCGAACCCTTGAAGTGGAGGGTGACGCGATCCGCAACGGCGATGTCGAACACTTCGAGCGTCATGTCCAACTCGAGCAGGCAATCGTCAAAGACATTATCTCCTTTCGTCGTGCTTCCGATCCACTGGAAGATCTGTATCACCGGGCGACCGGCCGGAACGCTGGTGAGGAAGGAGATATCCCGGAGCTGAAGGCACACCTGGATCATCTCCAGACTCAGATTCTCCGGCGCAATGAAGAGAACCGCGAGCAGCTGCGTTCCCGCCTCGAAGAGCTGCGCCAAGAGGTTGCACGAATCCGAAATCCCTACAAAAACGCCGGCCCCCGCAGCTCTGCAGCAAGTGCCGGGATGGTTGACATCACCACCTGATGCTATAATGCCGCATGGACAAGGCTCTCTATCTCCTTGACGGCTACGGGTTGATCTACCGGTCCTACTTCGCATTCATTCGAAAACCACTCCGAAATCCCGAGGGACGCAACAGCTCGGCAATTTTCGGCTTTTTTCGGTCGCTCATCGCAATTCTCAATGAACGAAAACCCAGCCATCTGGTGGTCGCCCTGGACTCGCGGACGCCGACGCATCGCCACGAGCGCTACCTCGAATATAAGGCGACTCGAGAAAAAAGCCCCGAAGAGCTCAAAGAGCAGATCCCCATCATTGAAGAGATCCTCGCGGCGCTCGGTGTTCCCGCAGTGCGAGTGGACGGGTACGAGGCGGACGACATAATTGCCACCTACGCAGAAATGTGCCGGAAAGAGGGGCGACCCTGTTTCGTAATCTCCAGCGACAAGGACCTGCTTCAGCTTGTCGACGGACCGGTACGTGTTTTGAAACCGGGGGACCGCTCTTTCCGGGAGCTCGACCGGGAGGCCGTCTTCGATGAGTGGGGCGTCTACCCGGAACAGATCCGGGACTATCTGTCGCTTGTCGGTGACAGTTCGGACAATGTTCCCGGGGTGCGCGGCGTAGGCGAGAAAACTGCGGCGTCGCTGCTTTCACAATTCAAAACACTCGAGGGCCTTTACCATAACCTCGATGCAGTCTCTTCGAAAAGTTGGCGCGAGAAACTCGAGACAGGACGCGACAGTGCATTCTTGAGCCACGATCTCATCGGTCTTGAGACCGACGTTCCGGTCGGGCTTTCA
The DNA here is from genome assembly GCA_035530755.1 of Spirochaetia bacterium. Classification (GTDB taxonomy): domain Bacteria; phylum Spirochaetota; class Spirochaetia; order DSM-27196; family DATKUC01; genus DATKUC01. The sequence continues at coordinate 4,343 of DATKUF010000071.1, read as the reverse complement.
ATTGACGCGCTTGCGCTACCGCGACTCGACGGAAAAGCGGCGGCCCCCTACTTTCTCAAAGAAGGGATCAAGTCGCTCGCCGACGAGCTTTCAGGCACCAGTCCGGCAGCCGTCGCCGGAGAACCTGTCGCGCCCGCAGAAAGCGGATCCAGTTCAACTTCCCCGGAAACCGCGTCCGCTGCCGGCGCTGAGAACAGCCGTGGAACCTACCAGACCGTTCGCACTCTCGACGAGCTGGACGAATGGGTTGCCCGGGTCAGGAAAGCCGGGTGGTTCGCCTTCGACTCGGAAACGAGCGGCGTCGACGCGATGGTCGCCGAGCCGGTCGGCTTCTCCTTGAGCGTCAAGGGGGGCGAAGGCTGCTACATCCCGTTACTCGGACCCGAAGGTACGGTGTTTCCCGCCGAGAAGCTGCGTGAGCGGATTCGCCTGGTCCTCGAGGATCCAAAGCTCCATCTCGTCGGTCAGAACATCAAGTACGACTACAAGATTCTGAAACGCTGGGGTGTCACGATGGCGAACATCGCCTTCGATACGATGATCGCCGGTTGGCTGCTGGACACTACCGCGAACACCTACAACATGGACCGCCTGGCCGAAGACTACCTCGACTACCGTACAATCCACTACCGGGAAGTGATCTCCGAAGCAGTAGCGGAGGACGGAGGCGATCCGGTCACGCTCAAAGTCGGACGCGGTGGCAAGCTCACCGACGGTCCCACCTTCGACCGCGTTCCTCTCGATCGGGCGACCGAATACGCGGCAGAAGATGCCGACATTACCTTCCGGCTCTATCGTCACTTCGAGCCGCTTCTTCGCGAGCACGGCCTCTTGAAGCTCTTCAGTGAAGTTGAGATGCCGCTCGTGCGCATTCTCGCCGACATGGAAATGGAAGGTGTAGGACTCGACGTCAAGCGGCTTGGCAGTTACAGCACCGAACTTGCCGACGAGCTCGACGGGATCCGGAAGAAGATCTACGAACTGTGCGGAAAGGAGTTCAACATAGCGTCGACGAAACAGCTCCAGGAGGTGCTTTTCACCGACAGAAAGCTCAAACCCGGGAAAAAAACCAAAACAGGTTACTCTACGGATAACGACGTGCTGGTGGAGCTCGCCCGGGAGGACCCGGTCCCCGAGCTCGTGCTGCGCTACAGGATGCTCGCCAAGCTGAAATCCACCTACGTCGACGCGCTGCCCGCGATGGTGAATGCAACCACCGGCCGAGTCCATTCCCATTTCGTTCAGACCGGTACCGCGACCGGACGGATATCGAGCAAAGACCCGAATCTCCAGAACATACCGATCCGGGAAGAAGAGGGCCGGCGAATCCGCGAGGCATTCGTGCCCGCAAAAGGACGACGCTACGTCAGCGCCGATTACTCTCAAATCGAGCTGGTCGTCCTCGCGCACCTTTCGGGAGACCCCGGCCTCGCTGCGGCATTCACAAGCGGCCAGGACGTTCACCGCCAGACCGGTGCGCTGATTTTCGGACTCGAGCCTGCGCAGGTAACCGACGCACAGCGGCGAATGGCGAAGACCATCAATTTCGGTGTCATGTACGGGATGTCCGCGTTTCGGTTGAGCCGCGAGCTTGGGATCTCGCGCGGCGACGCAGACCGGTTCATGGAAGCCTACTTCACAACGTACAGCAGGATAAAAGCCTTCATAGACGAAATCGTCAAGGGCGCCGAGGAAACAGGGGCGGTACGGACTCTGATGGGACGCGAACGGCGGATCCCGACCATCACGAGCAGCAATCGCACCGAGAAGATGGGAGCCGAACGGATTGCCGTCAACACGCCAATTCAGGGCACCGCGGCCGACATAGTAAAGCTTGCGATGATCCACATCGACGACCGTCTTCGCCGGGAAAAGAGGGAGTCAAAACTCATTCTTCAGGTTCACGATGAGCTCATCCTGGAATGCCCGACCGCCGAAGTCCCTGAGATCGAGAGACTGCTCGAGGAGGAGATGAGCTCGGCAGTCAAGTTGAGCGTACCGCTCAAGGTGCATGTCGAGTCCGGCGCGAGCTGGGGTGAGCTGCACTAGAGATGGTCGTTGGCGTAACCGGCAAGTACTGCGCAGGGAAAAACTCCGTTGCGGCGCTCCTCGAATCTCAGGGATTTCGACACATCGACGCCGACAAACTCGGACATGACGCTCTCGAACGGCAGCGCGCCCGTATCGAGCAACGATTCGGGAGTGCAGTCGTAAACAACGGGCTCGTGAATCGTCGGGCACTGGCGGCAATTGTCTTCAGCGATGCCGCGGCCCGATCGGATCTGGAGGCTATCGTGCACCCTGAGGTGGTGGCGATGGTAAAACGCAGGGTTGCCGAAGACCCGTCAAGGGACTACGTGATCAATGCACCGCTCCTGTACAAGGCCGGTCTTCAACTTCTGTGCCGGGTTGTGATATGGGTAACCGCGCCGGTCCCCGTTCGCCTGTATCGTGGAGTTCGCCGCGACCATTCCTCTGTTCGCTCGATCATGAAGCGCATCCGCAGCCAGGGGGATCTGAAACCCTCTCAACATTCTGCCGGAGATGTCGATATTATCAAAGTAAACAACGTCTGCGGACGCAATCGGCTCACTCGCAGGGTCGAGCGTATCGTCAAGCTGCTTCGAAATGAGGACCGCGCGCGTTGACAAGTAGTACGAATATGGAACAGCACAAGATATTATTGATTATCGTTTCGGTTTGTCTCTTCTTCGCTGCGGTGCTCGGGGTCGGACTATGGCTCTTCTACCCGCGTGAAGGAGCCGCATCGACCGCCAAGGGAGTTCCCGTCGCCGGGACTCAGACGGTCACAAAAGAGGGGAAGACAGGATTCGATCCCATCGAGTATCTGCGTCAAAGTGAACAATCGCCGACTCTCCAGAATCCCCCGCAGAAGAAGGAAAATGGCGACGTCATCATCGTCTACGGAAGTGGACAGAAGTCAGGGGAGACAGGTGCGGCCGGTCAATCTCAGTCGACCGGAACCGGGTCGCCGGCAGGGGACATCGGCGCATCGACGACTAACAGTTCCGGCACTGCAACATCCGGCACCGCCGGGAACGCGATACCCTCGACAGCCCAGATTGCAGTAGCTTCTCGTCCTTCGATACGGTCTGTCCCGGGCCTGACCCCGGTGACACCTGCAACTGCACGATCGCAGGCAGTCAGCCAGGTTCGGTCCGCGAGTCAACGTTCGGCGGCTACGCAGAAAGCGGCCGCGAGAACGCCATCCCGCGAATACTGGATACAATTGCTTGCCTCCACGCACCGGGATACGGTCGAAGAAGCCCTCGGGACGCTGAAGCACTACAGTCTGAGTGGACACATCACTACCGTGAGCGTTGGCGACAAGGACTACTACCGGCTGCGGGTCGGTCCCTACACGAGCAAGCAAGAGGCGGAGAAGTTCCAGACCTGGATTCGGGATATTCGGGACTTCAACGGCGCCTACGTTTCCGAAGTTCTCAATAACTAGAAATTCTATATTTGGTAATCTCTGAATTCCTCCCGGCCGCCTCGAATAATGAGATCGGCCGGCCGGTTGTATATCGTGCTGCCCGGCGGCACGCTCGAAGTCAACCAGACGTTTCCTCCGATGGTGGCACCTCGTCCGATGACCGTCCGGCCACCCAGAATCGTGGCGCCGGAATAGATTGTCACGTCATCCTCAATAGTTGGATGACGTTTCTTGAACGCCTCGTCTTTGCGAACACTGAGAGCACCAAGAGTAACCCCCTGATAAATCTTGACGCGATCCCCGATGACCGTGGTTTCGCCAATAACCACCCCGGTCGCGTGGTCGATGAAGAATGAGTCACCGATTGTGGCTCCGGGGTGAATGTCTATTCCCGTTTTGCCGTGTATGTACTCACTCATCATTCGCGGAATCAGCGGTATTTCGCGGACCCAGAGTTCGTGGGCGATTCGGTGCACGATGATTGCTTCGACGCCAGGGTAGGAGAGAATTACTTCCTCGTGCGATTGGGCTGCCGGATCTCCTTCACACGCCGCCTCTACATCCTGCTTCACGCGTTCTCGAATATTGGGGATCATACCGAGCAGCAATGAGGTGAGCTGTTCTGCTGTGTCGCGGCAGGTGGACATTCGCCGAAAATCGTCCGCCTCGTCAGGTTTCGCCAACCCTGTCTTGCGGAGCTTGAAACAGAGACTCTTCTGTATTTCCGTGGAAAGATTGGCCGCCAGGCGCGCGATACGTTCTGCGATGGCGAACTTCACGTCCTCCGGATAGAGCATGTCGTCTTCGCGATATCCGGGAAAGATCACCGATTCCAGATCGGTGACGATTCGGACGATGCTTTGCCGGGAAGGAAGATTCGGACCGC
>DATKUF010000070.1:0-14765 GCA_035530755.1 Spirochaetia bacterium | reverse complement strand
GGAGCGGCGGCTGTCGCGGCCGGCGCGGCCGGCGCGGCCGGTGCCTGAGCGGTGGTACTCTTTTGCCCGCAACTTACGAATATTGCAAGGACAAAGAGAGCGGCAATAAAGACACCCAATGTCTTTTTCATGCCTGTTCCTCCTTAGAAATTTTCCGGTTCATACGAACCGGTCGACTCTCGTCCGCCTGACGGCAAGCGGACCCCCCATCATGCCACGCACCTTGCGGCGAGCGGCCCTCCTGTATCCGACCGGCAACCGCCGATCGGCTCAGTTTCCATCGAAAGCGACACGCGGCATCACGCCCGCTGCCGCTGGATGTACACGGCACCGATTATCACCAGCCCCTTCACAGTTCCCTGCAGGTAGGCTGAGACACCCAACATGTTCAGCATGTTGTTGATAATGCCAAGGATGATTGCTCCGATTATCGTACCCCAGATGGTTCCACGACCGCCCGTCATGGGTGTTCCGCCGATGATAACCGCGGCAATTGCGTCCAATTCATAGCCCATACCGGTATTGGATGTGCTTACCGCATTGAATCTCGAGGTGAGCAGTACCGACGAGATTCCGACAAGAAGACCGGTGATTGTGTAGGCGATTGCCTTTACGCGATCAACGTTGATTGCCGAAAAGATCGCCACCCGCGTGTTGGAACCCACCGCACACAGATAGCGTCCGTAACGCGTACGGTTGAGCACCATGTCGAGCACAAGCGCAAGGAAGAGCATTGCCCAGACGGGAACCGGCAGAAATAGAATTGTGGCAAGCCCGAACGACCCATATATACTGCTTTGCGACTGGATTTCACCGGCGTTTCCTATGAAAAGCGCAAGTGAACGGAAGACGGCCATGGTGCCGAGAGTCACAATGAACGGGGCGAGCTTCCCGCGTGTTATGGTGACCCCGTTCAGGAAACCGGTTGCCGATCCCACAACGAGCGTGCAGGCAATTCCCAGGAGGACGGCTCCGACCTCATGGTTTGTCGACTTCAGAAACCAGTTCATGAACATGACGCCGATGAGAGAGTCAAATGCAACCAGAGATCCAACCGAAAGGTCGATCCCGCCGGTAATGATGACCAGGGCCATTCCCAGGGAGATCATTCCGGTGTAGGAGACCTGGCTCATGATGTTGACCAGGTTGCCCGGTCGCAGAAAGAATGGACTGAGAAACGCTGAAAGGACAAACAATACCACCAGGGCTATGAAAGAAGCATATTTCTGGTATTCGAATTTCTTCAGCACCTGTCTAACGTCGGCAGTTGTCATCACGCCACTCCTTCTCTGATTCCGGTTGCGAGATACATGATCTCCTCTTCGGTAATGCTCTTACCCTCCAGGGTTCCCATCGCACGCCCCTGCTTCATCACTATCACGCGATGACACATCCCGATTATCTCCTCCTGTTCCGAGGAAATGAATATGCAGGCAAGCCCCTCGCTGGCCAGCTTGTTGATCAGGCGATAGATCTCCTGCTTTGCCGACACGTCCACTCCGCGAGTCGGCTCGTCGGCGATGAGCACCACCGGTTTCGGGTCTATGCTCTTGGCAAGGGATACCTTCTGCTGGTTCCCGCCGCTCAGGAACTCAAGTCGTGTGTCCAGGCTCTGCGTCTTGATGTTGAATTGCCGCGTGTGCTCATCGGCAGAGTCCCGCTCTTTCTGTCGCAGAATCACCTTGAAGATATACTTGCAGTAGGACCCGAGAGACACCAGGCTGGTGTTCTTCACAACCGAAAAACTGGTGAGAATGCCACTCCCCTGCCGATCCTCCGAGAGGTAACTGATCCCGTTCGCCACCGCGTCGGCGGGCCGGGCAATTGTCACCTCTTTTCCGTTTCGGAGGATCCGTCCCGTTTCCGCCTTTCGAACGCCGAGAATGGTCTCTGCAACCTCGGTTCGCCCGGCTCCTACGAGGCCCGCCAGCCCGAGTATCTCGCCACGGCGAAGCTTGAAGCTGATGTTCTCGATGACACCGGGAACTGTCAGGTTTTCGACCTCGAGAACTACCATATCTTCGGGTGTATGCTTCGCCGGAAATACCTGGTTCAGTTCGCGTCCGACCATGCGTTGCGCCATCTCAATCACGGAAATGTCATCAATCTTTTCGGTGGAAATTATGTTTCCGTCGCGAAGAATGATCACACGGTCGCATATCGCTTTAACCTCTTTCAGCTTGTGGGAGATATAGATAAGCGTGGATCCCTGATCCCTGAGCCGCCGCATCAACCTGAAGAGGATGTCAATTTCGAACTGCGTAAGCACGGTCGTCGGTTCGTCCATGATAAGCAGTTTCGCATTCACGGAAACTGCCTTGCAGATCTCGACCATCTGCTTTTGCGCGGTGCTCAGGTTCTCGATCCGCTCGTCCGGTCTGATATCCACGTTCAGCTCGCCCAAAAGCTCCTGAGTCCTCGCCATCATCGCCTTCTTGTCGAGTAGCCCGTTCTTCTGGCGAAGCTCCGAGCCGAGAAAGACGTTGTCGTAGACGGTGAGCTCACGGATCAGGTTGAACTCCTGCGGAATAAGGCTGATTCCGAGTTTTTTCGCGTCCATCGGTTCCCGAATCTCCACCGGCTCCCCTTCGAACCGTATTTCGCCGGAGGTCGGCGTGTAGACACCACTCAGAATTTTCATGAGCGTCGATTTTCCAGCACCGTTCTCGCCTATTATTCCGAGGATTTCGCCGCGGATAACCTCGACGTTGATGTCGTTCAGGACATATACCGATGAAAAATCCTTTGAAATATCCTTTGTCGCCAGCAGCACGTCACTCATTTTTCATAGCTCCGTCGAAAACAATTTCCGAAGGACGAAAGTCAATTCGCCGCACGAACTGCAGCGATTCCCCGGCCCCGACCTCTCGATCCATCCCGTTGTCCTCCCATTCCACCGAGAGCGGTCCATAATACCCCGCCGCGTTCAGCTCGCGAATGATCCTCTCGAAGTCGACCTCTCCGTGACCGAGTGACCGAAAATCCCATCCACGCCGGAGATCCCCGAACGGGAGATGGGATCCAAGCAGTCCGGCTCTTCCGTCACGGTTGATAGCAACATCCTTCATATGCACATGGTAAACCCTATCCGCGAAGTCGCGAACAAAAAAATGCGGAATGACGCCCTGCCATAGAAGGTGGCTGGGATCAAAATTGAGGCCCAGCGCGGGTCGGTGTTTGAACTCGTCGAGCAGGCGCAACGTTGTGTAGTAATCAAATGCAATCTCCGTTGGATGCACTTCGAAGGCGAATTTGACGTTGTACCGGTCGAACTCGTCAAGAATCGGGGACCACAAATCGACGATACGGTGGTATCCGTCGTCGATCATTCGTTCTGTCGTCTGCGGAAATGAATACCAGCGTTTCCAGATTGGTGATCCCATGAAGCAGGTCACCACAGAACAACCCATGTTGGCCGCGGCCTGTGGTACGAGCATCATCTCGCCGATTGCCCACTCCCGGATCTTGTCCGGTTTGCCTTTGACCGAATCCGGGGCGAAATTATCGAGTCGCTCGTCATAGTCGTCACCGACGCACTGCCCCTGCAGATGCGCAGACAGTGCCCAGCAACCGAGATCGTGTTGCGCGAGTTGCTGTTTCTTCCGGTCGACGTAATAGGGGTCCGAAGCCGCCTTTCGAATATCGAGGTGATCGCCCGAACAGGCGATTTCGATTCCGTCGAAACCCAATCGCCGGACCGTACGGCACAGTTCGTCAAACTGAAGATCGGCCCATTGACCGGATACCAGTGTGACCGGTCTATTCACAACTCGCTCCTTTCGTCATCCGAGTGCCGACCGCCAAAAAGGAGTGCTTCAAGCACATCCGCCTGGCTGAAGTCCGGAACGATCACCGCGGCACCGGCCAGTACCAGTCGCGTCCTCTTGGTGAGATTCAGACCAAAACGCCGGACTTCGTTGCTCGCGATACCGATACCGATACCGTCTCTCTTCCACGTCTCCCGAATTTCCACCGGACCGTCGCCGAAGGTGACAATACGGGCGCCGTTTTGCGAGCCGATTTCATCGAGAATGGTTTCAAGGACCACCCTTTTCGGTTCGACTCTGACATCACCCTTCGCGCCATAGATTCCGCCGTCGAATAGCTCGCCGTATCCGAGAAGGTGGGCCTCCCGGCGCGCGTCCGCCTCGTCGGTTCCGGACGCGAGGTAGAGCCGTAGACCCCGCTCGCGCAATCCTGTCAGGAAGCCGACCGCACCCTTGATGGTAAAATCGGACGGGGACAGCTGGCCATTTTCGAGCTTGGCGATCCGATCTGCGACGAGCAGATTCAGTCGTTCCAGGTAACGCCGCTTGTATCCGGCTGCATCGAGAATCTTCTCTTTCGGGACAAACCCGCGCTCACGCACCAGGTCGGCAAGGCCGGCCATCTGGACGAGCGTTTGAACGCCGGTCGTCTTGTCGATGAACTCACGGACCTCTGCTGAGACCTCTTTGCGGAGCCGATCGTCGGCGGAAGCCGGCGAATCTCCAAAAATCGATTCCATCATTACCGGCTCCATGACGGTCTCCCACCCCTCACGGAGTGTGGAAATCGTCCCGTCATGGTCGAAAATTACATACTGGAAACCGGGATTCCCGACAGGTCGGACAATCTCGCACTCACTTTTCTTCCAGAAGGTCGCCCGCTCGGGTGATTCGGCAAGTTCCGGATCGATCCGATATTCGACGTCTGCGGCGAGAGTACGGATCTCCGTTTCTGAAGCCGTGCCGGTCTGAAACAATTTCTGGATTGTCACCCCGGCGACAATCGACGCAAAAAGGAGCGCTGCCGAAAGATCCATCTTCGCGGCAATGGCGGACGCGATCCCGGCAAATACGCTGTCCCCGGCGCCAACCGTATCGATTCGTCGCGTCAGGTGCAGCCCCGGCACCGCGTGAAGCTCGCGGCCGTCAAAAACCACGCTTCCCCGGTCGCCCCGGGTAATCACGATCGGCTGACGCCACCGCTGGAAAAGTATCCTGGCAATCTTCTCGAGCGTTTCAATACGCCGGTAGGACCGGTCTTCGGCGGAAAAACCTGCGGCCCGGGCTGCCTCGTGGTCGTTGAGCTTGCGGAGCATGCCGTCGTACGCGTCGACAAAGTCGCGGGAATCGAGAATGAATATCTTCTCCGGGTTCGACCTCACAATTTCGGTGAGGCCGGCACGAAAATCAGGAGTGTGTATTCCCCGGACCAGCTGTTGATTGACGAGAAACAGATCGGTGTGTGAACAGGCCGCCCGAATCCCCGAGAGCAGCGCTTCGCAGGCGTCGGGTTGGAGCGAATTGAAGTTTCCCAGATCGATACGCGGCTGTTCCCGGTCTTCATTGTACAGCTTCGTGTAGGCACAGGTTGTCCACCCGGATTGCTGCACCAGAAAACCATCGGTCTTCACGCCGAGACCATTCAGAATGCGCACGTATTCCCGTCCAAATAGGTCATCGCCGCGGATTCCAAAGGCGTGCACTTCGGCGGCCCCCATCGCGGCGAGGTTTGCCACCACGTTGCCGGCACCTCCGGGGGTAAGCCGGAGCGAACGCACCGCGTTGGTCCTGAGACCTGTTTCAACGGAGAGCTCGGAACCCGAATCGTCGAGAAAGAGGTATAAGTCGAGACAGAAGTCGCCAATGACCGCGATGCGCGCTTGCCTGAGCGCGGAAAAAACCGTGTCGAGCTGCGCCGGTGAAAGCTTCATACCGCGAGTATCCTTTCGAGCCGCGTCCTGGACTGGATCATTGCACGAACCGAGTGATAGTTGATCTTCCACGAGTGGCTCATGTGACGCCAGATCGGCTCACCCTCTCGCGAAAGCAGTGGCCACATTTCCCCGACGGCATAGTTGATGCCTTTCTTGAACATGAATCTGTGGACTGCCTCGTACGCCGCGAGGTACCGTTCGTCGCGGAAGCGGAGATAGGCCTCCAGAAGCCCGATCATCACTTCACACTGTTGCCAGAATTCCTTCTCGTAGTCGCTGGCCGGACCGTCGTGGGAGCCCTCGACGAATACGCCGCCGTATTCGGGGTCGATTCCGTAGGCAACCGTGTGATCGATTGCCCGCCGAATCCGCGCTGTGAACGGGTCAATGGCAACATCGAGCACATCGAGGGCGTGCAAAAGCAGCCACACCAGCTCCGCGTTGTGCCCGTAGCTCGTATTATCGTCCGGGGCCCGCTTTGCCCCGTCCGGCTTGAAACGGTCCCAGCCCCAGACAATGTCAAACTTGATCTGCGGCGCCGGCGTCCAGTCCGCGGCGAACTGGGGAATCCCGGTGGCGTGAATCGGGTGCAGCAGCCGCTGCGTTACAATTGCAATGGTTTCGAGGAGTTTTCGCCTGTGCAGCGGCGATCCTGTGCACTCGTAGAGTGTGGTGAACGCTTCCATCAGGTGCATGTGCACGTCGAGCGTCTTTCGGTCACCTCCCGCACTTCCGGGTCCGGCTATCTTCCACTCGCGGTCGAAGATTTCGAAGTATCCGCCATACATCGTATCGGTGCAGAACTTCTGAATGAGATCGAAGGTACGTTCGGCATATTCACGGCCGCGCGGATCTGCGGTTGCAAGCGTATATTCGCTCAGGGCATAGATGGCGAAACTCTGGCCGTAGAGTACTTTCTCGTCCCGGAGAACCTCGCCCCTGCGATTTACCATCCAGTAGAAGCCGCCGTGGAGTCGATCCCACATCCTGTCGAGGATGAACTCGGCCGCATGATGGGCGAAATCCGCGCAAGTCCGGCCGTAGCCGGAGCGGTATGCGCTCGCAAAGGTGTAGAGGATACGGGCCTGGGCAATCAGGCTCTTTTCGTCTTCACCCGAATCGTTACCGTTCTGGTCGAAATGGGTAATGAAACCGCCGAATTTCGAGTCCCTGCTCCGTTCGAGCCAGAACGGCAGAAGCTTTCCCCTGAGATAGGTCTCGATCTCATCGCGATACTGGAGTATTGCCGATTGCTCCACGCCTGGCACCAAGCCTTCCTGAACGATTCCTGGAAGTATACCGTCAATTTTCCGGTATTGTCAAATTCCTTTCTTTACAGAGCACTAACCGAGTGATACGATTCAGTCAGATGGCCTTCGACAGGTTAAGACTGGTCAGCATCGCCGAAGCTCTGCAGTTATCCGTGACAACGGTGTCCCGAGTATTGCATAACAAACCTGATGTGAAGCAGGAAACTCGACGACGGGTGCTCGAGTACGTACAGAACCTCGGCTATCAGTCTGCTACCGGCCGATCCGACCTCAAAATAGTCGGCGTGGTGGACACTTTCAAACGTCATTCGCTTTCCAGCTATTACAACGCGCAGCTTTTTGACGGCATCGATCGAAAGCTCTACGAATCCGGGTATATCACTTCGATTATTCATGCCGAATTGATCGAGCGCGAACAGAGCATGTATGACAACGTCCGCGTGTTGAATCGGCTATCCGGGATTATCTGGCTGGAACCGGTTTTCAATGATCACTACTACCAGGTCGTGTCGAACCACAACATTCCCTGTGTCGTGGTCAACAGTTGCGAACCGGGAGTGCCGGTGGATGTCGTTGAGTGCAACTCTCTCAAGGCGGCACGAACGGCAACGGAGTACCTCCTCGGGCTCGGCCATCGCGATATCGCCTTCATCGGCGGACAGCTGTCGTACACGAACATCCTCGATCGGCTGAAGGGTTACCGCGCGGCACTCGAGGATGCCGGAATTGAGCCAAGACATTCACTGGTAATCGACGACATATCGTTATGGAACGATCAGGGCGGTGCCGAGGGGGTCTACCGCCTGTTCAGCCGTCCCACCGAACCGACGGCGATCATCGTCTCCAGCGATTTTCTGGTCGCTGGAGTCTATCAGGCTGCCAAAGAGCTTGGTCGGTCCATACCGAACGATGTGTCGGTGATATCGTTCGACGATTCGCCGGTCGCTCCCTACCTGGATCCGCCGGTCACGAGCTGCCGGCAACCGCTCGCGGAAATTGGGGCGAAAGCGGCAGACCGGCTGGTCCGAATCATCGGCATGAGCCCTCCAGACCGGAAACCGGTGCATGAGATAGTGAATATGCCGTTTATAGTTCGAAATTCGACGGGGCCGGCCCCGGGACGCTGACTTTGCAGCCATTTGAGGACTCCAGATGAACGCCCAACAGTTCCCTCACCTCGACCGCAACAGGCTTCGATTCAAACCGCTCGGGGATCGGATGAACAAGGTCCGAATCGTGCGTGATCACGTTCCGGTGGACGCCACTCCCGCGCTCAGCGAGGATGCGAAACAGGCTGCCGGCCAGGCTGCCCTCGACATTCGCCGGGCGCGGGAGCGGTCGGCATCGGTGATACTGGCCTTCGGCGCACACACGATAAAGAACGGGCTTTCGCCGGTTCTCATCCGACTCATCGAGGCCGGATGGGTGACACATCTGGCAACAAATGGGGCCGGGATCATTCACGACTGGGAGTTCGCCTTCCAGGGTGAATCGAGCGAGGACGTCCGAAAGTACATCCAGGAGGGCCAGTTCGGCATCTGGGAGGAAACCGGCTTCTTCCTGAACCTGGCAATCAACGTGGGAGCCTATGAAGGGCTCGGGTATGGAGAATCGGTCGGGGCTCTGGTATCCCGCCAGGGTCTCGACATTCCCGCACCTGAAGAGCTCGTCGGCGTCGCGACCGGGAACATGCGCAGCGACCCGCAGCTCGCCGCGTCCGCGCTCGATCTGCTTGCGATCGTTGAAAGTTTTGGACTCAAACCGGGATTTCTCCGCGTGCCCCACCCGTCCAGGGGTTACGGCGTTCAGGCCGCTGCCTTCAGACTCCACGTTCCGTTCACCGGCCATCCCATGTTCGGTCACGATATCATCTACGCGCATCCGATGAATCAGGGATCGGCTATCGGGCGTACCGCAGAGCGGGACTTTCTCGCGTTTGCTCACAGCGTCAGCGGTATCTCGAACGGCGTCTATCTGTCAGTCGGATCGGCAGTTATGTCGCCGATGATCTTCGAAAAATCCATGTCGATGGCACAGAATCTGGCGATTCAGAACGGCGGCCGGATAGAGAACCACGCAATCTATGTCGTGGACCTTTCGGAGAGCCGATGGGATTGGCAAAGCAATACTGAACCGCCGTCGACCGACCCGGCATATTATCTACGATACTGCAAGACCTTCAGTCGAATGGGCGGACGGATGAAGTACGTGCAGGCGGACAACAGGGATTTCCTGCTCGCGCTCTCACAGGATTTGACCGGAAGCGCCTGACCTTTTCACGGCGACCCGAGAAGTCGCTCGGCGATGCGCGGAAGCAACGCCCCCAACCGACCCTCGAGGCGTGCGGCCGCGAGCGCGTCGCCTCGCGTGCTGCCGATATTTATTATCACCACCGGAATGCCACGCCGCGAAGCTCCATCCACGAACCGCAATCCGGAATAGACCGCAAGCGAAGAGCCCGCCACAAGAAGAGCCTCGGCGGCATCAAGCAGGGAGAAAGCCTCATCGGCTCGTTCTCTGGGCACATTCTCTCCAAAGAGCACGACGTTCGGCTTGAGCGTACCCGCGCACGCGAGGCAGACCGGAACCCGAAAACCTTCGATGAGCTCTTCGGGCAGGTCGGCGTCACCGTCGGGCGCAACTGACGCGGCAGCGCTCTCCCATCGTGGATTCAGGGCAAGAAGACGTTCCTGGAGAGCGACGCGTGGCTCAAGCCTGCCGCAATTCATGCATATCACCTCGGCCAGCGCGCCGTGAAGTTCGATCACACGGCGACTCCCGGCTTTCTGGTGCAATTGATCCACGTTTTGTGTGATGATCCCGGTTACCAGCCCTTTTGTTTCAAGCCTGGAGACTGCGATGTGGGCTGAGTTTGGTCGCGCATGCATGAAGTGAGGCCACCCGACTGCGCTGCGCGCCCAGTAACGAGCGCGGGTGGAGTCCAGGTTTACAAAATCCCGGTATTGAACAGGTGGAGTCCTGCGATGGGGACCATCGGGTCCGCGGTAGTCGGGTATACCCGACTCAGTGCTTATTCCTGCACCGGAGAGCACAACCATTTTCCGCCCGACGAGCACGCGCACAACCCTCTCGAATCCGGAGATATCGACGGACTCGTCGGCTGAAGCGGAATTTGCGGCCGGCACATCCATGCGTGAAGGATACGGAAGCCGGTTGGTCCGGTCAATCCGGCCCCCAGACTGACGAACCGTTGACCGTCAATGCGTTCGCAGCTACGATTACAGCCTCCTCCGGCCGAGTCTGCCTGCCGACGGCGTATTCGCTCAAGATCCGGCGGGAAGTTGCCGAAGAAGAGTTGGGGTCGTTTGCGGTCGCGACTAATCCTGCGAGCGCACCGGATTCTGCCTGGGCATAGGTGAGGTTTAAACGTGTCTGGATTGCTGCAACGTGGTCTGACGTTTCTTTCCCATTCGCGTAGAGACGGCGAAGAGGGAGTCGACGAACTCGATCTCGCGGAAACCGAAGGTATCTCGAAAGAGGACCAGGAGGATATTCGCGCGCAGATCGAAGAAGTGGCGTCCAGGAACCGGATTTCGGTTTCTCCGGAACTCTTCTCGTATCGGGCGCTGAAAAAAGGCGCGGTCTTTCCAATTCTCATAAACCTGATTGCGATCCTGGTGCTGGGCGGAGGGCTGACTCTCATGGCCTATCTGTTCGGCCGAAGTGAAAACAGGATCACCGGACAGGACGCGAAAATTACCTCAGCAGAAGGTGAGATCCTGCAAGAGGTGAAGCGGGAAGCGACGCAGCAGATCCAGCAGAAGAATCAGGAGATCGCAAGCATCCAGGACCGATTGCAGCAGATAGATTCGGAAAAGACCCAGCTTCAACAGAATATGGACAGCCGCGTACAGGCGCGAGAAACGGAATTGAAAGCACAGATGGACGCCGCGCTTGCGACCGAAAGGGCCCGCCTCCAGGGACAGGGAGTCTCGCAGGCCGAAATAAACCGGCAACTCAACGCTCTGCAGTCGGCGCAGACTGCCCAGTTCAGCTCGCAGATGGATCAGTTCCGCCAGCAGGCGGAGGCCGAGCGGACAAAACTGGCAACCAATCTACAAAACCTGGAAACCGAATACCAGAGCAACCTCGCGAAGGCAACGGCCGACAGAGCCAAAATCCTCGATGACTCTCAGAAACGCATCACAGACCTTCAGACGCAGCTGCAGGGCCAGATAAACCAGTCGCAGCAGCAGCTTTCCCAGGCGCAGACTCAGCTTCAGGCCCTTCAGGAGACCAGTCAGAAGCAACTTCTTGCCGCAAGCCAGATCACCGGGTTCTACACTACCGTGCGGGACGACGTAAACAAGAACGACTATTCTGCAGCGCTCGCTACCCTCTCGAGCCTGCAGGACTACCTGTCGAGCGACGCAGTGTTGCAGCTCAGCTCTATTCGTGAGCGGCGCCCCGCCGAGCTTTTCATCATCAGCTCGTTGACGACGCTGATCCAACAGCAGTCGCAGCAGAACAGCCAGAATTCGCAGAGCCTCATCGCAGCTGCATCAATTGTCGACCAGGCGAGGTCACTGGCCGCGCAGGCAGGCGTAATGCTTAAGCAGGACAACACTCAAGCGGCCGCCGAAATGTACAGGAAGGCGCTCGCGCTCGTTCCGGGAATTGCCGCCAGTCACCAGTACTTCGTAGATCTCGATGCCGCCCAGGTTTCGGATCTGAAGAAGCAGGTTTCAGATCTCGAACTGCAGCAAAAGAGGCTTACCACCGAACGAGCAGATATCGCCGGGCAGCTGCAGGCCGAGCTGGCTCGAAATCGGGCCAACGTGCAGAAGGCGACCGCCGATCAGGCCTCCCGCCAGGCGGCGCAGTCCAAGCTCGAAAACGCACTCGATCAGGCGCGCAGACTCTACGCCGCGGGCAGGTACCAGGAGTCGATTGACCAGTATCGGCTGGCGCTGAGCTATCTCCCGGTTGGAGATACGCTCGTCGGAACCAGCGTGCAGCAGATCGCGGATGCCGGATACCAGGTTCAATCCTCAGCGACGGTGACAGCGGCGAGCGACCAGGCGGCACCCATATTGCGCCGGGCACAGGAGCTCGCCGCGGGCGGAAAATTCCAGGAAGCGATCGATGCATACGCACAGCTGATTCGCAGCTACCCATTCGCGAGTCAGCTTCCTGCCGCGCTCGCGGGTATGCGCGGCGCCTACGCCTCGCAGATGTCCTCGCTCCAGAATCAGATTGCCTCCCTCACGCAGGAACGCGACCGACTTTCCGCCCAGAGCAGGTCCGCTGCGGGAACAAACAGTGAGATCTCGACATTGACTGCGGAAAACAAGCGACTGACAGGCCAGGTGGCGAGTCTGCAGGGGCAGATTCAGTCCCTCCAGCAGGAGCGTACGTCCCTATCGGACAAGCTCGGGCAGACCGAAAAAGAGCTTGCCGCGGCTCGGAATACCGGCGGATCCGCATCCGCCGCCGCAAACGGCTCTCAGTCCGGTGGCCAACTCCTCGACGCGTCGACGCAGCAGGAGCTTGCACAGCTGCGGCAGGTGGACGCGCAGTATCGCGCGTTGCAGAATAGCTATCGCAGCTACGCAGGTTCAGAGGATGCGCTTCTGGGACCGCCGCCGCCGGCGACCGACGCGAACGCACCATTACCGGCGCAGGCATCCCTGCTCAAGAGCAAAGTGCTGCTCGACAAGTTTCTCTCCTCGGACCAGATGAAGGCGCTGTTTCCGGGGCTCCTCGATCGGGTCCGGCAATATGACCGCGGGTTCGAGGCTTCCGGACGAGCTACCGCAGTTTCGCAGTTGACCGATCTCGTCTACAACCTTTCGCAGCTCTCCAGCGCGTCGGATCGAAAGACGCTGATCGACCAGCAGCTGGGACGAACCTCGAACCCCGACATGCAGAGTTTCCTGCGTGAGCTGGGAACGCTCGTGGGCGGAAGCTGAACCGCACTCGTCAAACTTACTTCAGTAGCGAAAAGAAATCCGCCACAGTAGTTGAGTAGGTCCGCAGATACACGCCCTTCTGTCCGCCGTAAGGGGCGGCGAAGGCATAGGTGAAGATCATCTTTTCGACGCCAGGGGAATACCATCTCATATGGACGAAATGAAGACCGCCGGTGTTCACCGTTCCGGCGAGAGATCCGTCCGAGTTGTAAACGCTCGCCGTACCATCCTTCTCGACGTAGAGCTTACCCCCGGGGAGGACCGCTGTCGGCAGATCGTGGACCGGGATTTCGACCGGAGAGCTCACACTTTCCGCCCAGCTATAGGTCTTTATCGCACCGGCTGATTCGTAGCTGAAGTATTCCTGCAAGGTCACCGGGTCGAAGAAGTAAGCGCCGTTGGAAGGCTGTTCCAGGAACGTAAGCGGAAGATCTGAGCCAACTATGCCGATGGAGCCGATATAGGCCAGCACGCCGGAAGACTGGAGCTGGCACGAGACCGGGTAGTATGCAGAACCGTTCTGGTAGATCAGATATAGATAACTCAGGCCACTTGTGCTGTCGACTCCAAATGTCCCCCCGACGATGTGGCCCGTTATTCCGAGCCCGGTCTGCACGGCACTGTCCAGGTTTTGTTGGTCTATTATCTGATTTTGAAGAGTACTCGTCTGTGTCGGGTAGGTGATTGCTCTAGTATTTGCGTAAACCGTGTTCAGGCCGAACTGAATATAGCTGTAGTAGTCGTCGAAACCGGTGCTTACATTTGCCGTGTCGAATGCCCACTGGTACTGCAACGGATCGGTGGAGCTGAATCCGAATCCATCATTAGTGCTGGGGAGAATACGGATGCCGCTGGTCACCGGGTTGGGATCGAAAGGGTTCGGGCAAACGGCGAGGATGTTGCCGCCCGAAGAGTTCTGACCGTAAAGAAAGCCGTCGGGACCGTCGGTTTCTATCGGGTTGACTCTACTCGGCACGAATCGCAGGGCCGCCGGGTCGAAGTTGTTGGAATAATCCGGAATGGGCGAGACGGACTGCCCCTCATACGTCAGATGATGTATCAACCCCGCGGCCAGCACAGCGTCGGTGGAAAAGAGCGGCACGCCACACCGCGTCAGCGAAAGCAAGGTTCCGACCGAAATCACCAGGAGACCGATCCGGGAAAAGTTCCTGTTGTATCTCACGGCTGAAACCTCACACCGACATAGAGATTTGGAATCTGAAGGATGTAGCCGTCAAGAAAAGAGAAAAGCCAGAACTGATTCGGGTCATAGATATTGGAGGCGGCAAGCGCGGTGTCGGCAGCCCGGTAGAGCCGCGGAGTGAACGCTATGATGCCGCGCAGACGCGATTCGGGCAGTACCTCAAGCCCGAGCTCTGCCTGCGCTCCCCACGGGATGAGCGGATCGATGCCCCAATAGCCGGGAATTGTGACGACACGGAGGAAGAACCCCGCCGCGACAAAGGGACGGAACAATCCCCAGAAGCCGTGCTGGCCCGTGAGATAGGTGCCGGCAGACAGCCCGAAACTCGAGCTGCCCAGAGAAATGAAGAAGGGGCGATTGCTGCCATTTTGATCGTAGTCACTCCCGGTTGACCCGAACGGGATTGCGCCGATGAGATATGTTTCGAAAGAGACGCGGGCAAAAAGTGTTTCCGGGAGAATCTGGTAGTCGTCCGCGATTCCGGGAAAGCTCATCTGGGTGAGGGTGAAATCGTAGCTTAATCGGGATTTCCGACGAAGGTCCAGGGCAATTGTGGCGGCGCTCTGATCGATCGTTAATCCGGTTTCGGCCGGATAGTAGCCGGGAAGCGTTGCACGGAAGCGGTAGGTTCCCGGTGCCGGGACCGCGGCGGTAGT
>DATKUF010000069.1:0-4245 GCA_035530755.1 Spirochaetia bacterium | reverse complement strand
TCGAGCGCATTGTTGACGTCGACTACTCTCCCGTTCCGGTGGGCGCCGACGGAAACTCCGCCGCCAAGGTGAGCGACGATGAGATTCATCTCTTCGTAACGGCGACCCTGTTTCTGCGCGGCCTCCCGTGCAGCGGACTTCTGGTTGAGAGCGTGAAAGATACTTCGCCGTTCAATTTCCGGAATCCCGGAGAATCGGGCAATCGGGTCGAGTTCATCTACGACCACCGGATCCGCGATAAAGGCAGGGCATTTGGCGTCATCCGATATCCGCGACGCGAGTACTGCCCCCAGATTTGACGCATGTTCACCGAACCTGCCCGAGGAAAGATCTTCGATCATTGCGCCGTTCACTCTGTACACGCCGCTCTTGATCGGTTTCATCAGACCGCCTCGACCGATCACGGCCGAAAGATCGGCAGGTTCCACACTGTGTCTCAGAAGGAAATCGCGAACTGTCCCTTCGCGAAGTGGTGCCTGGTCGATTATGTTCCGGTAGGCGGCCAGTTCATCCGCGGTCAACTGGATCGCGGCCGATTCTGATTCCTCGGTATCATTGAACAGCGAGACCTTCGTCGATGTAGATCCCGGATTGATCGCCAGTATCCGGAGGTGAGTGGACCTCCCTGCGATCACAACCCGTATCCGCCTTCCGGATGTTTCTCCAGGTATACGAGAGTGGAATCTACGAGACGGAGATTCACCTCCGCCAGATTCTTCCGTTTGAGCGACTGCGGAATTACCGTCCGAAGGGTGGCAACCGTCGGCCGACCGTTCAATTTTGCACAGACCGTGAGAATCACCACATTCGCGCCCTGCAGCAGTCCCTCTTTCCGCGCAATGTCTGATGCCGGAATCGGAAAGAATCGGACATCTTTTCTGCGCGGCTTGCGCGTTACAATCGACGAGTTGACAACCACCAGCCCGCCCGGCAGGACTGAGTCTTCAAACGCGTCGAGCGAGGGACCGTTCATAGCGATGAGAATATTCGGCCGGTCGACAAGCGGGGAACCGATTATTTCGTCAGAAAGTATCACGCTGGCGTTCGCGGTTCCGCCCCGCATCTCAGGTCCGTAGGAGGGAAGCCACGTTGCGTGGAGCCCCTCGACAGTACCGCAATTGGCCAGGAGAACACCGGCAGACAACACACCCTGCCCCCCGAATCCTGCTATCTTTACATGCTGGTCAAGGGACTTGGTCCCATCCGGGTTCAGCGCAGCAGACCCTACGTTTGCTTCGATGTCCTTCTGGCTTTGCAGCAGCGAGATGAGCGTAGCGTCGTCCACCCGGTGTCCGTCCGCCTCCCGTGGCGTCGGGTTCTCGATGTCGCGAAAGTTGCGCACAGGGAAGACCGGCTCAAGCTGATCCTTAATCCACTGACGAGCATCGACAGGTGCCATCTTCCAATTCACCGGGCACGGGGAGAGGATCTCGACGAAAGAGAAGCCCCGGCCGTCAATCTGATTCTTCAGCCCTTTTCGAATGGCTTTTCGCGCCCGCAGCACCCGCGGCCCGTCGGCAAGCGACACCCGTTCGACGAACACCGGCGTGGTGAGAGAGTTGATGAGTTCCGACATGCCGATCGGATTGCCTTCCAGCTTAAGCGAACGTCCGTTGGGTGTGGTGAGCGTTTTCTGGCCGATCAGCGTAGTCGGTGCCATCTGACCACCGGTCATTCCATATATGGCGTTGTTAATGAAAAATACGGTGATGTTCTCGCCGCGGTTCGCCGCATGGACGATTTCCGCCATGCCAATTCCGGCGAGATCGCCGTCGCCCTGATAGGAGATTACGATGGCATTTTCGAGCGTACGGCGAATGCCGGTCGCCACTGCAGGAGCGCGTCCGTGGGCGCACTGAATATTCCCCGTGTCGAAATAGTAGTACGCGAAGACGGCGCACCCCACCGGAGAGCAGAACACGACTCGATCCTGGATATGAAAATCGTCGATTGCTTCTGCAATGAGTTTGTGTGCTGTACCGTGACCGCATCCCGGACAATAATGCGTAACCTTCTGTCCGGGACCCTTGCGCTCGAAGGTATCGTAGAAGCTCTCGGGTTTCTTAAACTTTACCATAAAGCATCTCTCCCTGGCTGTGCGCGCGTCCGGCCGCTTCCTCTGCCGTGCCGGCCAGGCTCATCGATGATGGGTTCTTCATGTCCTGAACCGCACGATCCGCGAGCTCGGTCGTCGTAGGAACCTCTCCTCCCATCCAATTGTACCGGAGCACCGGCAGGGCGCATCGGACGGCAAGCTCCACGTCGTCGGCCATTTGTCCGTCGTTTAATTCGACGACGGCTATTCTACGCAGGCTGCCCTGAGAAAGCTCATGCAATCGCGACGAAGGAAAAGGATAGAGCGTCTTTGGCCGCAAGAGTCCGGCACGGACTCCGCGTTTGCGCAGCAGCTGCATTGCGGTAAGACAGACTCGGGCGGAAATGCCGAAAGCGACAAACAGGAACTCGGCGTCTTCCGTTTCAACTTCTTCCCAGTCGGTTATTTCGCTCCTGATCTGCTCGTACTTCTTCTGGAGCTGCCAGTTATGTTTGGCTTGTGCGGCCGGGTCCATGTAGATCGAGGTGATAAGATTCTGCCGGCTGTCGGAATCAGCATAGACCGCCCAGGGTTTTCGTCTACCATGAATTACCGTATCAGGAAGCACAACCGGCTCCATCATCTGTCCGATGTATGCGTCCGAAAGGATAAAAACCGTAATCCGATAGCGATCGGCCAGATCGAACGCTCGACAGGTGAAGTCGCTCATTTCCTGAACTGAGTTCGGCGCAAGCACGACGTTGCGGAATGGACCGTGACCACCGCCCTTTACCACTGCGTTGTAGTCTCCCTGCTCCGGGAATATGTTTCCCAACCCGGGTCCGGCTCTCTGGACATCGACGATGACGCACGGCAGTTCGGCACCCGCGATATAGGAAATTCCCTCCGCCATGAGCGAAATTCCGGGTCCCGACGACGCAGTCATGACGCGCGCCCCCGCGCCCGCGGAGCCGTAGATCATGTTGATGGCGCTCACCTCCGACTCCGCCTGAAGGAACTGGCCGCCGGAAGCGGGAAAAAGCGCCGCTGCCGCATGTGCGATTTCACTTGCCGGAGTGATCGGGTATCCGAAGAAATGAGTTGCCCCGCCCAGCAGCGCTCCATAGACTACCGCTTCATTTCCTTTCACGAGTTGTCTCACGCCGAGGCCTCCTTCAGTGCAGGCTCTTTGAAAACTGTAATGGCACCCGGTTCCGGGCAGACGTAGAAGCACAGTCCGCAGGCATTGCACCCCTCACGCTCAGACCGCGCGTACTGGTACCCGAGCGAATTGATCTCGGATCCGATAGAGATACAGTGTTTGGGACAGACTTCCACGCAGAGCCTGCAGCCTTTACATTCGGCCGCATCAATAACGATTCGATCCATCGCTCCCTCCAGACGCACGATACGGGCATTTTCAGTCGCCGACATCGATTCGCACTATTTGAGTTGATATAGATCTTGCCTTGCAGAAAATGAATGGGCCCGTGCCTCGACGCCGGAAACGCCACGGTCCCGCAGCGCGTCGCGCGTGCACGCCACAGGTTCGAGATCGCAGCGGCGCTTCAGATGCCGCGGAACTCTTCCTCATCCCCGTGCCCGAAGTAGTTGATCTCACTCACAAGTCGATTCAGGTTGTACGGCAGATCGGTAACGGCAAGCCGGTGACCGGGGCAACCGAGTTTCGCGCAAATGTAGATGTGGTTCTTGTTTCCGGGAAGGCGAAGGTCCAGACTCTGTGTGGAATTACAGTCGTCTATCGCGCACTTTTCCTGTACGGCGAGACTCGTGCCGCACTCTGGGCAGAACGCGTCGACGAACTTTTCTCCGCCGGTCTGGAAAGGCAAGAAGCTGAAAAGCTTTGCGTGACTTCCCCAGAAGGCGTCGAGAAAAATGAGTCTGCTCGAGTCTTCCGGGTGAACCTGGATTCTGATTGACGGTTCGCCGTGAATGCGAACGCTGTCGACCATCAACGAATGACCTGCAGGGCAGAGCAACTGTTCGACCACCAGAAACTCCTGGCCGTGCCGATGAATGAACTTCATTCCTTCCGGCAGAGCATCCAGGAATTCCACCGGGATCTTGCGATGAACAAGATTCATATGTCTCTCTTTGCATTCATTGTAAACCCGCTCATTCAGGATGTCAAATTGTTCTTGACATCGCGGCCGGCAGATGGTTAGGCTCGCCTTTGTGAGGACCAACGA
>DATKUF010000068.1:0-4313 GCA_035530755.1 Spirochaetia bacterium | reverse complement strand
GACGGCCGTGACGACGCGCACCAGGCACTCGGTCGAGGCAATGCCCCGATTCGGCAGTTCATCGATGAGGCCGCAAGGATGAATATCGACGAGGCGTGCAGGCGTCACGGGGTGACACCCGTTGCGACCATTGAGCTGGGGGAGCGCAAAGAGAACGATCCGGAGGCCGCGGTGACAACCAGTGTCGAATATCTGGCCAAGAGTGGTATAATCCTCGAAAAATAGGTGCAGAGGAGACGAGATGCAGAGAATCATAAATGAGCCGGATCTGGTTGTGGAGGATATGCTCAAGGGATTTCTGAAGGCACACGGAAACCTCGTGTCGGCGACAGCGAACCCCCGTGTCATCAAGTATTCGAGCGCTCCCGTGCCCGGGAAAGTCGGAATTGTGACCGGCGGCGGTTCGGGACACAAGCCCGCCTTCATCGGATATGTCGGCAGAAACATGGTCGACGCGGTGGCAGTTGGAGAGATCTTCTCCTCTCCGACGGCGGCTGCGTTCCTGGAAGCGTTTCGTTCAGCAGACTCCGGCCGCGGGGTTGCCTGTCTGTACGGGAACTACGCGGGTGACAACATGAACGTGAAGATGGCCGCGGAGCTCGCTCAGGAAGAAGGAATTACGGTCAAGACCGTTGTCGCGAACGATGACGTTCCGTCGGCGCAGAAGACCGAACGCGACAAAAGGCGCGGCGTGGCCGGTGAAGTCCTTATGTGGAAGGTCGGCGGCGCAAAGGCGGCGGCGGGAGGTTCGCTCGACGAAGTCATCGGCGCGGCACAGAAGGCCATCGACAACACGAGAAGCGTTGGAATCGGGATCGCTCCATGCACGATACCGGCTGTCGGGCACCCGAACTTTCAGATCGAACCGGGCAAGATGGAGCTGGGCATAGGACACCACGGTGAGCCCGGGATCAAGGTTGTTGACCTCGCGACTGCCGACGAAATGGCAGCCATGTGCCTCGACATAGTGTTGCCGGACCTGCCGTTCAGCGCCGGCGATCGAGTGGTCGTGCTGGTTTCCGGACTCGGAGCAACTCCGGTGATGGAGCTCTACATCTTCTATGACAAGATTGCCGGGATTCTCGGACAGAAACACATCTCGATTCACCGCTCCTACGTCGGCAACTATTTCACGTCGCTGGAAATGATGGGTGTCACGCTCACCGTGACGAGGGTCGATGACGAGCTTGCTACCCTCATCGACATGGACGCCGAGTGCATGGGGCTGACCCAATTTGGAAGAGCTGACAATGGCTGATTCTTTTGCGAACAGAGACGGAGGCGGAATGGTGCTGGGTCTGGTGCAGATCATTCAGGAAAATGCGCCGATGCTCAGCGACGTCGACGGGGCCATAGGCGACGGTGACCACGGGATAAACATGAAGAAAGGCTTCACCCTCGCGGGCGGACGGCTCGCCGGCGGAAATGCCGGTCTCACCGAGTCACTGAAGACTCTGGGAACCGTTCTGCTGACTGAAATCGGCGGCTCCATGGGCCCGCTGTATGGAACGATGTTTCGTGAGATGGCGAAAGCGGCAGAGGGACGGGAACTGATCGACGGCGAGACGTTCGCACTGATGCTCGACTCCGCCTGCGGCGCGATTCAAAAACTCGGCGGGGCAAAAGTTGGGGACAAGACGCTTGTGGACACCCTCGATCCGGCCGCTCGTGCGTTTCGAACGGCGCTGGCGGCGGGGAAGAGTTTCGGCGATTCGCTGTTGGAAATGGAATCGGCAGCCGAGAAGGGAAAGGATTCAACGAAAGAGATGGTGGCAAGGATCGGCCGTTCGGCGCGGCTGGGCGAACGCTCGAAAGGCGTTCTCGACGCCGGCGCAACTTCATGCTGGCTCATCCTGAAGTCGTTGGGGAGCTCAGCGCGCGAGCTTCTTTCGCGTTAGTTCAATTGTCCGGTCTCTTCGAGCACTTTTGCGGACCAGATCGCTGCAGAGCGCATCTGGTGGGCAACCATCAGTTCCTGGGCGCGGCGGCCGTCCCCGGCCCGTATTGCGGCTACCATCTCACGATGCTCCGGAAGCGTCTCCTCCGGCGGGCGGGTAAGGCCCTTCTGGTAGCTCTTCATGAGATAACCGAACGATTCGTCCATCTTCCGAATCAGCTCGTTTCCCGCGCACTCGATAATAGCGCTGTGGAAGTTCTGATCGGCGACAATGTAGGCACGGAGCAGTTTTCCGGATATCGGCAGCTCAAATCCTTCGAACGCCCGGCACAATTGGTCGATGAGTTTGTCAGTTGACCGTTCAATACAAAGTCGTACGGCGATCCCCTCCAGGCCGGCACGAACCTCGTACATCTCTTTCATATCCTGTGCGGTGTAGATTCGCACGAAGTAGCCCTGTCTACTGCGCTGTTCGAGATATTTCTCTCCGGCAAGCCGATTCAGAGCATCGTTGATCGGCGTCTGGCTCACGCCAAGCTGATGCGCGAGGGCCCGCTTCTCGATCTTCTGTCCCGGTTCGAACTCTCCTTTGACCAGCATTTCACGGACTCTGAGATAGATATGATCGCTCAGGCTGCGGGTGTCTATTGTTGCCACGTCAACTCTCCTTGTGCGACTCTTCCGCGATCCGGCCGCGAATAGCATTCCGCGACTCGGAAATATGCTCATACATGACCCGTTCCGCCTCATCCGGGTCGTTTCCACGGATCGCCGCCACCAACATCTGGTGCTCGGTGCCGCTCTTGTGCGGATCCTTCTGGAAGCCCTTCAGGTTTGCGATCAGCAGGATATTGAAGGTTGCGATCATTTCGTAGAGGATCTGGTTGCCGCTGAGGCGCATTACCTCGAGGTGAAAGGAGTGATCCGCGTCCTTGATCCTGCGGAAATCGCCTTCGGCGACTGCGGCGACGAATTCGGTCGCCAGTTGTGAAAGCGTTTCAACTTCGGCCGGGGCGGCGTGCTCGGCGGCGTGGCGCGCGCCGAGCGGTTCGAGACGCAGCCGGATGTCGTAGATATTGAGCAGCTCAGGGAGCGAGAATTGTTTTACAAAAACACCTCTACGCGGAATGCTGACGACCAGCATGTCCCGTTCGAGACGGGAAAAAGCAGCGAGGATTGGCGTTCGGGAGATCCCAAGCTCACGTGCAAGGTCTTCCTGCACAAGCTTTTCATTTGGTTTCAACTCTCCCGTCAGAATCATTCCCCGCACCGCCTGGTATGCCTGCTGGGCGAGAACCTGATACTCGATTTTCTTCATACGTTTACCATCTATCTCGTCAACGCACAAATAACTTTGTATTCAAAATACATCCCAGTCTACCCGCCGGAGATGCAGCGGTCAATGGTATAGATTCTGTCCCACCGACATCGCCTCGACATCAGGATGGGAGAAGGCGATAATGAGGTTTGAGGCGCACCCGAAGGATGGGAAACAGATGAGAATCGCAATACTCGGCGCAGGCGCAATGGGGAGCTCCTTCAGCTTTCCTCCGGCGGACAATGGAAACGAGGTTTGCCTGGTGGGAACACACCTCGACGACAGTCTGATTTCTGAAGCGAGAGGGACCGGTGTTCATCCGCGTGCGGGAATACCCTTTCCGGGAAACGTCGAGGTCTATCCGCTGAGTGAATTCGCCAACGTGATGAAAACGACTCCGGATCTAGTTGTGCTCGGGGTGAGCTCAGCCGGCATAGCCTGGGCGGTACGCCAACTGACGGCCACCCTCAGAAAGCCGGTACCGGTTCTGCTACTCACAAAGGGCCTGGCGGCAGAGGGAGCGCGCCTGCGGGCTCTTACTGACACGGTGGCAGAGGCGCTTTCGGATTTCTTCGGTCGGAAGTGCATCGTGGCCGGAGTAGCGGGACCTTGCATCGCCACGGAGCTTGCTGCGCGGCGGCCGACATCGGTGGTTATCGCCGGGTCGAGCGACGATACCCTCGTGGCCATCCAAAGTGCAATAGAAACGGGCTACTACAGGGTATCAGTCACGAGGGATGCAACCGGCATCGAAGCCTGCGCGGCCTACAAGAACTTTTACGCCCTGGCGGTCGGAGCGGCCGCGGGCTGGAACGAAACTCGACCGATTCCGGTAAACAGGGCGGGAATGAACAACGCTACTGCCTCGATGTTCGCCCGCGCTCTGCAGGAAATGGAATATCTGGTCGGAAAGATGGGCGGAAAGGCGGAGACGGTTTACGGGCTTGCGGGCTCAGGTGACCTCTACGTGACCTGCCAGGCGGGGCGCAACAGTCGTATGGGTCGACTTCTCGGGACGGGGTTGTCCTACTCTGAAGCAAAGGCGGCGCACATGCCGGAGGATACAATCGAGGGCGCGGAGCTCGCGGGTGTCATTGG
>DATKUF010000067.1:0-2675 GCA_035530755.1 Spirochaetia bacterium | reverse complement strand
CCGGCAAGTTTGCACCTACCAGCAGGTCCTGTCGCACCTTCGGACAAATCCGCGCGCGAATATGCTGCGGATGGCGGTAAAGTCGTCGAGTTGGCCGAAAACCTGGTTTCGGACCTGCATAACGAAAATACCCCGATCACGCAAGAGATCGGGTGAAAAAAAGGAGAAATTGGTTATGGGAAAATCAACTACCGAGGCCGTCCAGACCGAAAGAACCATCGGACAGCAAATTAACGACCTTGAAGCCGAAATCGGCCGGCGGAAACAGGAAATCACCGACCTCGACACGCAGGCGCGAGAGTCGGCGCTGAGCGATGCGGACAGGTCAATCGACTTTGACCTCAAGGCACGCGCAACTGAACGGCTGGTGGTGCGGCTCGAAGGGCGCCTCGCGGAGCTACGCAACGAGAGTCACGCCGAATCCATCCGGGAGCGCGAGCAACGGATCGACTCCGCAATGCGGGCCGAGTTCGCCTCGATCGAGACGCACATGGAGCAGTTGAAGGCGAAGATCCCGGCAATAACTGCCGCGATCGCTGACTTTCTCACTGTGCCGTCGATTAGCGAACACCGCGGAGACCCGCCGATGAACGCGCTGGCGTTTCTCAAGGCCTGGGCGGCGGAAGGTCTCACCGAAAATCAGGGAGTACTCCTTGCCGACGGCATTATCGAAATGATGAGTGGTCGACTGGCGCGAGGCGCAGCGATGCTCAAAAGGGAGCTGCATGGCGCAACCGAGTCAGTAAACCAGTTCACGAACGCCGATGTCGCGGCGGGCGCCGGACGCATCAACGCGCGGCTATTCGCATCGGGAGGGCTCTAAGATGGCAGCGATCAACACGTATGGTTTTGGCGACGGGCGCGACGTGAGCTCTTTCTGGACCGACGCCTGCCCGGTTTGCGGTAAAACGCATCACCTATTTTCGCTCGCCAACGCGAACCGAGCCTATGTCTGTTATGCGGCCGGCGGCGGACTCGACGGGGGAACTCCCGTTGAAACAGTTTTTGTGCCCGACACTCCGGCGCCTGCGCCTGTTCAAGCCTTGATCGCAGCCGGATCCGTGGTCGGAAGTTGAAAGGGAGAAAGAAATGTCAGACATCAAGCAGAAAATCGGAAAACCGTTTCGATGGCTCGGGCCCGGAACATTGCATATCCGGCGTCCTGAAGGCGGAGTTACCGTCATTCCCCCGGGCGGCCGACAGTCCATCGTAAAAGCTCAGGAAAATCTCGCCGCGCTAGGCGCAGAGCGAATCGAGCACCTGATCAAAGAAGGCTATGCCGAAACGCTCAACATCATCGACGGGATCATTGAGGCTGTCAACCCATCACACGGATCCATGACCGCGGAAGAACTCGCGGAGGCTCAGAAGCTCGCAGAGGACACGATGGCAGCCGAAGCGTCCTTCGCGAAACAGGCCAGACCACAGATAGGCCCGGACGGACAACCGATGCGCCGCTCCGACCTTGGAGCGATCGAGGGACGAAGGATCGGAGGGACGGAGTGACACCAGCTACACGGAGCCGGCTCCGTCAGCTTTTCGGTCTCCTCGGATGGCGAGTTGCCGAAGAGGATTTTGATATCGTGGTCGCCGAATCTCGGCGCGAAGTTTCCCGTACCGGAATAGTGCCTCCGGATATTCTGGAAGCACACCGCCGAATCGTCGAAACTGCCGACGCTGATGAGCAAAACAGAACAGGAGGGACCAATTGAACAATCCGGAATTGGAGTCACTACTTGCCGAGGCACGATCTCTCAAGATCGACACGGGGACGGTTTACGCCTGGGCAGACAGAAATGACCGCGATCCTGTAGCCACGTTGAAGGCGGAGATCGAATATCAGAAACAGCTCGCCCGTGATATGGCGATTCTCGGCTCGACGCCGCTCGGGAGCGGCAGGAACGCGCGATGAAACGCGACAACGTGTTTCAGATTGGACTCGGCCGCTACACCTTGCACCGGACGAGCGACACCCAATTTTCGGCACAGGGAATCCTCGCGCGCCCGTTTTCGGTTGACCGGCAACCGGCGACCGAAGATTACTGGGTTTTAATTCACGGCAGGCTGTTCACCTTTTTTGCACATCCGGATTGCGACGACGTGTGGCGATACTTTTCTGGTGGGGACCAGGCGGTCCTTTTCCGCAACCCCGCGGATTCGGATCTGATGCTCCTCATTCTGGGGCGGAACCCGCACTGGAGACCTTTGGCACTGGGGGAGCCCGAGTGGTTGGACGTCCTTCTTTCGCAGCTTCCCCCGGAGGTCGCAATCTCAACGGCCTGTCACACGGGCGTGTCGATATGGACACCGATGTTGCCTCGCCGGCTGGCATTCGGGATAAATTAAGGGAGAAAGAGGTGAAATTACTTTGGGCAACGGACCATTTTCGTGATGGCGGAGGATTCGGTTATTCGGTCCATTCATTACGACTCAAGCAATCGGTTATCGATGCCGGCGTAAAGGTGACGACCGACCCCGATGATTCCTACGACATCGCGGTTCATATCGCACCGACTCTTGAAGGTCTGGGCGAGCTGCGCAAGGAGGAGCGCAAGTTTGCGACCTTCGACCCGATTCCTGGGAAACCAAACCTCCTATTCACTCAGGTCGAGATGGATCGGCCGCAATTCTGGCCGTCAAAAACCGGACTTGCCGACATGATTCTCACTTCGAGC
>DATKUF010000066.1:0-2282 GCA_035530755.1 Spirochaetia bacterium | reverse complement strand
TCTCACGCAGCATCCGGGGGCTGAGGCAGTCCCCGCTCTGGTCCAGAACTTCAACCTCACCGTCCAGGACTTTGACGCGGGTCGAGCCACCCGCGACCGTCTTCTCGAATCGATTGCATCACTGGGAGCGAGCGGCGCCGATCCGGCAGCTGCACGACTCTCCGATTTCCTGAATCTGCTTAATACTTATACAGAAAACGACCGACCGTATGATACGCAGGTGGTTCTCGCGGTGATCAATAACCTGAAATCTCTTGGCAAGCAGGTTGCCTATCAACCGGTTTACTACGCTACTCTGCTGAAGTATCCCAGTCGAGTACTGCAGGCAGCGCAGGACGCCCTGGGTGCCCTTCAGAAGTAGTGAAACGGCTCTCCGGCATACCGAGAGCGCAGCTCGGACTGTCCACTGCGCTTCACGGCTTTGTCAGCTGCCTGTGCTCTTTTGCGCCGGACTGGTGGTGGGGTACTTTGCACTTCCTGCCCAGTTCGGGCTCCATCCAAAACTGGCATCGTTCGCGGTAGTCTGCGCAACATGCGGGCTTGGGTTCGCCCTCCAGGGTCCCCCGAACTTCTTTCGCGGTTCGCCCTTCGTGGCGCTTGCGATCGGTGTGCTCGTCGGCGCCACGTGCATCGAAACGGTCGTGCTCAATCGATCCTCGCGCTATTTCGGATTTCCGGTTCAAACTGTCGCACAGTTCGCCGGCCAGGCGCTTGGGGATTCTTCCCGCGCAGCAAACGGCGGATACATTACGCGTTTCGCGGTTACCTCGGTCGTTGGGGGTGACGGGCGGTCGGCATCCGCAAACGCGGAGGTTTCGGTTTTTTCCCCTGTCGGTTTTCCGTTTTCCGCCGGGGAAAAGGCCGCGTTGAAAGCCGCAATCCGTGGGCGGCCCGTCAACGAGTCCTTTGGAGCCGATCAGTCGAAGCAGTTTTTTTACACGGCGTCGGTGACCGCCGCGGAGATTCATCGACAGGGGTGGGCCGCCGACATTGACCGCCTGCGTTCGCATGTGGTCCGTGCGGTTCTCGCCGCAACCGGGGCGACCGGCGGCTCTGCGGGTCCACTCCTGCAGGCGCTTCTCACCGGAAACCGCGATAACCTCGACCCCCTCGTTGCACTCCAGTTCCGACGCGCCGGGTGCGCCCACATTCTTGCTCTGTCGGGAATGCACCTCGGCATTCTCACGGCACTACTGTCGATGTTGTTTTCACGATTTCTCGGCAAACGGACCGCGTACGCGGTCGGCTTGTTTTTCATCGTCGTGTTCGTCTGGATTGCCGGCGCAAAACCGTCGCTGGTCCGGGCGGCACTCATGTTTGCCGTAGCCGGTTACGCCAGTGTCCGGGGGCGCCGAACGACACCCGAAGCGATCCTGTCTCTCTGTTTTGGCCTGCAGCTGGTCCTTGCGCCGGAGACGGCGA
The DNA here is from genome assembly GCA_035530755.1 of Spirochaetia bacterium. Taxonomy (GTDB): domain Bacteria; phylum Spirochaetota; class Spirochaetia; order DSM-27196; family DATKUC01; genus DATKUC01. The sequence goes on along the minus strand of DATKUF010000066.1, from coordinate 860 downwards.
TGGAGCTATCTTTTCAGCTCTCTTATCTCGCAATCGGTGGCGTGATACTTGCCTCGCCAATCGTTGTTCGCCTCGCTTCGCACTACCTCACCCCGCAGGTAGCAACGCTCGTCGGTGCGGGAATCGGCGCGCAGTTTGCGGTTCTTCCACTCGTGGCAGGCACGTTCGGCGAGGCGTTTCCGATAGGCCTCGCTGCCGGAATAGTCCTTGGACCACTGGTAACGCTTTTCGTGTGGTGCGGTCTTTCGACGATGGCGGTGGGCCTGGTGGGCGGACTGCTTGATGGAGCAGCCGATCACCTTCAGGTCGTTGCGGCGGCAGCGCAGACAGCCGGGCAGTTTGCGCGATCTGTCACAGAATCGATCGGAAACGTTATGTCGTCGGTTGTGGATGTGGCGGCGACGGTCCCGGGAGTCCGGCTCGGTGTCGGTGCCGCTCTCCTCGTGAGTCTTTGTGCCATAGGGCTACTGGTCCTGTTCGAGCGATGGGCGAGCGAACGCGGGATTTCAGGGCCTCGTTCGAGCATCGGTGTGTGGCCGTTCTCGAGGCCCGTCGACTGCGTCGTGGACGTTCGAGATGATCGATAAAGACGATCCGCTTGATTTCGATTCGCCACGCGCCATTTCAGCGTTCCTGGCCGAGCGAAGCATCGCTCTGAAGAAGCGGTGGGGCCAGAACTTCATGGTGAACCGCGCCGCTCGAGAGAAGATCGTGAGTCTTCTGCATCCCCAACAGGATGAGACTGTATGGGAGGTCGGTCCGGGACTCGGCGCGATGACGGCACTTCTCGCACCGCGGGTAGGAAGGCTCATTCTTTTCGAAATAGACTGGGCCCTGATTCGTCATCTCGAGTCGGTTTT
>DATKUF010000065.1:0-37499 GCA_035530755.1 Spirochaetia bacterium | reverse complement strand
GGGATATCGACGCCGACCTTCACCCCCTGATGAATGGTCACGCCAAGCGACCGGATGTATTCGATATCCTTGTCGATCTGCTCATAGGGAAGCCGATACTCCGGGATGCCGTAGCGCAGCATGCCTCCGGGCTTGTCGTTTCCGTCGAAGACGGTCACGCCGTACCCCATCATGCGCAGGTAGTAGGCTGCGGCAAGTCCGCCCGGTCCCGAACCGATTACGGCAATGTGATGACCGTTCAACTCGTCGGCCTGATCGAGCACTTTCTCGTAGTCTTTGAGGTAGATCTGGTCGGCGATGTAGCGTTTGAGCCAGCGAATCGAAATCGCTTCACCGTTGTTGTTCATGGCGCACGCGAACTCGCAGGCATGGCTGCAGACCCGTCCACATGAGGCAGGAAGCGGATTCGCTTCGTAGGTGATTCGCAGCCCCTCATCGATATCCCGTTCACGGATCGCTTCGATGTAAGCCGGCACGTTCATGTGAGCCGGGCAGGTCGCGACACAAATCCCGCAGGCCAGACAGCGATCGGCTTCTTTCTCGGCCTGCTCCTTGGAGTAGCCCTGCACCATCTCGAGAAAGCTCTTTTCACTCTCCTCGGGGGCCAGCATCGGCATCGGGACGCGGTTTGGATCCAGAAGACGGTACTCCTCGGCACGCTCGTAACCGAGCTCGCTCTTGTCCCACGCTTTGGCTTGTGCACCGGGAACGAACCGGAAAACTTCGGGGTCGTTGTCCACCCAGACGTACTCATTGCTCATGCCGAGCGATCCGGTGGGACAGATGTCGACGCACAGCGCGCACCAGCAGCAGCGGCCGTAGTCGACCCGTGGGCGCAGTCCGCTGTCACCATGCCTGGATTTCCTTCCCTCCACCGGGACAAGATCGAGCGCGTTGTTCTGACAGATCTCTTCGCAGGTGCCGCATCCAATGCACTTGTCGATATCATTTGTGTGGAAACCGCGATAACGCGGGGCTCCGGGGCGTTCGTCGAGCGGTTTCGCCGTGGTATATGGTTTCTCGAAAACCCGTTTCCAGACCGCAAACGGGGCTATGACATCCTTCACGCTCATTCAGTTCATCTCCTTCTCGTCGCCGTTCTTTCGGAATCTACCTTTCAACCTCGGGTGGGTAGGTGTGAAGCGAAACCATCAACCCCGCAACGTCGGAGATGTTGGTTCCCACCGCGAGCCTTTCCAGAAGCGCGACCGCGTGGGTGTAACTCGGCCCGCGGACGCAGACCCGGCGCGGATAACCGGTGCCGTCAGCAACCACAAAATAGCCGTACTCGCCGCGGGTGCACTCGGCACGCAGGTAGGTCTGGCCGGCGGGAATCTTCCAGTGGAGCACGTTCGGCAGCATCGTGTGGATCTCCCCCTCTTTCGGCATCTTCGCCAGAATCTGGCGGATCAGATCCACGCTTTGCTGCGTTTCAAGCCATCGCACTCGAGCCCGGGTGTACGCATCCGATTGCTCACCGGTCACGATCGAAAAGTCGAGCTTGTCATACACGAGGTAGGGATCGTCCTTGCGAATGTCCCTCGCTATCCCCGCCGCCCGCGCGTTTGGTCCGGTTATGCCGAACTGGTCGATGATCTCTCTCGGAATCACGCCGAGACCTTTGGATCTCGCCTTGAACACCGAATTGTTGAACATGATGAGATCAATCTCGGCGAGCAGCTTCTCGACTTTTGCCAGCACCTCTTCGACGCGTTCCGCGTATCCGACAGGCATATCGGCCCGGACACCGCCCGGAATGATGTACATGTGATAAATGCGACCACCCGACAGCTCCTCGAACAGGTCAAGGACATAATCGCGGTGGGTCACTGTCCATTGGCCGATGGTTCCCATGCCGAAGGATCCTGCCTGTCCACCCATCCACATGAGAAAGCTGGCGAGCCTCGCCATCTCGAGAGTGAGCGCGCGCAACCACTTCGCGCGCTCCGGTATTTGGATTCCCGCGAGCTCCTCGACTGCAGCCGCGTACAGGTACTCGTTGAAATCGGGCTCCGGCACGCAGATCCGGCAGACCAGGGGAAAGTTCTGGATGTAGCGGCGCCGCTCCATCAGCTTCTCAAATCCTCGGTGGAGATAGCCAACGTGAGTCTTACAGCCGACAACCGTGTCGCCGTTCAGAATCAGCTCGAGGGACATATTGCCGGTCACTCCCGGGTGATTGGGTCCCTGCCAGATTTTCACGAACTTCTCGGAATCGAGGTCGATCCGCTCTTCTCCGTTTCGGAGCTTCGCAGGATCGATGATGTCCGGTTCGATGGTAGTGTCTACTTCGTACATAGCATTCTCCTCAGGCGCTCGGCGGCGTGGGTTCGTCCGGGTACATATTCTGCTTCATGTATTCAACCGGATCGTGGGTCTCGCGGCCCGGGCGGGGAAAGAAGGTCCGCTCGGAATAGGCGAGGGTGTCGAAATCACGGCGCATCGGCGGGATGTCCTTCCAGCCCTCGAGTGCAAACTCGTCGTCGATCCGCGGGCTTCCCGGGAAATGAACACCGTACATCTCCTTCATCTCCCGCTGGTAGGTCGCGGCCTGCGCCCACAGGTGGTGGATCGAATCCATCTCAGTGTATGCCGGCTTGGAGACGCCGGCCGTGCTGGCAAGACCGGGCGCAAACAGCGTGTCACCGTCGTGCCCGGGGCGCGTCCCGGCGCGCGACTCTTCCGAACCGTCCGCGTCCCCGCTCCGGCTCACCGTGACCGGATTATCGCCGCGCGGGATCTCCACCTGAATACCAATGTCCGCGCAAAGGCCGTGGTTGTGCAAAAGATAGACGAGCCGAAGAATCCCCCGTTCCATGACGTCCACTGCCGTGACAAGTACGAGGTGCGTGAACCCGAGATAGTCGCGCATATGCGTGATGAGCGGCACCGCGTCTTTGCGCGACACTGTGACGAAGCCGAGGGAATCCCGTTGCGCGTAGGCGTCGGTAAGCTCGAAACGTCGTTCAATCTCCTGCATTGTCCCGGCCAGTCTGCTCTGTTCGAGGGTGACTGTGCCGTTCAATCCCGATTCTTTGCTCATGGTCTCCCCCTACCAGTTGTAGTCCGGCATGTTCCAGTCACGTATGACCTTCTTCTGGTTCGCCTTGTACCAGTCGAAGTTTTCGGCGTATTTGTTTGCCCCTTCGCCTTTTCCCGCCCTTATTATCTCTTTCAGCTTATTGAATCCCGCAATGAGGGCTTCGGGACGCGGCATGCAGCCGGCGATGTAGACATCGACCGGAATGTAGTGATCCAGCCGATTGATGGTGTTATAGCTGTCCCAATACATGCCGCCGTTTATGGTGCAGCTTCCGAGCGCCAGAACGAACTTCGGATTCTGCATCTGCTCGTAGCTTCGAACAATACGCTTCAGAGTCTTCACCGAAGCATATCCGCCGATGATGAATACTCCGCTCTGCCGCGGAGTGGGCCGTGGCTGAATACCGTATCGATACATGTCAAACCGGGAGGTCATGAGCGGTCGCAGCTCGATCGCTCCACACCCGGTTCCAAACCCCAGGATCCAGAGCGAGTTCGCCCGCGCCCAGTTCGCGAACTTTTCCAGTATGCCGTTGTAGGGCTTGACCGCCTGAGGTCGAGCGTCGCAGTAAAGCTCGCGATCGGCTTCCGGGAGGTCGAGATTTGCGAGCCGGATTGCGCGGCCCACAGCCTCGCGTCCATCACCGACTTTGTCCTCACGCTCGTCAGGTCTTACTATCTTTGCTTCACTCATAGAGTTCCTCTTTCAAAATACCAGTATCGCAAATACCACTGCCGCAAGACCGATCACCGTCGGCACTCTCAGAAAGAAACGGATCGACTGATCGACGCGGAACCGTGGGAAACTGACACCGACGAAAATCGTCACCATATAGAGCGAGAAGGTTTTGATGAGCATTCCCCAGATCGTCGTGGCGCCACCGAAGAACAGATTCATGAAAAGCACGAGCTTCGCTATGTTGAAGATCGCGCGATTGGTTTGAAGCAGAGCGAGAAACGAGCTATGGTACTCGGTCGGCGGTCCGATCGGGATCTCCTGCGGTGCAATCACAACGCTGAACGGATTATGCATGTTCATTCCCAGGAGTGAGATCACTCCGGCGATGACTGCAAACGGATTCGTGAAAAGCGTCCAGTGAACAAAGCCGCCCTGCTGTGCCGCGACAATATCGGTGATCGACAGCGTGTGGTACTGTGCAGCCAGAGCGATCACCGAGAGGGCAAAAGGAACCTCGAACGCAGTCATCTGCGCGAGACCGCGACTTACGCCGATAGCGCTGTAGGGATGGCCGCTCTCCCCGGCCCCGAGTGCCATTCCGAGCTGGCCGAAAAAGACAAAGTACATTACGAGAATCACATCGCCCGCAAAATGGAAGTTCGAGAAAAGAACCGATCCGAATATCGCGGGAATGAACATGTAGGTGCCGACACCGCCGGCAACGCGGAAGATCGGACCGAGATAGAACATGATGCCGTGGCTGATCGAGGTGCGCTGGAAGTAGTTCTTGATAATGTCGATGTACCCCTGCCAGACCGGAATACCGATGCGTCCCTGAACACGGGCCTGTATTCGCGCGGTGATGCCACCGAGAATCAGTCCCCAGTTCAGAATTACGAACAGGGAAATCGCCGCGAATAGGATTTGCAGCACTATCGGATTCATAGGGACCCTCTCATGATGAAATAGACGATCACCACATACAGCAGAATGTGCAAAGCGTAGGTTTGTCCGTTCCCGCTGTAGAGGTTGTCAAAAGCTTTTGCGATAGAGTGTACGCCTTCATTTACCGCGTTCCAGAAACGGACGAATACCGGTTTAACCAGGAATCCGAGTGCGCGGCTGTAAGGCTGGAAAAAGTTGTGCGCATAGTGCGTGGTCTCCGGCCGATCCGGCCGTTCACCTGCATAAACCATGTTGAACTGCTTCACCACCTGTGGCTTGCGCGAAACCAGAAGCAGCCACACGAGCGGCGTGATGAAGACTCCCATGGTGACGAGCATTACGAGGCTTCCGTTCCAGTATCCAAGCGTGCTGATAACCGTGTAGTTCTCCCAGCGGACGGTCGCCGGGAAGAATCCCGAAACGATGTTCATAATGGGAGTCAGAACGATGGACGGGAATGCGGCGATCGCGATGGTACCGATAATGAGCAGCACCTGAGGAATGAGCAGCCATACCGAAGCCTCTTTCAGCTGCTGGAATCGGGTCTTGAGCTGGCCGAGGAAAACCGTGTAGATGAAACGGAACAGGTAGAGGAAGGCCACGGTAGAGGTGAAGAAGGCGACTCCCGCCATCAGATACCATCCCTTCTCGAGGAGGGCCGTGTAGAAAAGCCACTTGCCGCCAAATCCGGGAAGCGGCGGAACGCCCGAGAGAGCGATGATGCCGATCAGTGCCGAGATGTATGAAATCGGCATCTTCTTGATGAGCCCGCCCATCCGGTACATCGATCGAGTTCCGGTGCGCTGAATGACGCCTGCAATAGCGAGGAACAGCATGCCCTTGTAGAGCAGGTGGTTTACCGCCATGAACATCGACGCGGTCCAGCCGAGGTGCGTCATCATCCCGACGCCGGCGATCATGTAGCCGATCTGGCTCATGCTCGAGTAGGCCATCAGGTACTTCACGTCCTCCTGGAACACCGCCATCATGGCGCCGAAAAGCGCCGTGAGGATGCCGACCCACGCGACGATCTCCGGCAGCGACGCGGCCGCAGACAGGGCGCCGTTCGCAAGCGGACCTCCGGTTACCCCGGCCGCCCGCAAACCGAGAAGCCCCACAAAAAGCATGATCGCAAATAGAGCTGCCTTGCTCATGACACTGCTGATGAGCGCAGAAGCGTCATCTTCAGCCTCGCCGTAGGCGCCCGGCAGCCAGACATGAACTCCGATTGCGCCGGCTTTCATGAGAAAGCCGAGCGCGAGCAGGATCATGGCTGCCAACACCAGCCCGGGTGCAGCACCCGCGGAGGCAGCCGCGCCGGAGAGAGCGGAACCCGCTGCATTACCTATACCGAGGAGGCCGTCTATGGAAATTCCTGCGGTGAGACCCGAAAGCGACAGCCCGGATACAAAGGAGGAAAGCCAGGCAACAGCCTGTCCGCCGGCGGCCGCAACAATCGCCGGGATCTCTCGAACGGCAGCCGGCAGCGCTGCGGCCGCCGCCGCGAAGCCTGTCATGAGCAGAAACGCACCGCCTATCGAGAAGGCCGCGTATCGCAGCGACGGCTTTCCGGTGCGGTCACCGCGAAGCACAAGAAGGTAGGAGCTCACCGCCATGAGCTCCCAGGCAAAGATGAAATCAAGCGCAGTAACGGCGGCCGCAATCGAACCCAGAGAGAGCACGAGCATGGTGGCAAGCGGGTAGTACCCGACCTGTCGACCCTTTCGTGAGAGCGAACTGATGAGGATCACGCCTCCGCCGACGAGAAAGATCAGTTCGAAAAACCAGCGCAGTCCGCTCAGGCTCGGAACTATGAGGTAGGCTGCCGCAGCGATGATAGCGAGGGAGAGCACCCCTTTCAGCTTACCCGGAAGAAGATCCAGGACGAACAGCGCGACGGCGGCAGCCACGGGAAGCATCTGCACGAGTGCAAACTCCCCGGAGAGCAGAGTCATCACCGCTCCGGTAGCAGAAAGGAGAATTGCGCCAAGAATGAGCGCTCCACATTTTGCCGGCGATCCCTCCGATTCGGCCTCGTCCAGCTCAACGCCCTTTGGCGCCGGTACGAAGGCCGGCACGGTCCGGGTCACCTCCTCGGCGTCGGCGGCGGCAGATGCCGCCCGCCGCACAGCTACTGTCGTGCCGAACCAGCGCAGCAGATAAATCGCCTCGAAAAGTGATCCGGAGAGAAGCATCCCAAGCCAGACCCAGTTGCCACCGCTCACGAGGCGCACTACAAGCTGCCATTTCGCCCAGAAGCCCGGGAAAGGAGGCAGTCCCACCAGCGCGACGATAAGCAGCCCAAAGGCAGCAATGAACGGAGCTGGGAGCTTCGCGGCGGGACTATCCGCCGCAGAGGCCTGTGAGCCTTTTGGTCCGAGTATTCCCGCGGTCCAGAAGAGTCCCGCCTTTGCGACGAGGTGATTCAGAAAGAGCCCGCCGACCACAACAAAGGTGACCACCGCGCCAAACCCGGTGAGCCTCCCGAAGGCGGCGGCAGCGGCAACCAGCCCTACCTGGGCAACCGACGAAAAACCCAGAATACGCCGCGCGTCGGTGTGGCGAAGCCCGATGAGGTTGGCGAAAAAGAAAGTGAAAAGGCCAAGCCCGACCAGCGTCGGTAGCGCCGCTTCCGGCAGCACCGGCAAAAGCTTATAGAAAGCGAACAGGAACCCGGCGGAGTTCACTGCCGCGATCAGGGCCGCGAGACCTGTGTGGCCGGACTGGTAGACGTCCAGCGCCCAGCCGTTGGCCGGAAAGGGCTTCAACTCCACCAGGATGGAGGCAAGAAGAAGAAAGAACGCAAGGAATCCCACACCGCCGGCGAATAGCGTGCCCGATTGGATAATACCGTCGAGGTAGAGCGTGCCCGAAACACGATAGATGTAGATTACGCCGATGAGAAAGAGCGTGGAGGCAATTCCCCCCGCCATGAGGTACTTGAAACCGGAGGCGAGGCTCGCGCCGCTTCGCTGCATGCCCAGCACCGCATAGGTCGATATGGAAGTTATTTCGATGAAGACAAACAAGTTGAAAAGGTCTCGCGTCAGTACCATTCCGTTGACGCCCATGACCACCAGAAGGTAGAGCACGATCCCGGTTACCGGGCCGGATTTCAAGCGCCGGCCCAGGTAGACTGCCCCGAGAAGGGCGACTACGTTCGCGAACAGCGTAACGAGCGCCTCTTCAACACCCATTCGCAACGCAATTGCGAACGGCGGCGGAAAACCGGCGGTCTGGATCAGTACCGGCGCCGCTCCGCCGAGAAGGTGAACCAGCCAGCTGCCGCTTATCAGCACAAAGAATGCGAGTGCGGCATACAGCAGCGTCATGGAAATCGCACGTCCGATCCTGTCAAACAGGCCGAACAGAAATGCGAGCCCGAGGGCCACGGCAAAGAGATACAATGGGCTCAGCATCACGCTTCCCCCTGCTTCCTGGCTGGAAGTCGGAAGTCATCAATGGAGAGCGAACCGCGAGTCTTGTGCATTTGCACCGCGTAGCTCAGCATGAGCGCCGTGACAGCAAGCCCGATAACGATTGCCGTCAGCACGAGTGCCGACGGAATCGGGTCTATCACCCTGCTCGCCGCCTGCGCTTGCGGGACCGCTTTGTCGATGATCGGAGCCGTACGGCCCCACAGATACCCGACCGAAACGATGATCAGATGCACGCCGGTGTCCATGATGGAAAACCCGATCACGATCTTTATCAGATTCTTCCGGGTCAGCATGCCCCACAATCCAATTCCGAGAAGGACAAAGCCCAGAACCGTTACAATAGTCATAGGTCAGCACTCCCCTACTTTCGAAGCGATTCAAGAATGTTAGTCAGCTCTGAGCCGACCTTCAGCCCGACCAGGGAATAGATGATCGGGATGGCACCAGCGCTGAAAACCTGTCCCAGCGTCCCAAGCGGAAGAAATGTCGTATCGAGGAAACCCGCGGCCAGGACCAGGCCGAGCAGACCCATTGCCACGTAGAAAGCCCCTGAAAGAGACTCGACGACCAGTAACACCCCGTGGTTCAACTTGCGCCCGGCGTTTGCCGCAAGCAGCATCGCGAAACCGGATGCAATGACGACCCCGCCCTGGAACCCCCCGCCCGGAGTCAAATGACCATGGACAAAAATGTAGGCACCGAACATGAGCACCAGCGGGAAGAGCACGACCGAACCAGTTGAAAGAATTTCACTGAACGGTGAGGGCATGCTCGACCCTGCCGCGGTCTCGTCATTCGCCGAATTGGCGTGTGCAGCGGCCTCTTCCTCCTTCCCTGCGCGTCGGCGAAGAAGGAATCCTACGCCCGCGGTGGCGGCAAAAAGGACAGTCACCTCTCCAAGCGTGTCCAGTCCCCGGTAGGTCACCACAACCGCCGTCACCAGATTTGCAGCTCCCAGCTCGGAGCTGCCACCTTCGACGTAGCGGGTCGCAAGAGGGGTCAGCTGCGTAAACGGCGTGAGCTGGGTAACAAGTGGGAGAATCATCAGCCCGAACAGAGCGATTGCAACAAGTATCAGAAGCCGCTTAATCATTCTCGCTCCCCCCCTGTCTGCGTATGCGCGAAAGCGCATAAAGGAAGACCACCGTGGTCAGGGCTGACCCGATTGCCGCCTCGGTCATCGCGACATCCGGCGCCGCGAGCACGATGTAGATGACGCTCGCCACCAGGCTGACCACACCGGAGCTCACAATTGCCGCCACCAGATTCTTCTGGTAGATGGCGATAATCGCCCCGGCAATCATGAAAAGACCGATGGGTATGATGAAAATCTCCACGGAACTCATGACTCTGCTCCCGTGGAATCCGCCAGGTCATCCCGCACGCTGCGGCGCGAGAGGGCAACCTTGCCTATGTGGGCGGCACGCGCGAGAACGTGCGACGATATGGGGTTGGTCACCACTACGAATCCGATAATGAGCAGCGCCTTGGGAAGCCACTCGGGCTGCGCGATACCGACGCCGAGAATGAAGAGAATGGTTCCGAGTGTCGTTGCCTTGGTTCCGGTCTGCATGCGGTTGTACACGTCGGGCATCCGGATCATGCCGATGCCCGCCAGAAGCAAAAAGAGTGCTCCCACGATGGCAACGAACCCGCCGATTATTGCGTTCATGTTGTTCTCCCTCTAAAGTCGACGCTCGATGAAACGAGCAAGCACTACAACGCCGACAAAACTTATCAGGGCGTAGACAAGCGCGACATCCAGATAGATGAAGCGGCCAAGTATGTATGCAAGAAATACGATGAAGGAGACGGCCACGATGGTCATCCCGTCCAGTGCAGTAATTCGATCGGCAAGAGTCGGCCCGAGGAACAGTCGGACAAACATCAGAAGTCCTGCGACAGTCGCAATTGCACCGGCAATGATGAAAAGCAGGTTAGCCACAGATCACCTCCAGGTAGCGCTCGAAGCCGGCAACGATCTTCTGCGTTGCCTCCTCGACGTTGGTGGTCGTTACGGATATCCAGTGAATGTAGAAGTCCTCTCCGTCGGTTTCCACGGTGATGGTACCGGGGGTGAGCGTGATAGAATTGGCCAGAAGAAGGCGCCCCATCGGTGTCTTCAGCTTCGTTTTCACCTTCACGATGCCGGGATTGATCGGGATTGTCGGCTGTACCACCCGGAGAGCCACATCCAGGTTTGCTTTCACCAATTCGAACAGAAACACCACGACGTAGGCCGCAGTATACGCAAGCGCTTTCGGGGTAAAGCGGATTCCCGACAACACCCGGATACCCTCGCGGGAGGTCACGATCGCGGCAATCACCGCGATCACCGCACCGACGATGATTTCATCGGTGCTGACGGGCAGCGTAAGCAGAATCCAGACACCGAACAGCACCAGCGCCAGGAATACCCGGCTGGCAAATGCCTTCATACATCCTCCTCGATTCGAGGCCCGGACCATTCCGGGAATCCTCGTGGAAAACACATCCGGAGCGCGTCGCCGTCCTCCCGGAGGTAACTCGCCGGCGGCCGGCTGCGGACTTCGCCCCCACAGATGTACTTTTCATATCGATATGAAAGTGATTATATATGAAACATTGTATATTACGTTCCGAACCTTGTCCAACGGTTTTTGAAGAAATTTTTATCTTTTTGTGTTTTTTTTACGGAGCGATCGAGGGTGCCAGATTACTGCAGGGCGTTCGAGCGTGTTGTGTCGGCAATTCCCAGCCGGGTGGCCCAGACCTCGCGGTTGAAACCGTAGATCCGCTCTTCGTCACCGGCAATCTCGAGCACCGGATAGAGTGGAGATTTGATGTCGGGATGGGAAATAGTCTTTTTCGCGGTGAACTGATCTGCAGGTGGCAGAAGATCGACGAAAACATATCGATAGGCGAAGCCGTGTTCGTGGAGAAACGCTTTTGCTTCGCGGCAATAGTCACAGTAGGAGATCGAATAGATTGTAAGCGCGGGTTCCCTGATCGTGCCTTCCGCGTGGGTAAATTCCAGCGCCACCAGCCTGACTCCTCGACTTATATATAAATTATTCTATATTCGAAGGCGCCTTCTGTCAAGGAAAAGATTCTGCTCTGGCACGCAAATGACCTCCGTGCTATTGTCACTGCATGGATCGGGATTCCTTTTTCGCGCGATATAACATCAAGCCGGACGATTTCGCAAAAACGGGAATCGGGTGGGCCGAGATCGAAAAGACGATCGCCGAGTACGACCGCATCAAGCCCGCACTTGAATCGGTCGGACGATACGTGGTCGATGCGCTGCTGAAGTGCAACAAAGTCCATTCGATCAAGTACCGGTTGAAAGAGAATGAACACCTGGCCGAAAAGATCATCCGAAAGTGCGCCGGAGACCCCGACCGTCGGGTCGATTCGTCCAACTTCCGCAACGAAATCACGGATCTTGTCGGTATACGCGCGCTTCATCTTTTCAAGGAGGAGTGGATCCACGTGCACGAGTACATCTGCGACACGTGGTCACTTTCGGGAAAACCGATCGCCTACGTCCGCGCCGGCGACTCGGAAGAGCTGCTCAAGTACTACAAGGACAATAATTGCGAGGTCAAGGAGCATCGATTCGGCTACCGTTCGGTTCACTACATTATCGAATCCCAACCCGACCGGGAAAAGTACGTGGTGGAGATTCAGGCAAGGACCGTGTTCGAAGAGGCGTGGGGCGAGATCGATCATGTCATCAGCTACCCCTACGAGACCGGAAACGAGCTACTGGTGCGGCTGTCGATGATCCTGAACCGTCTGGCGGCCAACGCCGACGAACTTGGCTCCTACATGCGCTATCTCAAAACCAAGACCGATTTTACCGAGCAGCAGTACCGGCGCACCATCCGGGAGAAGAACGCCATCATTGAAGACCTCCGCTCAAAGATAGAGGAGCTGCAGATCGACGGGGAACAGAAGAAAGCCCTGACTTCAGGTTTGAACGAGCTGCGGAAGAACCGAAGCCATGAGGCCGACTTCGCCGACCGGTTTCCCTGGCTCGACCATTTCATGGAGTCCGACCTGTTCAAAGACATAACTGAACGGATAAGCGCGATAGTCAATTCAGACAAGTTCCAGGAAATCGAACTCTCCGACGGCGATCTGCAGATGCTGTCGAATGCGCAACGCGACCTGATGCGGCTGATGGGGAGCCCGGAAGCGGTCGCACAGGTGCTGAAAAAGCAGCAGCTCCTCCACAACCTGCCCGAACCCGAAAAAGAGTAGTCTGCCGCGCTACACCGCCTTTTCCATGATCCGGTTCAACCGGGCAACAAAATCAGCCGGGTCCTTTATCGTAACTCCTTCGACAAGCAGCGCCTGATCGAGGAGCAACGTGCTCACATCGAGAATGTGCGCCTCATCCTCGCTATTCTTCAGCCCCTGCAGGATCGGATGGCCCGGATTTACCTCGAGGATCGGTTTGACCTCAGGCATGTCCTTCTGACCCATCGCCTTCATCAACGCCTGCATTTTCATGGTGGGGTCTGCGTCGTCGACAACGATGCACGAAGGAGAATCGGCCAGCCTGACTGATGTGCGCACATCCTTCACCCGCTCCCCGAGAGCCTTCTTGATCTTCTCGATGACCGGTTTCGCCTCCTTTTCCGCCTCCTTGTCCTTTTTGCTCGACAGATCTTCACCCGCGTCGGCGCGATTCACCGGTTTGAGCTCGGTTTCCTTGTACTTGTCCAGCATCGGGGCGACAACTTCGTCGATTTCGTCGTCCATGATGAGCACTTCGATACCCTTCTTCGCATAAGCCTCGATCAGCGGAGATCGTCGGAGGGTCTGCTCGTGCTCGCCGGTGATATAGTAGATCGCCTTCTGATCCGGCAGCATTCGCTCCTTGTATTCGGCGAGACTGGTGAAGCCTTCGACCTTCGTCGATTTGTAGCGCACAAGCTCGAGCAGCTGGTCGCGGTTTCCGAAATCCGAATAGAGCCCCTCTTTCAACGGCCGGTTGTACTGTTCGATGAACTTTACGTAGAGTTCCTTATCCTCGGCGGCGATCCTGGCAAGCTCGTTGAGTAGCTTTTTGACCGACTGATTGCGGATATTGAGCATGACCCGATTCTGCTGCAGGATTTCGCGGCTCACGTTCAACGGCAGATCCTCACTGTCGATAACCCCGCGCGCAAACCGCAGGTAGGTAGGCAGAAGTTCCTTCTCGTCGTCGGTTATGAACACGCGCCTGACGTAGAGCTTCACCCCCGGTCGATAGTCCATATAGTAAAGATCGAACGGGGCTTTCTGGGGAACGTAAAACAGCGTTGTGTACTCGAGGGTGCCTTCCGCCTGGGTGTGAAGCCAGAAAAGCGGATCCTCGGTGTCGTGACCTATCGACTTGTAGAACTCCTTGTAGTCCTCATCTGAGAGCTCGCTTTTCGGCTTTCGCCAGATCGCGCTTGCCGCGTTTATCTGTTCCGCTGTCTCTTCGCTCTTCGTGACCTTTCCTTCATTGTCGTACTCGCTCTTCGTGTAGTGGAGGTAGATGGGAAAGGCGACGTGATTCGAATACTTCTTGATCACATCCTGCAGCGACCACCGGCTCGCGTACTCTTTGCCTTCGTCATTCAGATGAAGCGTGACGATCGTGCCGTGAGTCGGTTTTTCCGCTTCCTGGATATCGAACTCGCCGGTCCCGTCGCTTGACCACAGATACGCCTTCTCCTCCCCGGCTTTTCTACTGAGCACTTCGACCCGGTCCGCTGCCATGAAGGAACTATAGAAGCCGACGCCGAATTGTCCAATGAGATTCGAATCCCGCTTCGCGTCCCCGGAAAGCATGGCGAGAAATCCTTTGGTACCCGAGCGCGCAATGGTTCCGAGGTTTTCGATCAGCTCCTGCTCGTTCATCCCCAGCCCCGTATCCTCGACGCAGAGCGTCTTCTTGTCCTTGTCGTCAAAACGGATGTCGATCCGGGCGTCGTATTTGAGTGATTTGTAGGCGTCGTCGGTCAGAGTGAGGTACTTGAGCTTATCCAGAGCATCCGACGAGTTCGAAATAAGCTCGCGAATGAAAATCTCCTTATGAGAATAGAGCGAGTGGATAATCAGGTGGAGGAGCTGGTTCACCTCCGTCTGGAACTGGTGACGTGACATTTTCGGTCTCTCCTTTTCAATCTCTTCGAGCAATGTCCAGAATACGCGGCTGTTCGCCGCGGCTTAGCGTGTTCTCAACTAAAGTACTGTGTGAAAAAAATATAGCAGTGAAACGTTCGATGGGCAACGGAATTCGGGTATAATGGTCGGCGGTACTATGTTTCGCATACGACGAGTGCACGATACGGTAACCGAACGAAATGCGCGGGTGGTTTCCCGCGTACAGGAGATGCTGCCGAACCGGATTCGCGGCATCCAGTCGGCCTTTGTCGCCGGCATCGTCGACCAGCTGCACAACCCCGTCGAGCATCTATTTCGGACAATCCTCTTCGTCGCCGAGGATGAGAAAAACAATCTCTCCGGATTCGCCCTCCTCTCTCACGATTCGAACCTGAAATTCTGCCTGCTCGACTATCTGGTCGCCTCGTCACTGGTTCCGGGCCGCGGGGTCGGCGGCGCCCTTTACCAGCGTGTGCGGGAAGAGGCGACGAAGCTGCGCGCGATCGGCATATTCATGGAGTGCCTGCCCGACGATCAGGCGATCTGTGCCGACGCATCGCTGCGGGACCAGAACCGCAAACGTCTTCGTTTTTACGAGCGCTACGGCGCCCGGCCGATCGACGGAACCAGGTACGAAACTCCTCTCGGTCCTGATGACGATTGCCCGCCCCTTCTGGTATTTGATGATCTTTCGCGCGAGGGAGAAAACGGTGCGCCCGGTTTGAAAAGAAACGCGGCACGCCGCATTGTTCGGGCCATTCTCACGCGCAAATACGCAGAACTTTGTCCCCCCCAGTTCGTGGATATGGTGGTCGACTCTTTCGGCGATGACCCGGTTCGCATTCGCCCGCCGCGGTACCACAGCGGCACAGTCCCGGCGGCGTCCGGCAGCGAAGGGGCCGTACAGCAGATCCGAAGGGAGGACCGGGTTGCGCTCGTGGTGATCGACTCCCATGAGATACATCACATCCGCGAGCGCGGTTACGTCGAATCGCCCGTGCGGATATCCGCAATTCTCCGGAAGATCGAGCTCAGTCGCGCGTTTCTCAGAGTGCCTATTCGCCACTACTCCGACGAGATCATTCGCAGAATTCACGATCCCGCGCTCCTTGCGATTCTGCGCGAATCGCTGAAGATGGCACCCGATCAGGATCCGGTCTACCCCTATGTTTTTCCCATTCACCATGCGGACCGGCCACCCGCAGACTACACGGTTCGCGCGGGCTACTACTGCATTGACACGTTTACCCCTCTTCACCCGAACGTCTGGCCCGCTGCGAGGCGGGCCGTTGACTGCGCACTCACCGCAGCAGGGCTCGTGGCGCACGGAGAGTCGAGGCTCTCCTACGCACTTGTTCGCCCGCCGGGACATCACGCAGAGCGGAAAGTCTTCGGTGGCTTCTGCTATCTGAACTCCAGCGCGGCCGCAGCGGAATACCTCTCCGACGGCGGCCACGTGGCGATTCTGGATGTCGACTTTCATCACGGGAACGGCCAGCAGGAAATATTCTACAACCGGAACGATGTGCTCACCGTTTCGATCCACGGGCACCCCCACTTCCAGTACCCCTACTTCGCGGGCTTCGAGGACGAAACGGGCGAAGGAAAAGGCGAGGGCTACAACCTCAATCTACCGGCCACAAAAAGCCTCGACGGTGAGGGGTACAGGAGAGTACTCAAGCGGGCGCTCAAGCGAGTCTACGATTTCGACCCCGACTTTCTTGTTGTGGCCCTTGGACTCGACACCGCGCGCGGTGATCCTACCGGCAACTTTCTCCTTCGCGCCGATGATTTCCGTGAAAACGGCGTGCTCGTCGGCGCCCTCGGGATCCCCACAGTGGTGGTACAGGAGGGCGGTTACGACACCCGCGTGCTCGGCGCGAACGCGCGCGCATTTTTTGACGGGCTTTCCGGCGGTTTCCTCGCACGATCCCGGGCTCGATAGCCACAGATCGCCCGGTTGCGGGAAAACGTATCGACGCATATAGTTCAAACGTGGGGGGGAGATGGCCCAAAAGGGAGAAAGCTCACCGCAACGGCTCGCCCGCATGCGGCGTCCGGCGCCACTGTGGATATACCTGCCGCTTGCCGCCTTGCTGAGCTGCTGCACCAACCCGCCGGTCGACACAAAAAGAATAGAGACGGGCATACGGCAGCTTCTGGAGCTTCGCACCAGCGAGCAGGTCTATCGGGCGATCGGCTACATCAGCCAGGAAAAGTCGGTTCTGATTTTCAAGACCGTCGATCGCCAGCTCCTCTACTCCGTTGACATCCGAATTGACGCAGGCGTAGACCTGTCCGATGGCCTCCAGGTTGCAACAATTCCCGGCGACTCCGAGGGATTGCAGATTTCCCTCCCGCCGGCCAAAGTTCTTTCAGCCGACGCGGACGAATCGTCTATCCGGCAGTACTTCTCGCACGAAAAGGGCGGCGCGGTCAGTCTGCTCGATTACGGCGATCAGATCGCGGAGTTGAAATCGCGAACGGTCGAGGACGCGATCAAGCGCGGGATCCTTGTGCAGGCGGACCAGAATGCGCGGAAGGTAGTCAGCAATTTCCTGCGTAGTCTGGGTATCACCGACGTGCGGTTCACGCCCGGAACGGCGAACGACAGATGAAACATCGCGTGCGCTTCGCAATTCGAATAGCAGTTCTCGCAACAATTATCGCAGCAGTGACAGTTCTCGCCGTGGGGATGACGAGAGGTATCGGAAGCCTCGCCCGATTCAACCTGCTTAGAGGCCTCGGGATTGTTCGAACGACGGAATCAAGAAACGCGACTGTTCTCCTGGAACGAGTGCGTGACATGTATCGACTCGACACAGTGGAAATGGTTTACAGGACTGTGTTCCCGTATGACTACATGGACCCGACTCTCGATATCGGGTCAATAATCGCGGCAACCCGCGCTTCCAGAGGAAGCGTTGCGTCGCTCTTGAGCCCGGCACAGGAACGCTACCTTCGTGCGTACAACCTGAGCCGTGACCTGGGGATGCAGACCGGACCCGACCGATACGACTTTGTGGTGGTGACAGCGGTCGTGCACGCGGGAATCGACCTCTCGGACACGACCGTCGCGCATCCGGAAGCGGCGTCGAAACAGGAGATTGCGCAGTGGATGAAACTCGACGAATCCAATGGAGCAGGCCGGTCGGTATCGGTACGTCTTCCGCAGGCGGTAGTAACCGAAGTCCGCATCGAAGACCCGGACAAGGCCACCTATGCCTATCCGGACGTGCAGATTCCGCCCTCGGGCTGGAAGCGAATCACTGCGTTCGTCGCATCTCACATCCGCGAAGACGCGGAGCGAAGTGATCTGCGAAACCTCGCGCGCGAGCGTGCGCGCACACTGGTTGAATCGTTCCTGAAAAACACAGGATTTGACACGGTGGATTTCGTCGAGTAAGTTGAACAACGTATGCGTTGTCCGCCTCCCGACCGCACGTCGTCCTGACTCAAATCAGGCACTTTACATTCTCTGGAATATTTGTTATTATCTATATATTGATTTTTATATACAAGGAGCGAAGATATGTCGGAGCATCTCACAAAAGACGCCTTTATGGAAAAAGTCTTCAATTACGAAAAGAACAGCGAATGGAAATATGAAGGAGATCTTCCTGCGATAGTCGACTTCTACGCCGATTGGTGCGGTCCCTGCAAGATGGTAGCACCGATCCTGGAAGAAATCTCCGAGGAATACAAGGACAAACTGCACGTCTACAAGGTAAACACCGACGAAGAGCAGGAACTCGCTGGTGCCTTCGGCATCCAGAGCATCCCGTCGATTCTGTTCATTCCGATGGAAGAAAAGCCGCAAATGGCTGCGGGCGCGTTGCCCAAACCGACCCTGCTGCAGGCGATGAAGGAAATCCTCAAAGTCGAGTAGGCCGCGCTCGTGCGACCAGCAACTCCGGCGCGCCGACGCAAGGCGCGCCGCCCCCCGGTCGGGTCAGTCGCGCAGCGGTTGCCCAATACGGCGGTTGCCCGTATAGTAAGAGCATAAGTATGCGGCCTCCCACCCGAAAGAATCACCCGTCGGCGTCGAATTCCCGCAATTCGCGGAGAATGGAACTATGACACTGTCCTACCTGTCACTTGCGGTGCTCGTGCTGCTCTCGAGCTTTTTTTCCGCAACCGAAACTGCATTTACCTCACTGTCGGTAGTCCAGATTCAGGACATGAAGAAGAAGTACGGCGTGCGCGGGGAACTGATTGAAAGGCTGACTCAGCGGTCGGATCGCCTGCTGACCACCATCCTCATTGGCAACAACCTGGTAAACATCGCCGCGTCGGCGCTGGCCTCCGCAATTACCATCGAGCATTTCGGCAACGAATACCTCGGCATCATGACCGGGATACTGACGCTCGTTATCCTGGTCTTCGGCGAAGTGACGCCCAAACAGCTTGCCATCGCAAACAACGAGTTCGTTACCTTGCACACCGCGCGGACGATCTCGGTACTCACCTACGCGCTGCTTCCAATTTCCTGGGCACTCGGCGGGATCAGCCGCATAGTAATGCGCCTGACGGGGGGCAGAAAGAACCCGCGCATTACGCTGGAGAGCTTTCTTCATCTGATCAGCCACGCCGAGAACATCGGAGTTCTCGAAAGTTATCGTACGCGGATTCTGCGAAACGTGTTCCGATTCAGCGCAGTTACCGTTCAGGCGGTCATGACTCACCGAACCAACGTGTTCAGCCTTGAACAGGACCGGATGGTGCAGGAGTCGCTGCCTGAGATTACCCGCCGGGGTTTCTCCCGTATCCCTATCTACGACGAGGATCCGGAGAAGATAGTTGGAGTCGTGCTCGTGAAAGACATCATGAGGGCGATGAACGACGGCAAGCTCGACGTAGCATTGAAAAAGATCATGGTCCCTCCGATCTTCGTGCCGGAGAGCCGCCGGATCAACCGCATGCTCGCCCAGTTCAAGAGGGAAAAGCTGAATATGGCGGTGGTGCTCGACGAGTACGGCGGCCTGTCCGGCGTCGTAACTGTCGAAGATGTGATTGAGGAGATCCTCGGCGACCTCTATGACGAGCATGAAGTGCGCGAGAGCGAAAAGGTGACACGCGCCGAGGACGGTTCATTCATCGTGCGCGGCAACACCCCAATTTACGTGCTCAATGACCTTCTCCACCTGGAACTGCCCTATAGCCGCAACGTCCAGACGATCGGAGGATACCTCACCGATCTCGCGGGCAGAATTCCCTCGCAGTTCGAGGTCATCGATACGCCCGCAGGGAAGTTCGTAGTGGAGGCAATTTCCCGCAAACAGATACTCTCGATTCGCTATCTCAATCCGGAACCCGCCGCGGAGCGTACGTCCCGATAGACTTCCGCATTTTCGACCCAAAGGGTCTTGATTCTTCGCGGAAGTTTCAGTATTAATATACCGATAACATAAGAAACAAGACTGGCAGCACGGTCCGAACTCGCACGCACAAGCTCTGCATCATGGTCTGTCAGTGTTGGGATAAGATAGCTGACCCCGCCGTTGGCGGACCGTTGGATTGTCTTACGGTTTAATTGGCCCCCTCAGGTTTTATTACCTCCTTTCCTGAGGGGGTTTTTTTGTCCAGACGACCGGAGTGGATGGACATATCCACGAAGAATCCTGGGATTTCTGAATTCACCGGATGACTCATCCCTTTGTCAGACCGGTTTTCGGCTCTCGGGTCGAGTGACGAAAAAAACGCCGACCAGAGCAAGAAGCGTCCCTGCAATATCCTGTAAACCGACAGTTTCCCCGAGGACTATGGCGCCGGCAGCGGTAGCAATTGGTGGAGCGACGTAGAGCCAGGATGAAGCAAAGACGGGTCCGGCTCTGCGGACAACAACAAGATTCGCCGTGTGTCCAACAATCGACCCCGCGACGACGAGGTAGAGAAGCGGAAAGATGACGCCTCCGGTGAGCGGCAGGCGCGCGCTTTCCAGCAGGGGAGAAACGAGGAGCAATAGGATTCCACCGACTGCCATCTGCAGTGCGTTGACGGTGACGGGGTCATCGCGGGGCGCGAAAAGCTTCGGGTAGAGCACCATGCCCAGCGAATACAGAACCACGCTCACGAGCGCCGCGGCAAGCCCGGACCAATCGGCCGGCGCCGACCGTATCCCACCCGATAAGAGGATGACACCCAGCGTTCCCGCGGCGAACCCGACGAGATGGAAAACCCGTATCCGAGCCCGAAGAAGCGCGGCCGCAAACGAGGCGGCAACGATAGGTCCGGTCGAGTCGAGTCTCGCCATGTATCCGGAATCGATGCGTGTTTCAGCCCAGAACATGAAACCGAAGGTACCGGCAGTAAGAAAGAGAGAAATCACGGAAGCTCTGCCAAGCAGACCGGCAACCGTGCGACCATTTGTGTACCCGGCAGCCAGCAGTGCTCCCAAAAGGACCATCCCGGCGACCGTGAACCTGACTCCGGCAAGAAAGACCGGAGAAGCTCCCGCCATAAGTCCCATTCTTATGGCGAGAAAGGTGGTTCCAAACACCCCGCACACAACGCCGAAGGCGACATACACCGTTTTCGGATACATGATCCCTCCTCGGCAGTCACGCTATCAGTTATCTGTAAATGGATACAGAACCAGATAGAAATATATAAACTGATACAGTAGTATTGGCGCAATGAGCAAGCAACTGGATATCTATCTGCGGTACCGCAATCTGATAGCCGGCGGGACTCTTCTACCGGGAGATCGTCTGCCTTCGATGCGTCGGATCGCCGAAAGCGGCGGATACGGCATCAATACAGTCCGCTCGGCATTGGCACTGCTGGAGCGGGACGGGCTCGTTGAACCACATGAGCGCAGCGGGGTCTTTGTGCAGGAACTACGTCGTTTCGAGGCGCCGACCCCGCCTCCGGATAGCTACCTGCAGTGGAATCGAGACTCGGGAGAGCGGCTGGACCACCTCCTCGAGCGCATAGTGAAGCGTGACAGGGGGTTTGCCGTGGCGGCGCCGGGGGTCGATCTGCTGCCTGTGGGGAAACTCGAAAAGCTTTTCGCTTCGCTTTCGGACGACTGGATCGGGTATGCGGAAACTCAGGGGGACGAGGAGCTCCGGCGCCGAATTTCGCTTCAATACGAGCCGGTGAACGGATTTACTTCTATCGACAGGATCATGATTACCAACGGCGCAACGGAGGCGATATCCATCGTGATCGGCACGCTCGTCGCTCCCGGCGACATTGTGGTAGTCGAGTCGCCCACCTACTACGACTATTTCCGCCAGCTTTCGGCGGTGGGCGCCGTGGTGATCGAGATCCGGACAACTCTCGAACGCGGAATGGACCTGGGTGCCCTCGCCGAAGTGCTTTCCACCCGAAAAGTCCGCATGGTCATAGTACAACCGAATGTTCAAAATCCCACCGGCGCCACGATGCCGGACACCGAAAAAAAGTCTCTCATGCGACTTCTCAAAGCGTCCGGATGCATTCTGGTTCAGGACGATGTATACGGCGATCTGAGCTTCGGTGCCGAGCGTCCGGCGAATCTGTCACTCTTCGAGGATTACGGGAAACTCGTGCTTATCTCATCGATATCGAAATCGCTGGCCCCTGGTTTGAGGATCGGCTGGATAATCGCTTCCGAGTTGATGGAAAGGCTGCTGGAGACAAAGGTTCGATCCTCTCTCTGCTCTTCGCGCCCGTCGCAAATGGTGCTCGCGAAGTATCTTTCAACTCCCGCCTACCCGGCTCATCTGCGAAAGATACGTGCGGCTCTCTCTCAGCGGCTCGACGAATACATGCGCGTGCTCACCGAAGCGCTGCCGGAGGGCAGCGAAGTCTCGCGACCGTCGGGTGGATGCTTGCTGTGGGTCTCCTTTCCCCGGGAGGTGGATGCAACCGAAGTGTTTCTGCAGGCCGCCCAGGAGGGCGTGGTAGCTGCGCCCGGGGAGCTGTTTTCTGCACATCCACATTTTCGGAACTTCTTCCGGATCAATGCGGGTCGCGCACTTCTCCCACCCTGTCGAAAGGAGTTGCTGCGGATTTGTGCGATCGTACACCGACCCGGAAAGGCAAGAAGCCGGACTACGAAAAGAAGCACCTGATGTCCGCGCGAAGTCTCGTATGAGCAGCCGCCCTGATCTACAGTTCGAGCACCAGGCTTTCCGGAAGGAGTCCGCGGCGGACCAGGCCCGCGAGAAAGCGTTCGACGATTTCGGGGTCGAACTGCCGTCCGCGATTCTTGCGAAGCTCAGAGATCGCATCTTTGATTGGAATCGCCCGCCTGTAGGTGCGATCCTCGCACATCGCGTGCCAGGCATCCGCAATGGAGATGATTCGAGCTTCGATCGGGATCTCCTCGCCGGCGATGCCGCGCGGATATCCGGATCCGTCATAGTGCTCATGGTGCGCAAAAACGATATTACCGATCTCTTCGAGCGAATCGAACTGGCGAAGCAGATCCGCGCCCATCTGAGGGTGCCGTCGCATGATCTCCCACTCGTCGGGCGTGAGCGGGCCCGGCTTGCGCAGCAGAGCATCCGGGATCCCCAGTTTTCCGATGTCGTGGAGGAGCAAAGATTCACGGAGCCTTCGGCTCAGGGGGATTCCAAGTTCCTCCGCGATAATCGTTCCGTACATGCGTACATCATCCGAATGACCGGCGGTATACCCATCGCGCAACTCGAGAGAGCGGGACAGACTCTGCGCGAGCTGCTCTACGCGGACCTCGAGCTCTTCTGCCCGGGTGAGCGCGTCCCGGAAGTTTCGGGCCGCGACGATGTTGTTTATTCGGGCATCGAGGTCGCGAATGTCGATCGGCTTGGCAAGATAATCATCGGCTCCAATTTCGAGCCCCTCAATGCGCGAGTCGGTCTCGGACTTCGCCGTGATCAGCACAATCGGAATCTTCTGTGTAGCTTTCGTTGTCTTTACCAGACGCACGAGCTCGAACCCATCGAGGCCCGGCATCATCACATCCGAGACAACGATGTCCGGCAGCAATTCCTGAGTCTGGCTCCATCCTGAAGTACCGTCTATCGCGGTTGCGACGGTATGGCCGAAACTTCGCAGCATCCGGCCGACGTAGTTGCGGAGGTCGGTGTTGTCCTCGACGTAGAGCACGCGAATTCCGGTGCTCGGTTTTGTCGGCGGGATGATCTGCGGCACCACGTCGTCGTCCGATACGGATTCGGATTCAATAAACGCAATATCGCCTACGGAGATCCGCTCATAGTCTTCGTTCCGTCTGGGTCCGTGTCGCCTGTCGAGACCGTCGAACTCTGCGGCCTCCTGCCGGCGGTCGTCCTGGCGACGATCGATGTCGGCTTCCGTTTCGATCTCGTCGAGATTCATCGGCAGCTGTACGGTGAAGGTGCTTCCCACACCTTCCGTGCTTTCGACCCAAACCTGCCCGTGCTGGAGATCGACCGACTCCTGCACGATGGTCAGGCCAAGCCCTGTTCCCTCATAGCGACGGGTAGTTGATCGGTCGATCTGATGGAAACGCTGGAATACCTTCTTCACGTCACGTTCGGCAATTCCGATTCCCGTGTCGCGAACGCGAACGACAATCCAGCCGGTCACCGGCGGCGCATCGCTCTCATCCGTTGCACTTGACCCGGCACTCTCGGGTTTCGTGTCGGCGCCGGGCGCAATTGTCCGTTGTTCGGTCTGCGTCACCTCGATGGAGATCGAGCCGTTTTCGGTGAACTTCACCGCGTTGCGGATCAGATTCGCGACAATGCGCTCGACCTTCTCAAAGTCGAGATAAACCACGGGAACCTTCGTCGGTACGTCGTACGTGAGTCCGAGTCCCTTGCGGCGACAAACCTCCTGAAAGAGCGTCACCTGGTCACGCACTACTCGCACCATGTCCACCTGTTTCAGATGGAGCTTCATCTTCTTCGCGTCGAACTTCGCGAAATCGAGCATCTGGTTGATAAGGTCGAGCAGGCGCAAAGAGTTTCGGCGAACCTGTCCGATGAGTGAGCGCTGGGCCGAAGAAAGAGGACCGACGTCTTCCCGGTGAAGGCTGTCTATGGGTGCCATGATCGAAGTGAGCGGCGTGCGAACCTCATGGCTGATACTTGCAAAGAATTGACTCTTCACGACGTCGAGCACCTTGAGCTCTTCATTTGCGTGGGCAAGCTCGAATCGCGAAGTAAACTCCTTGCGGCGCATCGTCATTGCGAGGTACGAACTGGTGACGACCAGCACCATCGTGGAGACGAGAAAGAAGTTGTTGGCGACAAACACTGCCTGATTATCGATACCGCCGCGGATGGTGATCGGCACGATATATGCCGCGTATACTATCGCGCAGACGATGGCCGTCTCCCACACATTCATGGGCAGGATGAAGAGGAAAGCGATAAGGACAAGGTTGATTCCCGCGTAGTATGGGCTCGCGTACCCGTTTACGAGGTGAACCATGATGACAATCGAGAGTGTGCAGTAGAGATAAGCGAAGATTCCGAAATAGCGAGCATGCTGTTTCGGGAACGGCAATTGCATGATGAAATGAACCGCGATGCTGAGAGCCACCACGGAGAAGCGAATCCATACAAAAGTCGGCGCCGCCGACGGGTAGACCAGGAAGTCCAGCGGGATAAATATCGGGTACATGAAGAGCGTGTTGAGCACACCCCAGCGCGTGTCATGGGCGACACGTTGCCGGGTCTCTTCCCGGAATGCTGCTTCGAGCTCCATATTGCGGGACAGGTTATGCGTTCGCATCATGGTCTCGTACAAATATCGGCAAATATCTGACTTTTTTGTGTTGAAATCGGTCGACTTCCGGGGAAAGGTCTGGAAGGAATTGCGGAATACGCGTATTCTGGAAGGATAGGACATAGGAGAGACAAATGGCAGATACGGAGAAACGAAGCTATTTTCGCAGCGCGCGTGAGCATACCTATTGCCTGATCGACGACATCGACCCCCAGTTCGAGGTAGTCGAGATTTCGGCCGATGGATTTTCGTTCGCGTGTGACCGTACAGACAACCGGTTCAGAGTGAGCGAAAGCCTTTCGGACGTTTCAATTCTGAACAGCGAAGCCCAGGAGATAATACACGCGACGGGCGTCATCCGGCACCGGAACGAGTTCGACGCGCGCCGGGACCGTGTGGGGGTGTCGTTTCTGAGCAAACGATTCGACAATACGACGACGGGAAGGGTTCGTCTTCCGCGCCGCAAACCGTCAATCGAGCTGGGTGTGAGGCTGGCCTACGGCGACACCACGGCGACCGGATCGGTAGTAGACTACAACGTCCGCTCGGCACGTCTTTCGGTCGACGAATCGTTCCGGCCCGCTCTCGGCGAGATCGTACGAATTTCAATCGGCTCAGGCAATCGCCGTCTGTATGACGGGGCGGCCGCATTGATCCGGTCCGACGATGACTCATCCGAAATCGTTGTTGAGTTCCTCGACAATCTGCTCGAGCTCCGTTCTGTATCGCTCACCGAGAAAGCAATGTTTGCGAACGAAATTATCGAGGAGAAGCGCAAGGAGCTCGAATCGTTCGCCTCAATCTGCCCGAAATACAAAGCCCTGGTCTCGGAGTGGCGGATGTATCTGGAGATGGTTGAACGGGTCCTTGACCGGGAGGAGGCGAAGGAGTTTCTGGTCTCCGCAGAAGACGAGCGGCTCTACCTGGAAGAGATAATTCCGGGCTTCTTCGGCCGAATGCGCGGGTTCATCACTGAGTTGAACGGTGTCGCGCCATCGATCGAACCTGCGGATCTCGCCCTGTACAAGCAGTTGCTTCGCAGCAGGCTCGAACGGTTCATCCGCAAGTCGCCTCTCGCCTGTTCAATCATGGACAAGCTGCACGGATACCTTGGCGATTTCGAGACGGTGAAGCAGTTTTTCGCCGATCCGTTCATCGGATCGAGCCTGTTCGGAAAGCTGATGAACCGGTTCATTATGTCGCTCGAACCGGTGACTGCTCACGTGAACCGAATCGAGTACCTCTACGCGGAAATCCTCAATCGCTACCGCGAGTCGGAAAATGGCATTCGCATTCTCAGCCTGGGCGCGGGGCCCGCGGAGGAGATTCTGCGGCTGCTCGACAACCACGAGTTCGACAAGCCGATCCATATCGCCCTGATCGACATGGATGCGCACGCGCTGGCCGACTTCTACGAGCGCGTTCAGTTCCGCGCGCGACCGAACGTGGACATCGAGCTGGTGAACTTCAATGTTATCAGCATCCTTGTGGGAAAGACCACCAATCTTGAACCGCACAGCTACGACATCACTTACTGCGCGGGAATGTTTGACTACTTCAAGGATCGACTCTGTCGCAAGTACATTGACTTCCTGATCGAACTGACAGCCGACGGCGGCAATTTCTACTATACGAACGTCCACAGCAGGAATTTTGCCCGCTACTTCATGGACTTCGGCGGCGGGTGGGAGATCTACCATCGCGACGAGGAGCAGACGCTCAGGCTCGCACCGCCGGATCAGCGGTGCGAAGTCACAACCGACGCAACCGGAACAAACGTCTTCGTGAAGGGAACGCGAGTGGCGATCGGGGACAAACCGGATGGCGCTTGCCCCAGGGAGCTTGTGAACGACCAACGGATAGCGTCCGGACGAACGATAAGTCGATAGAGTCGACGATACGCGCACAGGCAGTCTGCAATTTCCGCGGTACCGGCTTTGGATTGCCTCGCAGATTTCTTTCCGGTATGATCTCTCCCATGAGCAAGTACCCCTTCTCCGACATCGAACCCAAGTGGCAGAAATACTGGGAAGAGCACAAGACTTTCAAGGCGTCGGAAGATCCGTCATACCCCCCCGAGCGTAGACGCTATATCCTCGACATGTTTCCCTACCCCTCCGCTGCCGGACTGCATGTCGGGCACCCGGAGGGCTACACCGCAACCGACATCTACTGCCGATATCTACGAATGAACGGGTTCAACGTGCTTCACCCGATGGGATTTGACTCTTTCGGACTGCCCGCAGAGCAGTACGCCATCGAAACAGGAACACACCCGCGTACAACGACCGAAGCAAATATTGCGCGTTTCCGGGAACAGATCAAATCTCTTGGATTTTCCTACGACTGGGACCGGGAGGTCTCGACGCACAGCGCGGACTACTATCGCTGGACCCAATGGATCTTTTTAAAGCTCTACGAGCGGGATCTTGCCTACATGGCAGAGGTGCCGGTGTGGTATTGCGCAAAGCTCGGCACCGTGCTGGCGAACGAAGAGGTAGTCCCGACGCCGCTTGGACCGCGTTCGGAGAGAGGCAACCACCCGGTCGAGCGCAGGCCGCTCAGGCAGTGGATGCTGCGAATCACCGCCTATGCTGATCGCCTGCTCGAAGGATTGAACACGATCGACTGGCCTGAATCCATCAAGACAATGCAGCGGAACTGGATCGGCCGCAGCGAAGGCGCCAACGTGCGGTTTCCGATCGCCCCGGACTCCCCGGGAGCCTCGAAAGTCAGCGATATCGAGGTCTTCACTACCCGGCCCGACACGCTTTTTGGAGCGACCTACATGGTACTGGCGCCCGAACACCAACTCGTCGACCTCGTGACCACAGCCGATCAGCGAGAGGCCGTGGATGCGTATATCGAGCAGACGAGACTGAAGAGCGACCTCGAACGGACCGATCTGGCGAAAGACAAAACCGGGGTGTTCACCGGGGCATATGCCGTGAATCCAGTGAATGGAAAAAAGATCCCGGTGTGGATATCCGACTACATTCTCATTTCCTACGGTACCGGAGCGATTATGGCGGTCCCGGCTCACGATGAGCGCGACTGGGAATTCGCCGAAAAGTATGCTCTGCCGATTGTCCAGGTCGTGGCGCCGGAGGAGGATTTCCGGACGCTCGAAAAGGCCGGGGCCCTCGGTGACGCGGAAAAACAGAAGAAGCTCATTTCGGCCCAGGCGGGCGCAACCGCCGGGGATGGTTTCGCAATCAACTCGGGAGACTTTAACGGCCTCGCCACTGCCGAATTCAAAAACACTATCATCACCTGGCTGGAGAAGAACGGGAAAGGCTCGCGAGCGGTTAACTATAAGTTGCGCGACTGGATTTTCAGTCGCCAGCGCTACTGGGGCGAGCCGATCCCCCTGGTACACTGCGCAGACGGAACCATCGTACCGGTTGCCGAGGAGGCGCTTCCGGTGCGGCTTCCGGAAGTGGAAAGTTACCGCCCGATCGGAACCGGTGAGAGCCCGCTTGCGGCGGTTGAGGACTGGGTGCACTGCGACTGTCCGGACGGCACCCGGGGCGCGGGCTTGCGTGAAACCAACACAATGCCTCAGTGGGCCGGCTCCTGCTGGTACTTTCTGCGCTACCTGGATCCGCACAATCCGAATGCCTTTGCGGAACGGGACAAGGTCGACTACTGGATGCCCGTGGACGTGTACGTCGGCGGCGCGGAACACGCGGTGCTCCATCTTCTGTACGCACGGTTCTGGCATAAAGTCCTCTTTGATCTCGGAGTGGTGAACTGCGACGAGCCGTTCATGCGCCTGATAAACCAGGGAATGATCCTCGGTGAGGGCGGAGTAAAAATGTCCAAGTCGTTGGGAAACGTAATCAATCCCGACGATATCGTTCGTGAGTTCGGTGCGGATGCCATGCGCATGTACGAGATGTTTATGGGACCCCTTCAGGTAGCGAAACCATGGAGCACCAACGGTCTCACCGGTGTCCATCGCTTTCTCGACCGCGTCTGGAGACTCTCTGAACGCGAACTCTCCGAAGAAGCCGCGCCGGAAGAACTCGAACGACTGCTGCACAGAACGATCAAGAAGGTGTCCGAGGACACCGACGGCCTGGAGTTCAACACGGCTATCGCGCAAATGATGATCTTTGTGAACGAGCTCTTCAAAGAGGAGAGACTCTACCGCTCATTGTGGGAAAACTTCGTTCTGCTGCTGGCTCCCTACGCCCCGCATCTCGGGGAGGAGCTGTGGGAAAAGCTCGGTCACCGGGACTCTATTGCGTTCGCACAATGGCCGCGCTGGAAAGAGGATCTCACGCTCGCGGAGCGCGTCACCGTTGTAGTACAGATCAACGGCAAACTCCGCAGCAAGCTGGATGTCGCAGCCGACACTCCTGAAGAGAATCTGAAGGAGATGGCACTGGCTCTGGAACGGACGAAAGAG
Source organism: Spirochaetia bacterium (assembly GCA_035530755.1). Classification (GTDB taxonomy): domain Bacteria; phylum Spirochaetota; class Spirochaetia; order DSM-27196; family DATKUC01; genus DATKUC01. Next base: position 8,167 of record DATKUF010000065.1, on the reverse strand, counting down.
TTGACCGAAGGAAAGACCATCGTGAAGGTGATTACCGTACCCAACAAGCTGGTGAACATCGTAGTTCGATAAGCTCATCTATGCCTTGCGGGAACCGGGAGCCAGCTGTATCGTCCATCGGCGGCCGACCACAGATCGAGCCGAAGGCTCCCGTCGGGCAGATAGAACCGGATGAGCCCCGGCACTTCGGCAGCAACCGCGACGGTAGAAGGCGCTCCGGGCATGACCTGCGCCGTCCCGGTCAACGGATCTGACGACACCACATAGGCCGGGTACTCAATTCCGATTTCCGGCAACGAAACGGAAACCGGCTCACACGGTTTGATGGTATCCGCACGAAACTCCCCTGCGCCGAGCCCGTCCACTATCTGCGACAGATTCGCGAGCCACGGGTCGCCCCGCGTCCGGGCCGGCATTTCGGAGATCAGGCGAGAGACGTTTATTCCGGAGAGAGACACCCCGGCTCCGGCGAGCCTCTGAAGCACTGTCGCGGCCGCACCATCTCGAAAGCTGAGAACCACGCTTCCCTGCTGATCGCAGGCAAAAGGGATTATCGCGCCTGCAGGAAGTAACAATGCAGAACCGAACGCTGGAACCGCTGCGAATTGGCTCGGAAGAGCGTTTGCGGTCACCGGGCAGATTCCCTGCCTGGCGGCCCGGATATCCAGCTGTCGAGTGCCGGCAGCGACACGCGTGGTGACCAGCTCTCCTGCAGCATCGACCCAGATAATCTCCTGCTCCATTTCCCCAAACGCCACGCGCCATGCCTCAGGCGGCAATGGCAGGTGAACGGTGTAGGTCCGCGCGATGCAGAAGTAGTCGCAACCGATAAGTGAAAGAGTCAGGAGGCCGGTAAAAAGAATCAGTCTGCCTGCGGGATGACGTCTCCCGTTCGCCGAAGGTTCGTCAGAGCGTGCAGTTTTCATCGCTCTGGTTCACGCCCAATCCGCCGCGGTGCTTCAACGACGCGGCATTCACGGCCGGGACAGCCCTATGCGCTCAAAGTTGGCGAGAGCTGCCGCCTGTAGATACCCCGTATCACGGAAAGTATCTCTCCGTATTCCGGAGTGCGGTAGTCGGGGTAGGTCCAGGGCAACGGTTCGAAACCGTTCTTGTGATACATGAGCGTCACCTCCGCGTAGATACCCCCTTTGAGCGGTATTCGATGCGCATGATCCTTGGTCGTGGCAAGAATAAACCGACTGAGCGAAAGAACGCCGGGATCCAGATTCACCTTCCTCCGACTGTCGACGGAAAATGTTTTTTCGATGGCGTCCGTGCGGAGCTTGATATCGGCCAGCTGTTCCGGTCCGAACAGCGGTCCTATTGAATAGAAGATGCGCCGGAGATCGGGTCCCATTTCCGATTCGTAGTACTCGGTATAGTTGAATGGGAGAAGCCGGCTTTCATAGTCGATTGGACCGAAGGCTGTTTCGAGCTCGGAGCGAATCCGAGGCAGAAACTCGGTTGCTGCCGTCAGGGTAGGAATTACCAGTTTGACGGGCGAAAAAGGGACTATTTTGCTCATAGTTTGTCATCTCCGGGATTGCCATTTTCTCCATTCTGGCCCATAATATACTTGCTATGGAAGAGGATTCGGGAATCGCTTTCCTCGGAAAGCTACAGACGGCGCTCGCCCAGCAGCGCGAACATCTGGAACGTACGGAATTATCCCGTCTCAAAGAGAACTTTCGCATATTTCATCTTTCTTATCAGGGATTCTACAACGTTCTCCGCCGCAAGGGGCTGGTCGACGAGGATCCGTACAAACACGAACAGAAGATTTCCGAGATCGTGCCACCGTCGAACCGGCCTTTCCTCGAATCAGAACGCGACGCCCAGATGAGTGTGCGCCTCTCCGATTTTGATTCCCAGCTGGATTTTCTCAATCAATACTACCAGTTCGCGATGGACTTTCTCGATTTGCGGCGGCTCAGGGATCTCCTGGCGCTCACGAGTTACATCGGGTGGAGCCAGCTGTCTCCGACATCGGAGAACATGACCACTCGCGTGCTGGCGGAGCTACTCGAGAAGGTCGTGAAAGGCGGTGACCAGATGTCGACGAGCATCGTAACCGACGCCCACGACCAGCTTTCAAAGCTGCAGCGTCAGATCCTTGGCCAACTGAAGAAACTGGCCGACTATCAGCGAGAAGCCTGCAAGGTTGAGATTCGCAGCGAAATCCTCCCCGAAGCCGCGATCCCCGAGTCGCCGCTCACACACCTCGATGACTGCGTAAAGATCATCAAACGGTTGTGGGCGAAGAAATTCCCGCAACGACCATTCTACGCCGAACTCGTACAGGAAATCATTCAGGAAGACCACGCGCCTAACGCAGCGATACGCAAAGAGGAGCTGCTCCGGGGCCTCGCGGTGAACCAGGAGAAGCGGCAGCGCGTGGATCCGGCGAAAGACCTGCGGCGAATTCTCGCGGAAGGCCTGCGTGTGCTCGCAACCGCCAGCCGAACATTGGACGAATGCGTAGCCAAGCTGAAAGACAACGCCGTGTTGCTCGATACGCGACGAAGATCCGTGGCCGAACGCTTTCGGCTGTGGATTTTGCGGGCGATGGGACACAAACCACGGAAGAACGTCTACGAAGTGACCTTCAACGACATTACCACCTCCGCGGTTCAGAGGGAGACGATAGAATTCACGAAGTTCACGCTCGAGGTCGAGCGAAAGGCGCGGGTATACGCGGCAATTCTCGCGAGGACAGGGAACCTGGCGCGTAAGATTGAAGCGGCGTCGGAAGAGCAGCTTTTCTCGTTTCTTGCCCGAAACGTCAGTGAAATTCAGCTCATTCACCGTCGCCTTCAGTCGATGGACAACTACTTCAAGGATGCGGTGACCGGTCCGGAACGCCCACAGATACGTGGCATCAAAATCGAACTCACGAGTCTCAAGAATAGCATCATCAGCGCGAATCGGAAGAAGCATGAGTACGTCGCGCACAAGGATGAGCTCGTTCAGTTGAAAAAACTCGGCATTGAGACGGTCCTCGATAATGCTTGACCACCCCACGGGGCGGCTGTATCATCCATATATGAGCCGGATAATTAGATATATAGCGATTGGAATCATCGTGACGGCGCTGCCGGTTTTCGCGCAGCAGTCTCAAGGCGGAGCGCCCGGGATGGGAATGCAGAATCCCTATCCGAATCAGGCGCCGTTCAGCGAATCGGAATTAACGCGTTTCATGCATGACTGGCCGGACGTGGTAAAGTGGCTCGATTCGCACGGAAAGAGCGTTTCGAATCCAAGCCGCCCCGGCGCTTTTGCGCAGGCATTCGCGGGGGCCGATTTTGCCGGCTACCTGGGATCCAAGGGATGGAAGGTCGAGCGATTCGGATTCGTCACGGCGGAAGTGGCCCGATGCATCGTTGCGCTTGAGCTCCAGGACCAGATGCCGACTGCGAACAGCCAGATAGAGGATTCAATCAAACAGATCCAGTCGAACACGGACATGTCCGACGCGCAGAAGCAGGCCGCTATTCAGCAGATGCGTGCGGTGCAGTCGCAGATGTCCGGCCTGTCGGCAAATGTTCCGGTCTCCGAACTCTCACTCGTGAAACCGAGGAAAGCCGAGCTCACAAAAATTCTCGATATCAAAGCGTCCCAGGACTGAGCGCCGGACGCAAGCGGCCCGCATCACTACGCTTCTTCTTACACGCGGTATTTGCCGAGGATCATCAGGTCCTCGGTAATCGTGGATAAGTGGTCCATCGTATCCCGAAATTGCAACTCGTCGTCGGGAATCTCAACGTCAAGATAGAACATGTACCGCCACGGTTTGCCGGCAATGGGACGGGATTCGAGCTTCTTCATGTTCACGTTTCGTTCGGCCAGGACACGCAGGCACTCGAAAAGTGCTCCCGGCGTGTCCGGCGTGGAAAAGACAATCGACGCCTTGTTCGGCGATGCGATAACGCTCGCGTCCTCTCGCGCAAGCACGACGAAGCGCGTATAGTTTTGCGGATTCATTTCGATCCCCTCGCGCAGAACCTCCATATGGTAAACTCGGGCGGCCTCCGAACTGGCGATCGCCGCGTTGGACCGGACCCCTTCACGGGCGATGTGCGCAACTGACCCCGCGGTGTCGTAGAAGGGCACCTTTTCCCACGTCGGGTGATCGTCGAGGAATCGTGCGCACTGCGCGAGGCCCTGCGGGTGCGAATATACCCGCCTGATGTCATCGAGGCTCGTGCCGGGCACCCCTATGAGCGTGTGAACGACCCGAATCTGCGTTTCACCTGCAATCCGGATGTCCGGGTACTGCAAAAACAGGTCATAGTTCTCGTGGATCGATCCTGCCAGGGAATTTTCGAGTGGAACCAGTCCATATTTCACCCTGCCTTCGAGAACCGCGTCGAACACGTCGCGGAATGCGGGAAGCGGCTGCGAGACTATTCCGTCGCTCTGGAAATAGCGCTTTATGGCCAGTTCGCTGTATGCTCCCCGTTCTCCCTGAAACGCCACGGCAAGCTCGGAACCGGCAACACCGTCTTTCAATGCCCGCGCGAGTGAGGGGCGGGTTTCGTTGAACTCCGGCAGCCGGGTAAGCTCCTTCTCAACCACCGGCGCAAGCGCCTCGATATCCCGCATGAGTTTCTCGAACTGCTCCGGGTAGAGTGCCTGCGGACCGTCCGACAATGCCTGATCAGGACGAGGATGAACCTCCACGATCAATCCATCGGCACCTGCAGCGATGGAACCCAGAGCGACCGGCGAGACCTTGTCCCGCATACCGACCGCATGGCTCGGATCGATGATTATCGGCAGGTGGCACAACTTGCGGACAACAGGAATGGCAGAGATGTCCAGTGTGTAGCGGGTATAGGTTTCGAAGGTGCGGATTCCACGCTCACACAGGACAACGTCGTCGGTTCCGCTCGCGAGTAGATACTCCGCCGCCATCAGCCATTCCTCTATTGTGGCCGCAATTCCGCGTTTCAAAAGCACGGGCATCTTCTGCGATCCCACGGCCTTGAGCAGCTCGAAGTTCTGCATGTTTCGGGCACCGATCTGGTACATGTCGATATAGTCCCGCATGAGCTCCACGTGCGCCGGAGAAACCACCTCGGTGGCCACGGGCATCCCGGTTCTCTCACCGGCCTCCTTCAGGTACTTCAGGCCCTCTTCGCCGAGTCCCTGAAACGAGTAGGGAGATGTGCGAGGCTTGAAGGCGCCGCCGCGAAGGATGACCGCACCGGACCGCCGAACAAGCTCGGCGGTTTCGAGCATTTGTTCGCGGTTTTCCACTGCGCAAGGCCCTGCGATTACCGTGATCCGGTGACCGCCGACCTTCACCGGGCCAACGCTTACGATGCTGTCCTCTTTCTGCAGCTCTCGCGACGCGAGCTTGAACGGTTTCGATATTGGAATTACCCGTTCGACGCCCGGAAGAATCTCCACCTCACGGTAATCGATCGAAACTTTTCCGACCGCGCCGAGAATTGTCTCTTCTACACCGACAATCTCCCGGACCTTGAGTCCGCGCTCTTCCAGAAAGCTGCGGATGCGTGATTTGTCGTCGTCACGGATAGCTCGCTCGAGTATAACAACCATTCTCAAACCTCTTTGGGGCGGCCGCAGCCGGCGCCGAGGGTGCGATTTTCCGCACCGGCGACGCTAGGCGGTCTGGATGTTGTGCTGGATGTAATTGCGGAAATCGCGAATCAGATCGCGCTGAAACCGCATAACTTTGGCTACGTATTCCCGGGTACTTGCGGGCACTACGCCCTGCGAAATCCGTGTCAAACCCGCATTGTAGACCGCGACGGCCGTCTGCTCGTCGGCGGAATAATTGAGGCACCACCTGAGGTGGTCGATGCCATAGGCGATATTTGTTTCCGGATGGAAGAAGTCGCCCACCGAAAGAGACGGGAAACTCAAATTATTGAGCTGGAATACGCCGCGGTCAATCGATCCATCATTCACGTTGACGGCTACCGACTGATACTTACTTTCCACCCATGCGAGGGAAAATGCGAGGACGAACGGGACGTTCTCGCGGTCGGCGTGGTAGAGAATGGAAAGCGCTACATCATCCGACCCGGTGAGTTTGCAGAAGTAGTCGATGACCATGTTCCGGGTGCCTGGATCCCGGTAGAGGGAAAGCGCGGGATCGGCTCCTGTCAGCAACGTTTCCACGCGCTTTCGGTCTTCATCGGTCAGACGCGACCGTTCCATTGCAAGCTCGCTTGCCGTGGGCCGCATGAAAACGCCTTTCACATCACTTCGCGGATCTGAAAAATAGTCGTGTCGCTCGACGATGACCGAACCGGTGCTGCAGCTGAGCAAACCTGCCAGTGCCAGCAGAAAGAGCATTCGGTTTACGCTGAAGGATGTCCAGACCCGTTTCATACCGGGAAAAATACTACGAACGGCCGGTCGAATGGAAGGGGACGGAATCTCAATGGTCAATCAGGCGGTTTTCACCACTATTGCCTGCCCGTTGAGATTGTGGATGACTGTCCTTTGCGCGTCGGGGAAAATCTCATTTACATGGGCGGTTACGCCTTCGCAGCCGTAGAAACCATAGTCGTCGTACACCACGATCCCTCCGACGGTGAGCCTCGGCCAGACCCACTCGAAGACGTCTCGCGCGGACTGATAGACATCGACATCAATGTGACAGAAGCAGAAACGATGGTCATCGATGAGGTCTCCGGTATCCTCGGGAAACACTCCTTCGAGCAGAATTGCGTTGCCTATTCCCAGGCTCCCCAGTAGGCTCTCGACGACCTTCAGGCTGGTATTCGCGTGCTCGCCTCCGCGATAGTAGGAATCCCGCGGTCCCGCTTTCGCCACCCCGTTGAACGTATCGGCCAGGAAGACGCAGCGAGACGCCTGAGATGGATCGAAAATATCTTCAGCTGACCGCCGAGAGTCAGATCTCGCGCGCGACGCCTGATGGGCGATAAGAGCTCCCGTGCCCCCGCGCCAGACACCCACTTCGAGCAGATCACCTTCGTGCTGAACGGCCTGTTCGACCAACTTCCAAAGCGAATAACATCGGTAGCTGTCGACAAGCGTGTTCCCTTCGATCGCGGCGCGAATTGCGGCGAACTCGGCATCGTTCATCCAGGGAGCATAGTTGGCCAGCGGCAACACCTTCTGGTAACCCGGCGCAAGCTGCACAGCCCCGCTTGTTCGGCCCTGTATCGTCATGGCATATCACCTCGTTTGGTCAAGCGTGCGAACTTCCAGTTCACGGAAGCTCGCACCGGCTCCGAGTGTTCGAAGCGCGACCGTGACACCCGAATCGACTCCGAACCAGGTTTTGTATCGGACTTTTTCCTGACCGTTCACCGCGATGGTGATGTACTCCTTGTCCGGTTCATAAAGAACCTCGAGCTTCAGGTAGTCGCCGATAGATTCCGGTATCTTCGCGTCCAGGACACGACCCATGTTCACGTCGTCGTCCGATCGATAGAGCTGGAGATAGGTACCGTCATTCTTGTAGTAGTTCCTGTCGCGGGTGAGCCAGACCAGAAGGCTTCTGCCCATTCCGTAGCCGTGGCGGCTCTGCACGTCACTCGCGAAAATGTGGAGTCCCACCCCTACCCATCCGCTTCCGGTAGCGCGAACCTGCATCGTGTAGAGTGTCGGGCGCGCGACCTGCGGAACGGGAAGAGCGTACTTCGCGAAATACTGAGTCGGGTCGTTCTGCAAAAGGGTCTGAGCACGGAGCTGCCATGAACCCATCTGCGGATCGCCGCCGGCGAATCCGCGGTATAGAATGCGGTCGAGCAGCGGACGGTAGAGGCCAATGTAGCCTTTGTCCAGAACCTCCGTCACTATCCGTTGCTCAAGATTGGCTTTTTCGCCGGTTAGCTGACGATTTTCCGCTTGAAGCAGCGCGATTTGCGTGCGCAGATCCGCGTCGCCCGATGAACCTCCGCCAACCGATGTGGGCGCCGCGCCTGCGCGCCCGGAGGTGACGCCGGTGATCTGCTGCGAAACCGAGTTGATTCGTTCCTGCAGTGCGGTAAGTTGCGCCTGAAGTTGGTCCGCCGCTTGAGTAAACTGATTCTGGCTGACCCCGTACTGGCTCGGAAATGTGTTCCTGAGATTGGCGAGCTCCGTCTGCAGATCGCCGACCTGTTTCACAAGAATTCCGTTCTGAGTCTGCAGGCCGCCAACGAGGGTCTTCAGCGAGTCA
>DATKUF010000064.1:0-27903 GCA_035530755.1 Spirochaetia bacterium | reverse complement strand
GCAGAAAGATCTTGCGAAATGCGTCACGTAAACCGGCAGCGTCAAGAAGCTCGGAGATTTCCTGTTCGGCTTTGCGGATTTCCGGCCAGAACCGGGCCGCCCCCGGGTAGACGTCCGCTTGCCGTTCGGCATCGCTGGGTGCAGCGGGAACCTTTCCCTCGTAATAGCGGCTCACAAAGGTGAGAGTCCGGTTCACCAGATTCGAAAGATTTCCGATCAGCTCGCCATTGACCTTATCCTGAAAGTCGGCCCACGTGAAAAGGCTGTCGGCAGTTTCCGGTCTGTTATAGAACATGTAAAAGCGCCAGACATCGGCGGGAATACCAGTCTCCATTGCATCATTTCCGAAGACACCCACCCCCTTGCTCTTTGAGAATTTTCCACTTTCGTAGTTCAGGTACTCGGTCGAGCTCATGTGGTGCAACATCGTCCAGTCGCGGCCGGACCCCAGAAGTGAACAGGGGAACACCACGGTGTGAAACGGAATATTGTCTTTCCCGATGAACTGGAACAGCTCGACTTCGCGCGGGTTCTTCCACCACTTCTCCCACTCGTCGGTGAGGCTTGCAGTGATCGAAATGTATCCGATCGGCGCGTCGAACCAGACGTAGAAGACTTTGTCCTTGTAGGCTTCCAAAGGTACTGGAATTCCCCACTTCAGGTCTCGTGTAATCGAGCGTTCCTTAAGCCCGTCGCGTATCCAGGCCTGCGTCATCTGCGTCGCATTTCGAGACCAGTTACCGCGGCTTGACGCGTCTTCCATCCACTGCTCGAGTTTTGGCAGGATGGCGGGCAGATTGATGTAGAGGTGGCTTGTTTCCCGCATCACCGGCCGCGAATTGTCGATGAGGCTCCGCGGCTCGATCAGATCAGCCGGGTCGAGAAGTTTCCCGCAGTTTTCGCACTGATCTCCTCGGGCGTCGGCGTAGCCGCAGTGAGGACAGGTCCCGCGAACGTACCGGTCCGCGAGAAACATGTTCGATTTTTCGGAATAGAGCTGCTCTATCGTGCGTTCGACGATAAAACCGGCCTTGTGCAGATCGAGAAAGATGCCCTGGGTTATTTTAGTATGCTCCGGTGTCGAGGTGCGACCAAATTTGTCAAAAGAGATATTGAACCATCGGTAGATGTCATCGTGAATCCGGTAATAGCGATCACAGAGCTCTCGCGGGGTAATTCCCTCTTCCAATGCTCTGGTCTCAGTCGCAGTTCCATATTCGTCGGTGCCGCAGACGTAGAGGGTCTGGTAGCCGCGAAGACGGCAATAGCGGGCAAAGACGTCGGCCGAAAGCACCTGAATGAGGTTGCCGAGATGCGGAATGTTGTTCACGTAGGGCAAGGCCGAGGTAATAAGACGCTTCTTGGTGTTGCTCATGAGAAAATTACTATAGAAAGACGCCGCGGCGCTGTCAAGGCGAACAGTTATTCAGAGTCGCTTCTGCGCCTCGCGGACTCGATTGCGACCTTGACCATTGCGCGGCAAACGATTAGGGTAAAGGTTCAACTAAAGAATATCATCAAGCTTTTCACCCATCGGTACCTCGTGTCGGCCCGCCTCCGCGCGGGCTCACCCTGGTATCACTGAATCGTCGTCGCCCGAAGGCGACAAAACAAGGAGGCCGTATGCAGGAGAGTCAATTTCGAATTCCGAAATTACCATTTACGCTGAAACCACGAACTATTGTGCTTATCATAATCGCAATCGTTGCACTGGTGATCGTTGGGGGGAGCTTTTTTGTGGTCGATCAGACCCAGGAGGCGGTGGTGCTCAGGCTCGGTAAGTTTAACCGGACGCTCGGCCCGGGGCTGCACTGGAAAATGCCGCTCGGCCTGGAGAAGAACTATAATGTGCCGACGCAGGTAATCCAGAACATGTCGTTCGGGTTTCGCACTGAGAGCGCAGGAGTCAATACCGTGTACTCGAAACTCGACTATTCGGAAGAATCCACCATGCTCACCGGCGACCTGAATATTGTCGATGTCCAATGGACGATTCAGTACCGCATCACCGATGCCCGCGCCTGGCTCTTTCATGTCGACAATCAGCAGAAGACCGTCCGGGACATTTCGCAGTCGGTAATAAACATGCTCGTCGGAGACCGTGCGATACTCGAAGTTATGGGCGAACAACGGTCAACTATCGAGTTCCAGGGACAGGAGGAGATGAACAAGATATTCAACTCCTACGGACTGGGGCTCACCGTAACCACGGTGAAGCTTCGCAACATCGTTCCGCCGTCGGGTGCGGTGAAGGACGCCTTTGAAGACGTCAACCGGGCGACGCAGGACATGAACCGGCTAATCAACGAAGGAAAAGAGGCTTTCAACAAGGAAATTCCGAAGGCGCGAGGAGAGGCGGAACAAATTATAGAGCAGGCGAAAGGTTACGCATCCGAGAGAGTCAATCGTTCGACCGGGGATGTTGCGCGTTTCAAAGACGTGCTGACGCAGTACAACGCCGAGCCGGATACCACAAGGACGCGTCTTTATTATGAAATGGTAGAGTCGGTGTTCCAGAACAAAACCGGAGAAGACTTGATCGACAAGAATTTCACCAACTTCATTCCACTCATGAATCTCGAGAACAAGAAACCGGCCACACCGACAGCGGCCGTGCAGGGAGGCAACTGATGAAAAAGGTAGTTGTGACCCTCGTCATAATCGGCGTCGTTCTGATCCTCTTCCTTTCGCTCGGGCCATTCTACGTGCTGAACGAAGGGCAGCAGGCGGTGGTGATACGGTTCGGAGAGATCGTGGCGTCAACGAACAAAGCGGGCCTTCATCTGAAGTCCCCCGCAGTCGACAACGTTGTTACCTATTCTCACAAGATTCTCTCGTGGGACGGCGACCCTAGTCTGATCCCCACGATGGAAAATCAGTTCATCTGGGTCGACGCGACAGCACGCTGGCGCATCGCCGACCCGGTGATGTTCTACGGCCGCCTCACTACGATGACCCAGGCCTACTCCCGTCTGGACGACATCATTGAAAGCACCATAAAGACGGTCATATCACGGAGTCCTTTGCGCGAGGCAGTCCGCAGCACGAACATCATAAACGATAGGCCAGGTGCTGCGGTTCCGACCGATACAGCGCAGGGGCAGGACCTCGAAGGTATTCAGGAGCTCGCGAGTCTTACCACTACCCAGGCGAAACAGCCGGATGTCGCCAAGGGTCGCCGGGCGCTGTCAAACGAAATGCTCGCTGCGGCGAAAGCGCTTACTCCCGAATTCGGCATCGAACTCATCGACATCGTCATCCGCCAGATCCGCTACAGCGATGAGCTTACCGAGAGCGTCTACAATCGTATGGTTGCCGAAAGGAATCAGATCGCGCAGGCCTCCCGATCGTACGGAGAGGGACGCAAGCAGCGATGGCTCGGACAGATGGAAAACGAGAAACGAGCAATCCTCTCGGAAGCGTACGCCACCTCGGAGGAGTTGCGCGGACAGGCGGACGCGAAGGCGGCCCAGATCTATTCCGCCGCCTACCGCCAGTCCCCTCGGTTCTTTGAGTTCTGGCGCGCGATGGAGTCCTACCGGAAGACCCTGCCGCAGTTCAACAAGACTCTCTCGACTGACATGGACTATTTCCGGTTCCTTTACAGCGCAACCGGGAGGTAGTGCCTCCACCGTACCATCCGGCGGACCCTGTGTGGTCCGCCGGATGGTCGCCTACCCCGCCAGGCGGCGGCTGAACAGCGCCTCGAGCTCATCGAGGGGCCCGGCGATTCCGGGAAAACGGTCCGGCTGTCTGGCTATGGCATCCCGCAGCCGGCGGGAAAAGTCGACGAACTGATCCCGGTATTTTCTATTGGCGAACTTTCGCATCACCACGAGCAGACGACGCACGTAGAAAGCGCGCCGGGAAAGTTCCGGCGTATCGCACAGCAGAGAGAGCAGTACCCCCGCCTCTTCGCCGGTAGTGGACGCAGCGGCCGCAAGCAATCGCTGTCGGATATCGGTAAGCTGTTCGATGCTTTTTCCGGCAAGCAATGTCTTAAGGCGCGCGGCAGTTTCTGCCGACATCGGCCGGAATCGATAGAGCAGCTCGGTCTCAAAACCGTCGCCGCCCAATGTCTGATCCAGATAGACAGTCATCCCCTTCTTCACGAAAGCGTTTGCGAGACGCGCCGGAACGAAGGAACGGCGAAGGAGCATTCCGATGTCCCTTTCGAGTTTGAACCGCTGGAATCGCCGATCGACCGCACCCGTTGAGGCGGGACCTCTCTCGACCACAAGGACGAACTCGACGTTGCCGGTCTGGCGGGACATGCTCTGCCTGCCCCCGCGGTACACGGTGTAGTCACGGCCGTAAAGCTCCACGCGACCGTGATATGACAAAAGGTCCAGCAATTCCTCAAACGGGATGATGCCCTCCGAGCTGTAACTCATTACGATGTACCGGGCGTCAATGGTATCCATGAGCGATTTGAGCTCCACCGACGCCGTTTTGCGGGAGCAGTAGGCTGATCGGGTCTCGGTCCAATCACGGCGTATGCCCGCTTTTTCGCGCAAACGTCCCTTCTCGTCTCGATCGCCCGGAACCTCCGGCCTGTCCCACATTGCGATCGTGTTCAGCATGAAATAGTTGGAACCGTACTGGTGGACATTGTAGGGAGGATCAAGGTATGCAATGTCGGCGGGTCTGCCCGATACGAACGATAGAGCATTGCGACGTGAGCTCGTGCAGCCGAATTTTCCGTCGACAAGAACCGGAATGCAGAGGCGCATGGGAGCGAGTATCCGTGACAGGGCATCACCACCATGTCCGCCAAACCCCTTGTGGTACGCTTTGAATACGCCGGAAGTGTTTGCGTGCTTCGCGGCCTGGTAGATAAGGAGCGAGACCAGAATAGCCTTTTCGAGCCTCCGGACAGGATCGAGCTCCCAGCCCGGATAGATCTCCTCAATGCGGTTGCGGACCCGATCGATGAACAGAGCGTTTTCCCGGGTGTAGAAAAGCCGTTCGACCCGGTAGTCGGCGGATTCCGTGGATGACGGCGCGTAGTGCCGGCTCACGTAGGCCGGGCCGACGTCGCCTTCGCGGTTGAGCGAATCTATGGTGCGCTCTATTCCTCCGGTTCGACCGAAAAGGTTCGCGAGCTGCGAACGGTCACACTCCACGTGACAAAGATTCACAATCCAGGAATAGAACTCCCAGTCCGACGCACCTACCTCGTATCCGAGCACCTTCGCCAGCCGCGACACGGAACCTGTTCCGGCGAACGGATCCAGAAATCTGCGAACAGAATGTCGCTCCGCGATCGCGGAAAAGACATCCGCAAGAAAGGGAAGAAGGGCGCGCTTGTTTCCGATGTACGCTATCAGTTGAGTTCGCAGAAACGCCCGGTTTTCGGCGCTGTCGAGGTCTGTCTTGCGGAAGGGCCGGACTGTTGGTACCATACGCCAATTATGCAGAAGAGCTTATCAGCTATCCTCGCCGTCATCAACGCCGTCGAGGTCGCAGGACCGGATGAAGCGGAAATTTCCGGCATCACGTACGACTCCCGACGAGTGAAACCGGGATGGATCTTCTGCGCGCTTCCCGGAATTCACACCGATGGACTCCGGTTCGCCGGTGACGCAGTCGACCGGGGCGCGGCCGCGGTTCTCTACGAGAAAGGAGAACTGCAACGCAGGCCGGGCACATCCTACATTCGGGTAAGACGGGTGCGTGAAGCGATGTCGAAAGCGGCTGCCACGCTGAATGATTATCCTTCGCTCGAAATTCCCGTCATCGGTGTGACCGGCACAGACGGGAAAAGCACAACCGTTTACTTCACGCACCAGCTTCTGCAGGCCTGCGGGATCGCAAACGGTTTCCTTTCGACCGTGGCGGTGATGGCCGGCGATTCGATTGAGATCAATCCCTTCCGTCAATCCACGCCGGAAGCTCCGGAGATTCATGACATTCTGCGGCAAATGATCGACCACGGGAAAAGGCTTGCCGTCGTCGAAGCGACTTCACATGGACTTTCTCGGAGAACCGCGCGGCTTGCCGATGTGGGATTCGCCGCGGCAGTCCTCACGAACATCACGCACGAGCATCTGGAGTTCCACGGCAATTTTGAACAGTATCGCGACGACAAGGCCAATCTGTTCCGTGCGATCGACAGTCACAAGTCCGGATTCGGCGTAGTCAATGCCGACGATCCTGGCGGCGCCTACTGCGCCGGAGTCACGCGCCGTCCTGTCTTCAGTTATTCGATTTCCGGAAACCACGCAAACCTTCGGGCCATGCGACCGCGGCAGGACAGTGAAAGTATTACCGTGGACGTCGCCGTCGGAGACAGGATCGTTACTGACGTCCGCCTCAATACTCCGGGCCTTTTCAACGTCGAAAATCTCCTGGCCTCGACTCTTGCCGCGGCGGGCAGTCTCGCAACGATCGACGGGGCGGAACCGTCGGTTGCCGCCGTGAATGGGATGGCGGCAGAACTGCTTCGAAGCGCTCCAGCGCTCCACCCCGTGAAAGGGCGCCTGGCCCCGGTGCGCGGCGGACAACCATTCTCGGTGATGGTCGACTACGCGCACACGCCGGGTGCCTTTGCAAAGGTTCTCCCCATGATGAGAACGGGACTGAAAGGTCGAATGATCGTGGTCTTTGGTTCGGGGGGCGAGAGGGATATGGCAAAGCGCCCGTTGCAGGGAAGGGCCGCATGCGAGAATGCGGACATCGTTCTACTCGCCGATGAAGATCCGCGGGGTGAGGCTCCGATGGAAATTCTCGAACAGATCGCGGCAGGTTGCCAGGGTCGGCGCCGGGGAGAAGACCTCTTTCTGATTCCGAACCGTCGTGAAGCGATTCGGAAGGCATTCTCGCTTGCCCGTCCCGGCGATCTGGTATTATTGCTCGGCAAAGGCCATGAGTACTCGATCATCTACGAATCAGGGCCAATTCGATGGGACGAGGAAGAGGAAGCCTGGGCAGCACTCGGGGAGATGGGCTACGGACCGGTTAGAACTGAAAATTGAGCGATGTTACCGTCCTGCCTGTCTTTCGTGAGTCGTGCACCGAGGTCTCGAATCGCACACCGCGCGTACGGCATGCCTCGGCAAGATATGAGTAGTAATATAGCGCCAGTTCCGTATTGGTTACCGTTTCGGGTATGTCCGCGTAGTATTCGCGTAAACTCTTTCGCCGGTCGTAGACACTTCGGTCCTCGTCCGGACTCGGGATTGGCAGGTTCTCGGGCTGGTGATTCTGCACGACTATTCGAAGATTATTGAGCCCGGGAGTTGCGCCGCTTCGACTCCAGAGGGCCCAGTGCACGACGACGGTCCTCGCGTGGCTGACCAACTCGCCTGCCAGCCGCTCGCGCACGGCTTTGTCGAAAAGAAGGCGTCCGCTGTCCCAGGTGTTACCGTAGGTAAGCCGCGCGTAGTCCTGTATGTTCATGTTTTCCGCATTCGATACTACCTCGCGGGTTACAAGCGCGGCGTATTCTGCAATCCCCGTCCGTTTTCGATAGTCGTCCATCAATTGTCGGATTGAAGTAACAAGAGCGAAGTACTCTTCACTCCCACGGAATTGGGCCAGAAGGAACCAGATGAACGGCCGCAGGTTGCTGACAAACTTCTCGACAATAAAAACCTGAACCTGGCGCTCGTCGGCTTGAAGATCGAGATTCGTTTCGATCGAGTCCGTCAGCGGCCTCGTGATCTCAGCCTGGAGCTTCGAAACCACTTCCTGTTGCTCTACCATGAATTTCTTCAGATGCTCCTCGTTCACCGGCGTATCCCGGTCAATTGGATTGCGCAGGTGTTTGCGATTCCATCGCACAATGAGATCAGACTCGAATATTTCGTCGTACACACGCGAATCGAATTGGTGATACAACATCGTGTAGAGAATGAGCTTGGTCAGATCAAAAAGGTCCGCCTGCTCCAGCGAGAAATTTCGTGACCCCACTTCCACCCGCGAGATGTATCCGAGAAGGATCATGCGTTGAACCGATGCTGGAGAGAACCGGTTGAGCTGGAGCCCGTATTCCGCACCGAGGGAATCTTTCGCATTTGCGGAAAATCGATTGAGTTTCTTTTTGTTCCGAACGAAGAACTGGACACCGCGTTGGGTAAGAGCAATTCTCGCGGCCAGGTCGAGAACATTCTTTCGGCCGCCCCTGGAACCCGTGGAAGGCACTGTGGTTTGCGGGGAGGACTGAAGACCCGAATCTATCGGTGCCGCGGGACCATCGTTACCAGTGGTCATACGAGGCGATCCTCCGCAGTGGAAGTTTTTGCACCCGTTCGCCGGTGGACGCCGGATGCCCGATTAGAAGCAACATTACTACACGCATCGAGTAGGGCACGGACAGTGCGACCCGGATATCCTGCTCATCGTAGGTGGTCATCATGCAGGTCCCAAGATTCTCCCTGACCGCCTGGAGCATCATAAAAGAGGCCGCAATGGAAATGTCAATGGGATAGGAGAGTTGTCCATTCGGCATTTTGTAGTCGACGTTCGTTGTGCAGCAAGCCACGATCACCGGAGCGCTCCCAACGTACTCCTGGCCAAAACAGGCCGATTCCAGTCGCTTCCTGAGTGCCGCATCCTGGATCACGATAAACCGCCACGCCTGCCGGTTCTTCGCGGACGGCGCAAGACGGGCTGCCTCAAGGATGCGCTCAATCTGGGCCTTTGACACGGGATCAGACGTGAAGTCCCGGACGCTCGTTCTACTCTTGATCTCCGGGAGCAGATCCATAGTCCTCCAATAATAGTTTACGCTGCGATTTCCGATAAAATGGGATGCCTTGACTAATGTTCTTCCTTTTCCCTATGCTCTTCCATATAATGAAAAAAGCGATATTGTCGCTCTCGCTTCTCATTGTAACAGCTTCAGTCCTTTTTTCAAGGTCTTTCACCGAACCTGATCCTACACTAGCAGTTAACCTCCAACATGCTATAGAATCATTCTATCCGCGCCTCGAAGGGGCCGCCGGTGGCAAGGCGACGATCGGATTCATCGAAGATACGCTGCGAAGTGCCGGCGTCGTTTTCTCCGAGCAGCAGTTCAGCGGCCTTGAGAAGAATCATTCATTTTCCCGAATCGTATCGGTGACGATTTCCGGAGCTCTGCCGGACACGCTGATTGTCGCCGTGCCGATCAACAATGCATTGGACGCTCCAAAAGGAAGCGCAGGAGAGGTCAACATCGCGGCGGCGCTCGAGCTCGCACGGAGCCTGTGGCACAACCCGCCACCGCTGACGGTCCGCATTCTTTTTCTCGGCGCCGAGGTCCCCCTCGTTCAGTTTCCCGCAGATCCCGTCGCCGATACGGGAACACCCTACCCACTTGGATCAAGACTGTTCCTGTCGAGCTACTTTCCGGACGGGCCGGTTGCGGTCGTCTACCTCGACTTCACCCATGCCGCAACCCCGGTTTCGATTGAACCGGGCGGCGGCAACAGCGTTGCGCCGTCCTGGCTCATCCGCAGTACAATCGAGGCGGCCCAGGAAGCCGGGTTCGGTTTCGATCTCGCAGCGAATCGACTGCTGGCCTATCGGTTGAGTCGCGCCGAGAGCAAGTCCCCTATTGCGCCCTACCTCGAGCAAGGGATCCCCGCAGTGTTGCTTACCACGCGAGTGCAGGCGGTACCGACCGACGCGACGCTTTGGTATCGGCAACTTTTCGCATTTATAGGCCGATTTCTGAACGATCACGCAAGCGGGCTCCCTACCGACTGGGACCACCACTACCTCATGGTTGACGCCGGCGGCACATACCTCTTCTATGGCGAGAAACTGACTCTCGTCGTACTGATGCTGGTTGCAGCCCTTGCACTCCTCTACGCAGTTGCGCGGCGGAAGCGAATTCTCCGATACGCACGGACGATAATGCGCAACTTCTGGAACCTTCCGGCTCTTCTTGCGATCATGTTCCTCTTCCTGCTGATTTCCACCGTTCTAATTCAGAGCTTTCTCGATTTGCGCGATTTCCCAACTCTGTGGCAACACTATCCGCTGCTCTTCTTCGCCTGGAAAATCAGCCTGAGCCTGTTTCTCTCAACTTTGTCTTTTCGGCTTTTGAGACGACTCCCCATTTCGCGAAACGGAAGCTTCTATTCCGCATCGGCGCTCTTCTTTCTTCTCGTCGACGTGGTGATTGCTGCCGTAATAAACCTGTCATTCGCAAACTATTTCCTGTATGCATTCATCCTCAGTTTTCTCTTTTCGATCACACGTTCGCGGACGGCAAAGCTGCTGTTCTTCGCCGCCGCTCCGCTATTGCTACTGAAGGCAGCGTGGGACGCGCTTACGATAGCTGAACTTCAACTTGTCCAGTCTATGCTTCTTTCACCGTTCCGGGGCAACCTTTTGCTAGCCTTTGTCACACTACCGTTTCTGCTCATGGTCATACGCCTGGACTTCCTCGTCCGCCACCCGGTCCGCGGACGAACAAGCTTTGCCACACTGCTCGCGATGACCGCGACCGGCATCGCAACGGTGGTACTCGCCGGATTCCTGATCTTTCAGGACCCCTTCAGCGAGGCCGACCCGCAGCCCGTCAACGTGATACAGGAGGTGAATCGCGACGCCGGCACCGATCTGCTTTCGCTGACGAGTCCAGCCCCTCTCGGCAACCTTTCGTTTACCTATGGCGGCAACCGGATCTCGCTTTCGGGTGCCGGGCGCACTTTTCGAACAACCCTTCCCACCGGGGTCGAGCTTCTCGATGCCTCGCGTACCATGCGTGCTTTTCTCGGCCGGGAACAGACCGCTCTGGCCATCCGAACCAGCCCGGCCGAGAGCACCTCGATGAGGCTCTATCGCGTTTCCGTATCGCTTGAATCGGCCGAACCGCTTCTGATGTACGACTCAGGATTTCCGTTTTCGTACACAGAGGAAAACCGGAAGGTCGTTCTTCAGATCGGTGTCGATCCACCTAACCCCCTCCAGGTCGATTACACGCTGCCGGCGGGAAAGTCACCCGCCGTGACTCTTATGGCGATCTTTCTCGGTCTTCCCAAGGCATGCGTTCCGGAGAACCCCGCGTACCGATTTACCTCGCGCACCGTGGTTTCACTTGTGCTCCCCCCTCCCGATCAGGTCGGGTCCAGGTAGATGGCCGTAAGTCCGGTCTTTTTCCATGTTGATATGGACGCGTTTTTCGCCTCCGTCGAACAGCGGGATCGCCCTGATTGCCGCGGAAAGCCGGTGATAGTCGGCGCGGCACCCGGCCACAGGGGCGTCGTTTCCGCCTGCTCGTACGAAGCGCGCGCGTTCGGCATCCATTCGGCGATGCCGATTTCCGAGGCTTTCAGACTCTGTCCGAGCGGGATCTACCTCCCGGTAGATATGGAACGTTATCACGAGGTCTCCGAACGGGTGATGGCTATCTTCGCCCGTTTCACGCCGGTGGTACAGCAAATGTCGGTCGACGAGGCGTTTCTCGACATGACCGGCACCGAGCGCCTCTTCGGACCGCCGCTTTCCGCAGGCCGAAAGCTCAAGAACGCGGTGGGCGACTCCGAAGGTCTCGCGATTTCGGTGGGCATAGCCGCGAACCGATATATTGCGAAGCTCGCCTCCACGCACAGCAAACCTGACGGGCTACTCGAAATAAATCCGGGGCAGGAGGAACGTTTTGTCTCTCAACTTCGGCTCCGCGATCTTTGGGGAATCGGCAAAAAGACACTTGAAAGGCTCGCGGCCGAGGGCATTCAGTCGATAGTGGAGCTCTCCGAATACGATGAGGGTGAGCTTGAATCTCTCTTTGGCGACGCCGCCGGCTCCTATCTGTTTCACGTCTGCAGAGGTATCGATCCGGGTATTTTCGTGGGTGAACCGAAGAGCAGGTCGATTAGTGCGGAGACCACATTTGAGCGGGATGAGGAGGACACGCAGATAATCTCGCGGACGCTTCTGGAACTTTGCCAAACTGTGATATTCCGCATGCTTTCAGAGGGCGTCCGGTCCCGAACGGTGGCGATCAAGATGCGTTACTGGGATTTCACGACGACAAGTTCGCAGAAGACTCTTAGCCATCCGCTTGCGTCGGCGCGCGAGGCCCACCGGGTCGCGATGGAGCTCCTGCGTTCACGCTGGGATGGCAGAAGCCCGCTTCGATTGCTCGGCGTCGGATGCGCAAACCTCGAAACCGAAGGCGCCGAGGCTCAGCCGGAGCTGTTCCCTGAAGACGAGGAAAAGGATCGCAGAGTCGAGAAGGCCGTGCTCGGCCTGAAAGAACGCTTCGGTCACTTTCCGGTTCAGAAGGCTAGCCTCATTCGTCCCGAAGGACAGAAGGATCAAAACGCGTCGGGGAAAAAGCGCCCGCATAGTTGATACCGCGGGCAGCCCGCGCCGCGACCGGCTGCTTCTATCGTTCGGGACCTTGCGCGTTGGATCGTCGCTGCCACTCCGCCAGAGTCTGTTCAGCCTCGTGCAGCGTACGCAGATCCCGGTCGGTCGCTCCCTTCTTCTGATCTATCAGGCTGATGGTGCGTTGCAGGAGTCCAGCGGCCTCCTCGCGGTCGCTTGTGTTCGGCAGCGCAACCTGTCCCTCGTAGTAAAAATTGCGTTCGACGATATCCTGCGTCTGCTCGTACTTCGTCCGATCGGCGACCTGCTCGCGCTTCCTTTTTTGTGCATCCCAGTTTCTCTGATGAAGGTCACGCGCGAGCTCGAGATAGAATCCGTAGTCCAGCGTGGGATAACGGCCGGCGCGGACATCCTGTTCCTGAAGTTCCACGGCTTTGCGGGCCAGCGACACCGCGTGCTCGACGCTTCCGAAAGAGATCGGCCAGCCCGGCAGCTTCGCGTACAACTGACCAAGCGCGTAGAAACCCTTCGCGTGATTGTTGTCAAGCTCGACGGTTTTCGACAAAAGAGATTTGATTACGGGAACCGAGTCCAGACTGGCCATGACCCCCTTGAGAAGCCCGATCTTTCCTATGTTGCCGGATTTCCAGAAATAGCCTTCCGCGTTGGTCGGATCTGCCTGAATCGCCCTGTCGGCGTATGCCGCTCCCTGCTCGTATACGGAAATGACTGCATCATTCGACTTTCCCGACCCGTGGTCCCGATCGGCAATGTTGAGTTCCTCCCGGGAGAGTCGCGCGTAGATATCAGCCTGATCGGCGGAAGAAATTGAGGTCGTGAGGCTTTGCGTGAGCAGGTCCCGCGCAGCCTCGTAACGTCCCTGCTCATCGAGGGCATCCGCCCGCTGAGTAACTGCATCCTGCGCGTACAATGCGCTTGTCGGTGAAAGAAACATCACAAGAGCGAGCAGCATCGCTTTCATGCGCACCTCCAGCTGTCAGTCGGGAAAGTCTCTGGGAATGAGAGGTTCCACTTCCCGTGCGAGCGCCTCAAGGAACGATCTGTCTTCGTCGGAAAATGCGTCACGCCGGTGGCTGTCGATGTCAATCTCACCGATCACGTCGCCGTCGCGAAGAATCGGGACTACGATCTCCGACTTTACTTTGATGCTGCACGCGAGGTAGTTGCTCTCGCGGGAAACATCGGGAACGATGAAGGAGACCGCACGTTCGGCCGCTTGACCGCATATGCCGCTTCCGAACGGGATCTGCGTGTGCTCGGTCGGCTCACCGGAAAACGGACCGAGCACCAGAGTGCGGGTCCCCGGCAAAGTGATGTAGAAGCCGAACCAGTTATAGTGAGAAATCAACTCGCGGAGTGTGTCGGCAAGTTCCTGCAATTTTCCCAGACCGTCGTTGTCACCGCTGACGATCTGAGTGATCCTGCGACGCACAGTCGTTGACTCAACCGGAACTCTCTCGGGCATGTCTCTCCCCCCCGGACTGACCTTGAAGAATTATAGCGATCTTCATAGGATAGTCCATCCGCGGGATGCCGGAATCCATCCGGAACATGTTGTAGGTTGTCAGGAGGCCCCCTGTGATACGCGTGAACGAGCACTTCAGTCAGCTCAGGTCGTCATATCTGTTCTCTACGATCGCGAAAAAAATCGAGCAATACCGGACCGAAAATCCAACGGCACAGATCATCCGGCTTGGAATCGGCGATGTCACCCGCGCGCTGCCGCCCGCTCTGATTGAAGCATTTCATGCCGGCGTGGACGAAATGGCCGCCGACGCGAGCTTCCGTGGATATGGACCGGAACAGGGGTATCAATTTCTCCGCGAAGCTATCGCGCACGGAGATTATCAGTCGCGCGGTATACGCGTCGAGGCGGACGAGATTTTCATAAGCGACGGCGCGAAGTGCGACACCGGAAACATACAGGAACTTTTCTCGCGGGATGCCCGCGTGGCGGTTCCGGACCCGGTCTATCCAGCATACGTCGACACCAACGTCATGGCGGGAAGGGCCGGTTCGTGGTCGGAAGGCCGGTACGAGGGGCTGGTCTACCTCGAATCAACCGCAGAAAACGGGTACGTCCCCACTCCACCGTCGGTCCCGGTAGATCTTATCTACCTCTGTTTCCCGAACAACCCGACCGGCGCCACCGCGACCCGGGCGCAGCTGGCCGAATGGGTCACCTACGCGAAGGAGAACAAGGCGTTGATACTCTTCGACGCCGCCTACGAAGCGTTTATCCGGGACGAGCACCTTCCCCACTCGATATACGAAGTGCCGGGCGCCCGCGAGGTCGCAATCGAGTTTCGCAGTTTCTCGAAGACTGCCGGTTTCACCGGGACGCGCTGTGCCTTCACGGTAGTTCCAGAAGAGTGCATGGCTTTTGACGAATCCGGAAACCCGGTTTCTCTGCGCGAGATGTGGAACAGGCGCCACACAACCAAGTTCAACGGTGTCTCATATCCGGTCCAGAGAACTGCAGCTGCTGTCTACAGTCCGCAGGGCTCCCGGGAGGTTCGTGAGATCGTCGACTACTATCTGGGAAACGCGCTCCTGATCCGCGAACGAATGCAGGGTCTCGGATTTCAATGTGTCGGAGGTCGGAATTCTCCCTACATCTGGGTGGAGACCGGTGAGGACTCGTGGGCGTTCTTTGACCGCCTGCTTACCGAAGCTCAAGTCGTGTGCACTCCCGGTGCAGGCTTCGGGCCATGCGGAGAGGGACATATTCGCATAAGCGCCTTTAACCACCGCGAAAAGGTCACCGAGGCCCTGGAGAGGCTGTCAACCGTGCTCGGGTAGACGGCGGCAATTACGCCTGCAGTTCCTGAACGAGTGCGTCAAAAATCGTAAGCATATCGCCGGTAGTCTTCCGAAGGCGAGAGGCGAGGATCTTTGCGAGCGCTCGGGTAATCGGCAGCCCGATCTGCGGGAAATTGTCGCCGAGTTGAAGAAAATCCTGTTTTTCGATGACGAGGAATTCGGAATCCTCTCGCGTAACCACAGTAGCGGAACGCTTGTCGTCGTCGACAAGCGCAAGCTCCCCGAAGAAAACGTTATCTTCCGCCCGAAGGACAATAACCGTATAGTCGTCGCCGGCACGCGTTCTCTTCTTGATCTCAACGGCGCCGGAATAGACCACAAACATGTCGCTGCCCACATCGCCCTCTTTGATGACGGTTTGACCGCGGGTGACCGATTTCGACTTGCAGATCCCCTGGAGTCGGACAAGAGAGTCTTCGTTCTCTTTGATCGAGGCAAAGAGAGGGATCTGCTGCAATCTCACCCGGACCGCTTCATCTGAGTACGACATCGTCACACCTCGACCCTTTCGAGAACAATTCCCAGAGAGTGCTTTTGGATCACGTAATCATCCTTCGGTACAAAAATCGGTCGGTTGACTTCGAGCTCCTTAACTTTCTGCAGGTTGTTGATGAGGCGTGAGACGTCGGAGGTCTTCTGCGCGTCCCTCAGCGCGAGCATTTTCATCCGATGCGGGGATCCGGTATTCTCCAGTACACCGATCAATACCTTGTGCTGCTCCGTGGGTAGACTGTTGCGATAATCGAGATAGGTTTTTCCAACGAAATCGGGAGGGATGTCGACGGTCACAAGCTGTGATTCTCCGTCTCCGCGAGTAAGCAGGCCGTGAATGATGTGTGACATTCCGTTGGTGGCAGAACTGCTCGCGATCATCTGTCGCGCGAAATCTCTGCTATGAAGGATCTCATCACACATCGCCTGCTTGAGATAACTTTCGTACTTGCGGTCGAGTATCTCCGCGCAGATGTATATGTCCTTCGCCATGCTGCGTATGGTGAGAACTGTCATGACCGTCTTTGAGTCTACTTCAGTGACCGCGGTGCTCTCCAGGGTGTCTGCGAGGATGAGCACTTTCCTGGCCCCCTTCACGTTTGCCCGCGACAGCGAAAGCTCTGAGAAATAGTCGCCCTTGACGAACTTGAGCCCCTTGAGGTCAGTGTCCTCGCGTAACTCCTCCACCTTTTCCGGATCGACGTTGGACACCAGAACGATCCTGTCTGCCGTGAGGTCCTGCCATACGCGCAGGATATCGAGCAGGGTCTCTTTCATGTCCGACTTCCAGCCGCAGATCAGAAGATGATCTTTCACCCTTCTGTAATCCATCAGACCTCTCCTTGCTTTCGTGTTCCGCTCGACGAGAAAAGAGGCTAGCGTTCCTGAGAGCAAGCTCATCGCCCCGATTCCAAAGAATATGGTCACAACCGCTATGATGCGGCCGCCCATCGTGATTGGCACTTTGTCCCCGTAACCGGTTGTGCTGAAGGTAATTATTGCCCACCAGAGTCCGTCGAGGAAACTACCGAACTCTTTGTTGTGCCCCTCTTCGAACAGAAGCATGAACGCACTCACCGCGAAGAAGAAAACCACAAAAAAGGCCAGCGGTTTCGCGGACCGTGACGTGCGAAGAAACAGCAGAATCTTGTCGATTTTTCGTGTCATAGCTACCTTGCCCGTACAGGTGGAGCGGAAGACATTTCGCCCTACCAATACCATCGGCGGATGAGGAGAAAATCGAAAGTATCGGAACGCCTCTTTACCGAGCTCAGGAATGTTGAGCGAAGGGGCTTTGCGCTTCGGCCTTTTCCGGGGTGGTCAGAACGAAAACGGGAAGCTTGTCGCAGTAAGCTCGGAATTCATCGAATGCAGTTCGGACTCCGGCCAGATGTGTGGAGGATTCCGATGCGAGGGAATCGCGTGTGGAGGCCTCGAGGCGCGCCGCGGCATCGCCCAGCCTTTTGGCTTCGATGTTCCAGGAACCACCCTTGATGGCATGCGCTTCAATACTGGCTGCGCGGAAATCGCCCGCCGTAATAAGCGACGAGATCTCTCTCAGTTGATCATCCACCCGCACGATGAACTCGCGGACTACCCTCCTGACGATATCCTCTTTACCCATGAACGCGTCGACGGCGCCGGCAAAATTGAAAATCTCCTCGTCGGGTTTCTTCCCCTGTGCGGCCGGTTCGGCGACCGACCCGCGCGCGGGCGAGGTTGCCGCACTCACCACAACGAGCCACCGTTCAAGCAACGGCAGCACATCCTTGGAGCGGAACGGTTTTGTGAGATAATCGTTCATCCCGACACTCAAGCACCGTTCCCGCTCTCCCTTCTGCGCGTTTGCAGTGACTGCAACAATCGGAACGGTAAGGCCCGCACGCCGGATCGCTTCAGCGGCCTCGTATCCGTTCATTTCCGGCATCTGGACATCCATGAAGATCAAATCGACCGGTTGCGCCAGTGCGACATCGAGTGCTTCGCGTCCGTTAGACGCAAGCTCCACGTGATGTCCCATTCGCTCGAGAATGGTCTTGAACAGCTGCTGGTTTACAAAGTGATCTTCCGCCACGAGGATCCGCGCAGAACCACGCGAGCCGGAAACCGGCAGCGCCGGAGGAGTTCCAGCAACCGACCGAGTCGAGCCACCCGCCGGCTCTCCCGCGCCGGCCTGTTCTTCATCCGGTGAAGTGAGATCGATCTCGCTCGCGAGTGCGCCGGATAGAGCATCGTAAAACTCTCGGATTTTGAGCGGCTTGTTCACATAGGCGTTGAACCAGCCGAGAAGCTTCATTTTCGCTTCCCCGCCCGCGTTGCCGGTCGGGCTCATCAAGATGAGTCGCGTCGAATTGATCGCCTTGTCCGCGTTGACTTCGCTCGCGAATTGCCAGCCATCCATGCCGGGAAGCATCAGGTCGACTACGGCCACGTCGAACGGACGCCGCTCGCCAACGCGCGCGTGAAGCAACCTCAGCGCCTCCGGACCGTTTGAAACCGCTTCGACCCGGGTAAACCATCGCTGCAGGTAGAGCACGGTTTGCTTGCGAAACGTGGAGTTGTCATCAATCAGGAGCACTGAGCTTGCACGAAAGGGCTCCAGAGAGTCGCGGCAGACCCCCGGTTCGGCGTGACGGCCGTGAAACGGAAGCACGAACCAGAACGTAGAACCGCGTCCTGCCTGGCTTTTCACTCCAATCGTGCCGTTCATCATCTTCACGAGGTTTCGGCAGATCGATAGCCCGAGTCCGGTTCCCCCGAAGCGCCGTGTCGTTGTGGAGTCCACCTGGCTGAAAGCCTGGAAAAGGTGCGGCAGCTTCTCCTCGGGGATCCCGATCCCCGTGTCTACGACTTCAAACAGGATGGCGTTCGACCCGTCACCGGCCGACACCGGTTCCACGCGAATGAGGACTTCGCCCGTCGCGGTAAACTTCACCGCGTTGTTGAAGAGGTTAACGATGACCTGGCGAACACGCACCGGATCTCCAACCACGATGTCCGGAAGGGTTGGATCGAGATACAGCACAACCTCCAGCCCCTTCTTGTGGGCCTCGAGGCTCACCATGTCAACGGCGTCCTCGGTCATGGCAAACAGGTCAAAATCGATATTTTCGAGGCCGAGTTTTCCTGCCTCGATCTTGGATATGTCGAGAATATCGTTGATGAGACCGAGGAGAACCTCCGCGGAGAAGCGCACCTGTTGGGCGTATTCCTGCTGTTCGTTGTCGAGGTGAGTCTCCAGAAGGAGCTCCGTCATGCCGGTAATGGTGTGGATCGGTGTCCGTATCTCGTGACTCATGTTCGCAAGAAAGGCACTCTTGGTCCGTGTGGCTCGCTCGGCGTGATCCTTCGCACGCTTGAGTCTCTCGGCATCCGCTTTCTGCTCGGTCACGTCTTCCATGAACGCAAACATGAATGGGGAGTGTTCAGCGGAAACCACATGCGTTATGTCGAGGCTCCACCAGGCCGAGCTGCCGTTCTTTTGCACGTATCGCCCGACCGATCGTATTCGCTTTTCTTTTCCGTTCGCGAGGGAACCGAACTGCTCCCTGAACCCGCCGGCGTCGTCAGGATGTACGAAGGCGAAAATATTGCTTTCGCGCAATTCTTCCCCGCTGCATCCAAGCATTGCTTCGATTGCGTGATTGGTGTAGAGCGGTCGCCCGGCACTGTCCATGATCACCATGCCGACGGGCGCGTAGTCGAAAATGACCTGAAAGTGACGTCCAAATGATGCCACTGTGCCTCCACCGATAGCAACTAGAAATTCATGCCGAGGACCTCGGTCGCCTTCTTCAGTATCCCTTCCGGTTTCAGAGGTTTTATAAGATAACTGATGACACCGAATCCAAGCGCTTTGAGCACGGTCTCTCGCTGTGAAAGTGCCGAAAGGATGATTATCGGCAATTCGAGCTTCCGTTCCGACAACTCCTCCATGACCTGGAAGCCGTCCATTTCCGGCATCATCAGATCGAGGAATATGAGGTCGGCCTTCAGGGCATCGGGAGAATCCATAAACTTCCTGCCGTTCGAGTATGTTTCGATTTGAAATTGTGTATCCGAGAAGGCCGTCCTGATGAGCTCCTGAATTATCTGATCGTCGTCGACGACCACTATACGGATGCTCTTGTCGAGCTGAGTCAGGTCAAACCGGGTGGACTGTTTCATCTCGTCGTCGAATCGCAGATGCAGACTCTCTTCCTTGTCCTTGCGGGGTGCGGTCGAGAGGAGAAACTCGTGCTGGACAGTCTTGCTCTTCGCATCCAAAAAAGTCCCTGTCTTGCGACCGAGCAGGCCGTCCATGGCTTTTTCCAGATTATTGGTGACTTCGATCTCCGCGTACTCGGAGCGAGCACGCAGAAATTGACGGATGTACTCCGAGTTCGTGAGCACCTTCACGAAACGCTGTTTCACCCTGGTTGCGTCAACGAGATTTGAAAACAGGGCCGACAGCTTCAGGGTGTCGTCGGCGGTGACCTGTATGTTCGACATCATGACCAGCACCTTGGGCACAGCGATTTCGTACAGATCAATGAGCTCCGCTATCTTGTATTTCAGAAGATCGATCTTCTCCTTGTTCAAACCCTGGGCAATCTCCACAAACAGTATTTCGTCGTTCACATGCGCCTCAATGATCGAGACCGTGTTGTCGAGGTTGAGGGTGACGCCGAGAAGCTCTGAAATACTTCTCAACAGCGAGTCGATCTTTACCGGTTTTGTGAAGAACTTGCGGACATTGAACTGGCCGACCTGGAGGATCTTTTCCCGGTCGACTTTCGAAGAGACCATGATCACGGGAATCGCGGCAGTGTTGGGATCACTTTTCTTCTTCTGGAGCAGCTCGATGGAATTATTGCGCGAGAGGAAGAAGTCCATGATTACCAGGTCCGGAGTTTCGTTTCGGAGTTTTACCGCGCCATCAAGTCCGTTTACCCCCAGTACCACATCAAATCCATACTCGGTGAGCTTTTTGCCGAGGTACTCACGGAAAAGGGGTGACTCATCGATAACGAGGATCTTCTGCATGACGGCTGCTCCTGTGAATAGTTATAGGCCGAACCGCCCGCCTGTTTCAACCGAGTATTCAATCTTCCGCGAATCCGGCCGGTTCGTTGACACCGAGAGGTGGTGCGGATAGGATAACTCGGCGGAACAGCCGTTATTAGGAGAGCAAATGTGAAGAGGCGTGTTTTCCTGGGGACGATCGTGCTGTGCGCGGCGTTCGCCGCGTCGGTGATCGACGCCCAACAGCTTCGCGGTAAAGATGTCATTCTGGATGTATCGCCACGTCTTTGGGGCCTCGACCTGGGAGTCGGCGTCGCCTCCGTTCGCCTTTTTCCTCCGCTCGATACGATTCTTTGGGTTGTGGCTGGAGGGGCGTGGGAAAGCAGGGGCTTCTTTCGCAATCCTGACAATTCACCCTACATGGGTTCCGGATTGTCCGTCGACCCAGCCTCTGCGCCCTATTACAACCGCCTCGATCTCAATTGGCGCATGGGCGTGGAACAGGGAATCATCGGCCGCGGCACCGGAAATCGTGACCTGCTGACCACCTTCCTTTTTCTTCGAACTGAGATGAGCAGGCCCCTTCCGGACCCCAATACCACCCAGTTGCTATTCTACCCGGGCAACCCTCACCCCGGCGAATCGGTCGATGACGTGCATGTGTCGGGTCTATTCGGATTCCGAATGGATACAACGGCACGCGATCCGCTCACAAAGGTATTTCGCGGTTATTATGCGGAGACGTCGATCGAGATCGGACCGAGTACGCTTGTGGACTTTCGGACGTACCGTGTGAATTTTGGCGAGCTCAATCTCACCCTGAAGTATTTTCTGCCGCTCTACGAAGCGTCTCCCTCCGCGCGCGGAAACAGGTTCGGACTCTACATTGCCGAACGACTTATCACCGATTACCTTTGGGGTTCCGCCATCCCGCTTTCAGTGCGACAGAAGACCGGCGGTATAAATCGCTCCGACGGAATGGGTGACGCAATCCGGGGTCTCGAGGTCAACAGATTCGATTCAAACCTGAAGATCATCAACAATTTCTCGCTGCGGGCCACCCTCCCCGCCCTAGTATCGAAAGACATCGTTCCGGGCGCAATGATCTTTTTTGATGCCGGTTACTACAGCGGGCTACCTCTGGCGCCGTCCGGACCCGACAATAGCGGCTTTCTCGCCTCTACCGGTGCCGGTTTCAGCATCGATCTTCTCGATCTGGGGGACGCGTCCATCTATACTGCGTACCTTCTTTCTGGAAGCCTCGTAACCGGCGGCGCCTGGACCCCGATAGCTCTGGAATTAGGATTACACTATTAGCTTGACGAATAAAAGCGAAAAGACATACCCTGTGCCATCCTTCGGTCGCCCGGAATTCATGAAGGAGTGTCAATGGCGGTTGTGTTAGATCCTGCCACAGGACTCACAATAGGGGACGCTGACGCAGACATACTCCGCGACGCAGAAACGTCGGACAGTTTCGGTCCAGACAATCGCGTCCGATTTGTCGACAGGGTTCGCGCGTCATTCGACAGCTTCATTCTTTCAGTCTCCGGATTTCGCAAAGTGTGCGCTTTCGACGGCGATGAGGAGAGTTTCTCGCCGCTGGTTTCTCTCGAAGACAAAATCCTCATGGCTGCGTTCGCTCAGTCATTCGTAGATCAGATCCGCTCGGAAGCGTCCCGCGGCAACCAGGAGGCACAGCCTGCCACGCTGTGCCTCGCGCTCGGGATCGACGCCCGGCCGACCGGTCCGGCAATCGCCGAGGCAATCATACGCGCACTGTCGGGCCCGGACATTTCACTGCGCTACCTCTTTATTACCGCCGCGCCTGAAATTATGGCGTATGCCCACTCAGACGGGACAGTTGACGGGTTCATCTACGTCTCGGCGAGCCACAATCCCGTCGGTCACAATGGAATCAAATTCGGGCTGAATCGCGGCGGCGTTCTCGAACCCGGAAAGGCCGAGGAACTTATCAGCCGCGTCCGAATGCAATTCGGCGCACCGGAATCTGCGTGGCAAGCTATCCAGCGAACGGCGTCGCAGATTCGGGCGGCGACCGCCGAGAACGTTGAGCTCCAGTTCGCCGCCGTGCCGGGCTGGAAGCGGAAAGCATCTGACGCATACAGCGATTTCACCCGCATCGTAGTCACCGGTTCGGAGAACGACGAGGTGCAACGAAGCCGTCTCGCCGACCTCCGAGACTCTGTTTCGCGGCGACCGGTAGGCGTGCTCGGAGAGCTCAACGGAAGCGCCCGATCCACGGCGATCGACCGGAAGTTCCTCGAAGACTGCGGAGTCCGAGTCGCGCTGTTGAACGAAACGCCGGGTCAAATCGTGCATCGCATCGTACCCGAAGGTGCCTCTCTCGAGACCGCACGTCGGGAACTCGAACGCCTTGCTCGGAACGACGACGCATATCTTCTGGGCTACGTTCCTGACAACGATGGTGACCGCGGGAATCTCGTCTACTATGACCGCGGGGCAGGCCGAGCTGAGATTCTTTCGGCGCAGCAGGTCTTCGCCCTCACCTGCGTCGCGGAGCTTGCCTGGCTTGTGTACACAGGAGATATCACCTACGACGACCGCGGAAAGGCGAAACAGAAAGTCGCCATAGCGGTAAACGGACCGACCTCGCTTCGAATCGATCGCATTGCCGAGGCCTTCGACGCGCACGTCTTCCGTGCGGAAGTCGGCGAGGCAAATGTTGTGGAACTTGCCCGTCGACTTCGAAAACGCGGCTATATCGTGCGAATTCTTGGTGAAGGCTCTAACGGCGGAAACATCACCTTCCCGGCGGCCGTGAGAGATCCGTTGAACACAGTCCTGGCCATGGTGAAACTTCTCGCGCTTGATACCCGCGACGGGCGACCCGGCCTGTTCGATATCTGGTGCAGACGAAGCCAAACCGTGCGGCCTCAGTCCCAATGGTTCGATCTCGGCACCGTGCTCTCCACACTTCCAGTCTTTGTCACAACCAACGCGTTCGATTCACGTGCTTTGCTGAAGATTCGGTCAACGAGTCATGGAGTCCTCAAGTCGCAGTATGAGAAGATCTTCGCCGCGGAGTGGCCCGCACGGAAGGATGAGCTTCATCGCATGTTCGGTATCAACTCCTGGAAAGAGATCAACTACGACGGAGTAGAGGAAAAACAGGGCGTGGGCAAGGCATTTCGGACGCCCCCGGAACGTGGTGGTTTCAAAATAGTTTTCAAGGACAAAAAGGGCCGTATTGTCGCATTTATCTGGATGCGCGGTTCGGGCACGGAGCCGGTCTTCCGGGTCATGGCCGATGTGGAAAGCGGCGATCCCACGCATGAAGCGTACCTGCTTGACTGGCACGTCAGTATGATTGAGAAGGCGGACTCAGACAACTTTTCCGAACCGGCTTCGATCGGCACTCAAGCCGGCCCGAAACGGGCCGTCGAAGTCGAGCGGCCGACATAGCGAGCGGGGGACCTCCCCGCGATACCGGCGCGAAAGTGGGCAACCGGCCGGCACCTTGCCTCGCGGCACCGATGCGGCCTATCTTATATACAAGTGCAGACGTGAACCGATCTCGTCGGAATCCGGGGGCTTGATCTGTTCGACGGCTTCCAATCCTGCATCATCGTCTAGCACATCGGGAAAGCCAGGAGACAGGAAAAAGTGACATCCACCATTGCCAAAATCAGTTATCTCGACGGCCGGCGATTGAAAAGGGCGCTCATTGCGGGGGCCAGGCGGGTGATAACGTTTCGTGAACAGCTGAACAAGATCAACGTTTTCCCGGTGGCCGACAGCGATACGGGCACCAACATGGCTGGGACCCTCCAGTCGGTTGTTCAGGCGTTGAACACCGTATCCGACCGCTCCGTAGCCGTTGTCACGCGGACCGCAGCGGATTCAGCCCTCCTTGGCGCCCGCGGCAACAGCGGGACGATACTGGCGCAATTCTTCCACGGTATGGCTGAAGAGCTCAAGAACCATGTCACCATCAACACAAAGGCGTTCGGTACGGCGGTAAGCAACGCGGTTAACTACGCCTACAAAGCGATTACCGTGCCCACCGAAGGGACTATCCTGACCGTCCTGCGGCACTGGTCCGAGCGTTTGACTGATACCTGCCGCAAAACAACCGACTTCGCGAAGCTGCTTGGTGACTCGCTGCACGCGGCAAAAACTTCGCTTCTGGCGACACGGGATCGGCTTCCGTCCCTGAAAAAGGCCGGAGTTGTCGACGCAGGGGCGCAGGGGTTCGTCCATCTGATCGAAGGAATTACCTCGTTCATTGACCTGGGAAACATCCGCGACGTGGAGGCGATGAAGATCGACCCCATCGTTGACGTGGAGGGACCGTCGAGTTTTGACGCGGAAATCTCGTTTCGATACTGCACCGAATGCATGATCGACGGCACGGCGATCGACCAGGACAAACTGAGGGCGCAGCTTAATCCCCTCGGGGATTCCCTCATAATCGCAGGATCGAGCACGCGTACCAAAATGCACATCCACACCGATGAACCGGCGGTGGTCTTCGGAATTGCGCGCACATTCGGTCGAATCGGCTCTCACAAGGCCGAAGACATGCGCAAGCAGCATGAGTCGGCGCATACAGCCCACGCAGACGTGGCTATCGTTATCGATTCCGCGTGCGACCTCCCGGAGGAGCTGGCGGCGAAGCCGTTCATTCAAATGGTGCCGCTCCAGGTCGCTTTCGGAGAAGATGTCTACATCGACAAGGTCTCCCTCACGCCGGCGCTTTTCTACGATCTCCTGCGCGAGAAACCGGACCAGTTCCCAACCACCTCGCAGCCGGCTCCAATCCTCTTCCAGAAGACATACGGCTCTCTTGCCGATCACTACAGCGGAATCCTCGTGATCTCACTTTCGGGTGGGCTGAGCGGGACCTATAGCTCCGCTTCCATCGCCGCGGGCCTGGCTGCGCTCGACGTCCCTATCCGGGTAGTCGACTCGGGAAACGTCACCGTCGGCATCGGCCTCATCGTACGACGAATTGCCGAAGCGGCCGAGCGCGGTGCCGACCTCGACACGCTCGAGTCGATGGCGCGAAGCCTCACGAAGCGAACCCGTCTGCTTGTTACGGTTCGCACCGTCGACGCGCTGGTCCGCGGCGGACGTGTAAGCAAGACCAAAGGAATGCTGGCAACGCTGCTCGACCTGAAACCGATAATAACACTCGACGCGGCCGGAAAGGCCAAGTCCATCGGGACGAGTCGTGGAGTAACGTCGGGAAAGCGCAAGATAGTATCGATGCTCAAGAAACGCCTTATCACCAAATCCGGACCTCAACCTTGTGTCGATTTTGCCATCGCACACGTGGACAATCGTGAGGACGCGGGGTGGCTCGAAGGCGAACTGAAGAAGACCTTTTGCGTTGACCGGGAAATCTTCATCAACGATGCGGCGCCTGTGCTTGCGACCCATACCGGTATCGGTACGCTTGCTCTGGCCTACATCGAGCCGGAGCAGGATGCGCACCGCCGGAAATGACCGATGAACGTTCTGCACCTGGCAATCATTGCGGTCATCTCCTATCTCCTCGGATCGTTCCCGACCAGCATTATCGTCGGTAAGCTGTTCTTTGCCACCGATATCCGGAAGAAGGGATCGGGAAACGCGGGCGGCGCCAATACGTTCCGGGTGTTCGGCTGGAAGGCCGGGCTCCTGGTAATTGCCTTTGACATAGGAAAGGCCGTCGTCGCTACCCTCCTGGTCTCAACCCTCCCGCCCTTCGCCGGAATGCACGGCACGCTTCTGGGTGTCGACGGGACGCGGCTCGTTGCCGGATGTGCCGCGGTGGTAGGCCACATCTGGACAGTCTTCGCGGGATTCCGCGGAGGCAAAGGTGTCGCGGCCGCCGCAGGAATGGTCCTCGCGCTCTACCCTCTTGCGCTACTCATAGTGGTGTTGATTTTCCTGGTGCTGATTATTCTTACGGGTTTCGTCTCCGTGGGGTCCATAACGGCGGCGATCTGCTTCCCGTTTATCGTCCTGGCCTTGCCTGCACTGGGCGCGGGGACTTTTTCGCCCGTGCTTTTCTGGTCCAGCGTGCCTCTCGCGCTGCTCATTGTCTTCACGCACCGAAAGAACCTTGTCCGCCTCCTGCATGGAAATGAAAACCGTTTCGAGAACCTGATGGTTCTGCGCAGGTTGAGGAATCCTTCGAGCCGTTCGCCCAAACCAGACGAGCCCGAAAATCACTAAGGGATGCGGTAAGTGCCGGTAGCCTCCTCCCGTACGACCATTCCCTCCCTCACAAGGTCGGCAAGTACTTTCACTATCCGTTCATCATCAGACCCGATTTCATCCGACAGATCCACCAGACGCGCAGACTCCCGAGCGGCAAGCGCACGCACCACCTTCCCACGCAGCTGACGATTGCTGTTTTCAAATCGCGCCTGTCGAGTATAGTGCGTGCTGCGGCGATTGGGATTCGTGAACAGAGATTGTATGTGAACACCGTAATCCATGAGCGCATAGTACCACTCCCGCGGGTTATCTCGATCCAGGGTAAGCCCAACGAGCGGAAGAATTTCCTGGTCTGCAACGCGTTCAGTGTTTCCAAAAAAAAGGTGAATGAACACCCGCCGGATGTTCGTCTCGATAAACACCTCAGGCCTGCGGCAGGCGAAAACCGCCACCGCGCCTGCAGTGCCCGGACCGACTCCGGGGAAGCGTCGAAGCATTGCAGGGTCGCATGGAATCTTTCCGTCGAAGTCGCGAACGACTATTCCAGCTGTCTCGTGGAGAAATCGTGCCCGCCGGTTGTACCCCAGGCCCTGCCAGAGCTGGATCACCTCTTTCAACGATGCGGCGGCGAGCGCTTCGATTCCGGGAAATTTCTCGACGAAACGCGAATAATAGGGGAGAACCCGGTCCGTTTGTGTCTGTTGGAGCATGAACTCGGAAATCAGGATTTCGTAGGGGTCGTCGGTTTCACGCCACGGAAACTTCCGCCCCGAAGTGTGAAAATGGTTCCAGATGAGCTGCCGAAAACGTTTGACCTCGTCAGGTCCGGGAGATGTGCGCAATCCGCCGGGCATCCGGCCCTCTATCCCCGTATGAGCTCAGCGTTCCGATCGACAATCCAGCGGAACGTGAGATCCGGGTCGAACTCGGACATTCCTCCGGGAAAAACGAGTCCGGCTTTCAGGATACTCTGCGCAGGTGGATCGGACAACACAGTCGGGACGGCGACGCAGTTCATTCCGGCGGCGGCGGCTGCTTCCACTCCATACTGAGAATCTTCCACAACTGTGCACAGCTCAGCTGCAACACCGAGACGCCTGGCGG
>DATKUF010000063.1:0-3171 GCA_035530755.1 Spirochaetia bacterium | reverse complement strand
GCGTAGGACAAGTGATAGCCGGCTGCACTGTTGTCCGTACCCCGCACGATCATCGGCTCGCCGATCTTCCCGTAGTTATTTTCCCCGGTAATGTTGGCGGTCAGGAGGCACTCGCTACGGCGGTGGAGCGGCTGTCCAGGTCCTGACGCAAGAACGACGAACCGCGCGGACTCGCGAGTCAGCCGAGAAAGACTCCCTGCTTCTTCAGCACCTCCCGTAATCGTCCGGTATCCAGCGTCCTCGGACTCTTGCCTGATGTGGAAGCCAGCGCCGCGGCGGTCCCTACGGCCTGCCCTTGGGCCATGCACGAGACCGTGTTCCGTGTGGACATGTGGGCTTCCCAGGTGCTGGTGATCAGGCGTCCTGCCACCAGGAGTCCCTCCACTCCCCTGGGAAGGAATGCACGATATGGGATTCCATAGTATCCGCCGTTCCTGATCATAATCCTCGGAGCAGAGTCGTGGAAACCGTACAGCATTACCTCGTCGTCGAAACGCCTGCACTCAACGATTTCCTCAAGAGTCATGTCGTGCTCGCAATCGATTACCCGGGTATAGCGCACGCCGACCGAGACCGGAGTCCAGCTGAGATACGCGTTTTCAAAGCCGGGGATATCCTCCTTCAGCATTTTCGAGAGCGTCATAACCTGTCGGCGCAGTGTCATCTCTGCCCGGGAGAGGGTCTCGGTGTTCGTCGCGTCAACATCGGCGATTGATGTCCCGTTGATGTAGTTGTAGTTGTTTTCGTGCAAAGAGGCACCAAGGGGACCCCACATTCCCGTCCTGTCCATGTATTCCTTGAAACGCGGAATCTTTTTGAGCTCGAAGCCGAGACGGATGATATCGTCAATAGCACTGTGTTTGTCGGCGCGGACAAGCTGATTGACCATGTCGTGCTCTTCCAGGAACTTCACGAGTCGAGCCATGTCGACATTCGACATGCCGAAGGGCATACCCACCTTGGTGGTTCCATGCTGCTTGATGAACTTTGCTCCCGCCTTCGCCGCCACGTCGCCGTCACCGGTCGTATCGATGACAACTTTTGCGAAAATGACCTCGCGGCCCGATTTGCCTTCGATGATGACGCCGTTGACCTGGTTGCCTTCACGCACCGTTTCGACCGCCATGACATGGAGCAGAACGCGAACTCCTGCCTCCTCCATCATGTCGAAGATGACGCCTTTGAAGACCTCCCAGTCGATCAGGGTGATGACGGAATCGTAGCTGCCGCCCTTGTCCTGTTCCAGGTGCCCGGGAGACCCCCCTGCCGCGACCATCCGATCGACTATCTCCTGAGGGATCCCGCGCACCACCTGAACCTTCTCTACACCCGGGAAGGCTTTGTAGAGGTTGAAAAAGCTGTGCAGCGGGCCCGCACCGTTCAGCATCGAGCCGCCCAGGAAACCGTAGCGCTCGATCAGGATCGTTTTCGCTCCGTTTCTCGCTGCAGCCAGTGCCGCAACGACTCCTGCCGTGCCACCACCGGCAACGAGCACGTCACATTCGTAGCCGACCGGTGTCTTGAGACTCTCCTGAATGAATTGCGTGCTCATAGATAGCTCCTTCTCATTGCGTGACGGTGATCACATGATAGGGATAGGGATAGAACGGATGATAGATCCCCGGAAGCATGACGCACGCGCCGGAAGCGCCCTGGATCGTGACATAGATCTGGAGATCCCATTCGGGGCTCATGTACTCAGCCGGTATCGTGGCTCGGTAGCCTGCTCGACCGCGCTCCATCTTCCTTGTATGAAAGAGACCTTCGGTCTGGTCCGTGTGACGATAGTGCAGAACCGGAGGAGCCTCAGGTTCGCCGAACCCGGAAAGCGCAACCTCGATTTCCAGCGATTGCCCGGCACGGGCCGTATCGGGGAAGGTGGCGGCAAGGTCGCAGCTCTCACGCGCGAAGGACGCCGCACGGTAGCTTCGGGTCGGTTGTGCCTCATTTGCCGCGACACCGTTCGCTTCGAGCATTTCGGAGAGCGTCGCGCGATCGGCCGTCAGCTCCACGGTCAGGTCTCCCCACGTTCCGCGCCGGGTTTTCGACCCAGCCGAGCTGAAATTGAGATCGTGGTAGTAGTTTTCGCGCCCTCTATCCGACAGAGCGTTCCAGAAACTGATAGCAGAATCGAGCAGCGCCGCGGCGTCAGAGAGGTAGCTGTTAACCTTTTTTATACGCCATAGAGCCAGCGCCGTCGCGGCGCGCAACTTCTCAGCATGATAGCGGGAAAGATCACAGAGCATCGAAAGATCTACCGTCAGAGCAAGGTACTCCGCCTCTTTCCTGTCGGATATGGAGCCCTCTGCTGCGGCAAGTGCTGCCGAGGTTTTCTGCGCCATTTCGTCGAGCCAGTCGGCGACCTGCAAGGGCGAGTATTTCCCCTTCAGGTTTTCCGCCACAAGATCCTCGACGTATTCGTCGACACCGTAGAATAACCCGTGGTCGCTCGGCTCCGACGATCCGTAGGTTATGTCAGTCTGAAAGTCGTAATGGGTGGGCTTGTTCAGGTTGTTTTCAGTGAACAGCGCCCAACCGGTATTCAACTCGGTCCAATAGCGCAGCGATGGATGAACCGGCATATGCGCAGTCGTGATCATTGGCACAATCTTGCTGGCAACCGCAAGTGCCTCTTCGAGCGCCGCTGCT
Organism: Spirochaetia bacterium; assembly: GCA_035530755.1. Taxonomy (GTDB): domain Bacteria; phylum Spirochaetota; class Spirochaetia; order DSM-27196; family DATKUC01; genus DATKUC01. Next base: position 522 of record DATKUF010000063.1, on the reverse strand, counting down.
GCGCGCCCGAAACGGGCGGCGAACTCCTCTTGCCACACGGCGGGATCGGTGTCCGGATTGTAGCCAAGCCGCCCGAAGACCGTGTACCACATCCAGAAGCGTTCGTCCTCCCACTTCCCGTAGCGCAGTTCTTTCTTCGCAAACGTGTCCCAGGTCTCCTTGTGCGAAAGCTCGTGACCGTACTTCAACGATAGCGGAGTGTTGATCTGAAATCCTGCCGAGCCGGAAAGGCCGCAGCTCAGCGAGAAACGACGAGCGTAATCCGCATCGCCCCAGAGGAAGAGGTTGGTTGACCCGTAGTTCCACAGACGGTAGATCACATCGTAGTAGCGCGGCTTGCGCAGCATGTCGGCGAAGGAGTAACGGCGGGAATGGTTGAAGTTGTCGAGCTGGTCCAGCTCCTCGCTACGCATGACTGTGATGTGGTAGGGCAAGGCGGCGTGTTCGCACCAGAATTTGGTCGGGACTTCCACCGGGAGGCCACGACTGAAGGCGTGCGCAACCATGGCGTCGGTCAAACCC
>DATKUF010000062.1:0-11612 GCA_035530755.1 Spirochaetia bacterium | reverse complement strand
TCAAGAGCTCCTCGTGATTCCACGACACCCATTCGGCCAGATCGCGTTTCCTGTTGTCGTGTGCAACTATGGCAATTCGTTTTGAGCTTTTCACCGCATCCTCCGCGTGAAATCTACTCCGAAGCGGGTTTGCGGACAACTGTTTCCGCTCGCAACGCCCCTGCGGATCTCATGCCGCAGAGGCGTAATCGAACTGACTGTTGTATATCTCCGCATAAAATCCCGCCCGTTCGAGAAGCTCTGCATGTGTGCCTTGCTCGACAATATCCCCGTCCCGCATCACAAGGATCAGATCAGCGTTCCGGACGGTCGACAGTCTGTGCGCAATCACGAAACTGGTGCGGTTGTTCATCAGGTTGTCCATTGCCCGCTGGATGAGAACTTCAGTTCTCGTGTCCACCGAGCTCGTTGCCTCATCCAGAATAAGGATCCGGGGATCCGCAAGAATTGCCCGGGCGATGGTGAGCAGCTGCATCTGGCCCTGCGAAATGTTGTTGGCCTCTTCGTTGATGACCATTTCATAACCGTGAGGCAGGGTGCGAATGAAATGATCTGCATGGGCGGTTTTCGCCGCGTCGATCACCTCCTCATCGGTCGCGCTCGGCCGGCCGTATCGAATGTTTTCCATAATGGTGCCGTTGAAAAGCCAGGTATCCTGAAGTACCATGCCGAACGTCTTCCGCAGATCGCCGCGCGAGAATTGTCGGATGTCCGTTCCGTCGACGAGAATTGCCCCGGCCGTTACATCGTAATACCGCATGAGCAGCTTGACCATGGTTGTCTTTCCCGCGCCTGTGGGCCCGACAATGGCTATCTTGTGACCTGGCTCGGCAACGGCCGAGAAATCCCCGATAACCGTTTTCTCCGGTATGTAGCCGAAGCGCACGTGATCAAATTCTACCCTGCCGGCGGAGCCGGTTATCGCTGTCGGCTGCGCCGCCTCCGGAACCTCCTCGGTCTCGTTCAAGAACTCGAAAACCCTCTCGGCCGCGGCGGCGGTTTGCTGGAGCACGTTCGAAATGTTCGCGAGTTGTGTGAGCGGTTGGGTGAAACTGCGGACGTACTGAATAAACGCCTGGATGTCCCCAACCGTGATCACTCGGCGTACGGCGAGAAGACCGCCGAGAATACTTACCGCCACGTAACCCAGATTGCCGATAAAGAACATGATCGGCATCATCAGACCGGAGAGAAACTGCGACTTCCACCCCGCATCATAGAGCGTCGAATTGAGACCATTGAGTTTCGCGATACTCTTTCGTTCCCCGTTGAATGCCTTCATGACCAAATGGCCGCCGTAGATTTCCTCGACGTGACCGTTGAGATGGCCGATGTAGTCCTGCTGCTGTTTGAAGAACTTCTGCGACCGTTTTACTATCAGGTCGACTGCCACAACGGAAAGCGGAACGATTACGAGGGCGACAAGCGTCATCATCCAACTGATCGTAAACATCATTATCAGTACGCCGAGAACACTCACGACCGAAGTCACAATCTGGGTGAGGCTTTGACCCAGCGTACGGCTAACTGTGTCCACGTCGTTGGTAATGCGAGAGAGAACTTCGCCGTGATTTGTGTCGTCAAAATAGCGCAGCGGCATTCGATTTATCTTTTCGGATATGTCGCGACGAAAACGGTAGGTGATCTTCACCGATATCCCGGCCATGATCCACCCCTGAACGTAGGTCAGCAGGGCGGCGGCCAGATAAAGGGCGAGGACGGTGAGAAGAATCCTGCCGATCGCGACGAAATCGACAGTACCGGTTCCGGCAATTTGGGCCATCGACCCGTTGAAGAGCGTGGTTGTCGCGGTTCCGAGAATGCTCGGACCAACAATGGTAAAGACGGTCGAACCCACCGCCACAATCATGATTACCGAGATCGCGATGCGATACGCGCCGAGGTAGCGTATCAGGCTCCGCATGGTTCCTTTGAAGTCGCGCGCTTTCTCCGCGACTCGCATCCCTCCGTGACCGCCCAGCGGACCGCCGCGCATTCCCGGACTCCGCATGGATGACCGGCCTGCACCGACCGCCCGGTTTCCGCCCGCCTCCTGGTGACTGCTCATGACAGTTCCTCCTTCGAAAGCTGGGAGGTCGCAATCTCGCGGTAGGTCTCGCACTTTTCCATGAGTTCGGCGTGCGTCCCGCTGCCTACTATCGTGCCCTCATCGAGAACGACGATCTGTTCGGCATTCCTGATCGTCGAAACCCTCTGGGTCACAATTAACACCGTGCTGGAGCCGGTATGCTGCTTCAATGCTCTGCGAAGGTTCGCGTCGGTCTTGAAATCGAGCGCCGAAAAACTATCGTCGAAAATGTAGATCGGCGCTCGTTTCGCGAGCGCGCGTGCAATGGCGAGTCGCTGTTTCTGACCGCCGGAGACGTTCACGCCTCCCTGAGAGATCGGGGCGTCCATTCCTTCCGGTGACGCCGAAATGAACTCGCTCGCCTGGGATATCCGTGCCGCCTGGTCCACCGCTTCCGCGTCGGTCGCCTCATCGCCGTAGCGCAGATTCGAACCGATCGTCCCGGAAAAGAGCACCGCCTTCTGTGGAACGAAACCGATCCTGCTTCGTAACTCCTCCTGAGTGACATTCCTCGTATCACGTCCGCCGACCACGATCGAACCGGCAGTGACATCGTAGAACCGCGGAATGAGATTGACGATCGTGCTCTTCCCGGAGCCGGTTGCCCCGATGATCGCCGTGGTCCGCCCGGGCAGCGCGGTGAAGCTGATGTCGTGCAGGACATCCTCCTCGGCCCCGGGATAACGGAACGAAACGTTTTGGAACTCGACTGTTCCGTCGGACGCACTGTCGAAGTTTTCCGGCGCCGGCGGGTCGCTGATCGCAGGTTCCGTCTCCAGTACGTCGGCAACCCGCGCGGCTGAGACCGCAGCTCTCGGAAGCATGATGAACATCATCGACAGCATAAGAAACGCAAATACGATCTGTATTGCGTACTGCATGAACGCCATCATGTCCCCGACCTGCATCCTGGCAGCGGCAACTTCCTTTGCACCTACCCAGATGATCAGGAGCGTCAACCCGTTCATGATGAGCATCATGAACGGCATCATGACGACCATGACCCGGTTCACAAAAAGCATCGTGTCGGCAAGATCGCGATTTGCGGAGTCGAACCGTTTCTCCTCGTGTCTCTGCATGTTGAAGGCGCGGATGACCATCATTCCGGAGAGGCTTTCCCGGCTCACCAGGTTGAGGCGGTCAATGAGCCTCTGCATGATCCTGAATTTCGGGACCGCGATGCGAAAGACCGTAAGCACCACCACCATGAGCACCGAAACTGCAAGTCCGATGATCCACCACATGGAGCTGCTCTTGCCTACGGCACGAATAATCCCACCGACACCGATGATGGGCGCGTAGAAGACCATGGTCAGCAGGCTCACCGCTACCATCTGGATCTGCATGATATCGTTTGTCGTCCGAGTGATAAGTGACGCCGATGAGAACTTGTCGAACTCTGCGCTCCCGAAACTCACCACACGTCCGAATACCGCGGCGCGAAGATCTCTCGCCAATCCGGATGCGATCCGCGCCGAGATCAGGCCAGTCAAAATAGCAGAGCCCGCCGCTACCAGGGTGAGGAGCAGCATCGAACCACCGGTTTGTACCATGTAGTGGATTTGCAGTGAAGTTGGCGTCGATGCCCCGAGGGTCGCGGCCGGCCGCGCGGCTGCAACCCCGCCGCGCTGGATACCCACATCTACTATTCTGGACATGTAGTCGGGGAGAGCCAGGTTGCTGTAAGCCTGGATGAACAGGAGTACAATAGCGACTGCAAGAAGCGGTAGATAGGGCCGAACGTATCGGGCGAGGCGTGTCATTGTTTCGTTGTCTCCTTCGAAGATATGTCCGCTGGACGATCACAGAGCTCGTCTTCCCCGGCTGGGTCCAGTTCGCGCATCCGGGTGATGAGAATCTTCAGCGCGGACAGCACAATCTTCCGTTCATCCGCCGAGAGGAGACCCGCAATGTCGGCGAACCAGCGCCCTCTCATCTCGGTGCTCTCCCGAACAATTTGTTCTCCGGCGTCGGTGAGCACGATTCGCTTGGCGCGCCTGTCATTCGGGTCTTCGCTGCGAAGAACCATCCCGGACTGCACGAGTCGCTCGAGCATTTGACTCGCCGCCGCGCTGGTCACCCCCAGGTCATCACCAATGCCGGACACACCGCTTGTCCGACGGCGGCTCAGATGAAAAAGGGTTCCAATCTGATGCATCGACAGGCCCTTCTCCCTGGCGTACCGGAAAAGGCCTCTCATCGACCGGTTGCGGGAAAGCTCCAGCCACTCATGAAGCGCGTCGACGATCCGGGACTTGGAATTCATTCCTGTAACTCCACTAAATAATAAAGTAATATTAAATATATGGAGATCTTTATTATCTGTCAACGGAAATGGAGAAAGCCCGCACAGGAAGAAATCGAAACGCTCAGGGCGAGGTTCGGCGGGCGGAGGTGCTTTTTTCCGGTCCGACGAGGCGGAGAAATTCGCGGGGAACTTCGGTTTCGAAGCGCATGAGCTCGCCGCTTGTCGGATGACGAAAGACAAGGCGGAATGCATGCAGGGCGAGGCGCCGGATCGGATTGCCCTCTGAACCGTATTTCTTGTCGCCCACCACCGGATTCCCGAGATCACACATGTGGACGCGAATCTGGTTCTTGCGTCCTGTCTCCAGAGTGACTTCGACCAGGGAGTAGGCAGGCGTACTTCGCACCACCCGATAGTGGCTGATCGCCTTCTTCCCGTCGTCCGGCACCCTGCTCGAACGAATATGCAGTGATTTGGTCTCTCTCAACCAGGAAGTGATTGTTCCAGCAGGCTGCGCGATCTGCCCCTCAACCACGACGAGATAGGAACGTTCGACAACCGATTCGTCCCACTCGCTCTGCAGGGTCTTCTTGACCTCCGGATCCTTCGCGAACATCATGATGCCCGATGCATCCCGGTCGAGGCGGTGCACGACGAAGATTCGCCGCCCTTCGCCCTCTTTCGCCACGTGGTCCCACAGAAGATTGTAGGCAGTCTGCTCGTCCCCCTTGCCGGTGGCAACTGAGAGCAGACCGGCGGGCTTTTCCACGACCGCGATCGATTCATCCTCGAACAGGATGCGCATTCCTGCGCGGAGAATATTCGCTTCGGCGCCCGAAATCCTGCCGCGTATCGACTTCCCGCCGGCCGCGGGATTCCGGGGAACTTCCCGATTCCCGGGATTGCCGGAACGATCCACCGTCACCTTTTGACCCGCAGACAGCGGGTGATCGAACTGGGAGACCGTCGCGCCATCGACCGAGACCGCATGGTGCGCAAGCAGGGACTTGACCGCGTTGCGTCCCTTCCCGGTCAGTCGCTCACGGAGAAACTGGAGAAGTTCGCCGGCTTCTCCGACTATGAAGGTAGTTTGATGCGTCGACGCCGCGCCGTGCGGCGAATTCTGCGGTTTGTTTCTTTTTGGGGAATTGTTCATCGATTCTCCGAGGATAGATAAGATTGTAGAGACAAATGCAGTGCAGAGCAACCCGTCGTCGTCAACTTGCAACAGAACGCTGCAGCGTGTAGATTCGCTGCATGTACCGACTGCTTTCAACCGACATTGACGACACGCTGCTCGCGCCGGACGGAACCCTGCCGGAGGCCAATCGTGAAGCGCTTCGACGCATGCACGAGGCCGGCATAGCCATCGTGTTCTGCTCCGGGCGGGCCGACGTGAGCATCCACGGCATCGCATCGACGATTCTGCCGCTCGCCGACGACGAATACTTCATTTCCTTCAACGGTGCCCGCGTCGTCACCGCGGACACGAGGCGAATTGTTACCCGGCAATACCTGCAGCAACCCTCCATTGCCTCGATCGTCGCCTACGCGAAGGAGAAGGGGCTTCACGTTCAGGGCTACCTCGGGGATGAGTTTCTGGTTGAAACGCTTACCGACACAACGAGGACCTACGGGGCCTCGACCGGGACAAAATGGCGCGTGGTGGATGACATTGCTGCTGCGCTTCCGGATGGATCGCCGAAACTGCTCTTCATCGGCGCCCATGAGCTTCTCGTTGAACACCGGGACGCCATTTCTGCGGCCGCCGGCCCGGCAGAAATGATGTTCTCCAAGCCCCATTACCTCGAGATAGTCGCGGCCGGAGTCAACAAGGGAACTGCGCTTTCGCGACTGGCCTCAACACTGGAAATACCGATCGAGGAGACAGTCGCCGTCGGTGATGCGGCGAACGATGTCGACATGATCCGGGCGGCCGGACTCGGGTTGGCCGTCGGCGATGCACATCAGGTTGCGCGGGATGCCGCCGATATCGTGCTCGATTCGCGTGCTTCCGACGGAGTGATGAAGGAAATTGCGCGCAGGTTTTTCGGGTTGTAGACTGGCGAAGGCGCGGATTTGACGCGCAGAACTACGTTTCGGCGTGGTAGCCGAAGTATCCCTGCCGGCGGATAGTCTTCGCGACCGAAGCGGGGACCAGAGACTCCCAGGTAGTGTCACCCTCAGCTATCATTCTTCGAACTTCACTCGGAAAGATCTCGAGCCGATCGGCGTTCCACCGTTCAATCGGCAGGATCAATCGGTTTGTCACGAGGTGGTCGAAAAGCAGACGAAGATTTTCGGTAACCCGGAGTTTCTCCAGAGTGGTAATTACCCCGTCGGTCGCATTCTTGAACGGGTAAGCGAAGAGCCGCACCTGGGGCCTGAAAAGCTGTCCCAGTGATTCGAGAATTCCTCCGGACAATTCGGCGTAGTATTTCTCCTTGAAAATCTCGGCAAGCGCCGGAACTCCGAGAGCCACACCGATGTAGGCGGTGGTGAACCGGCACAGCGTCGCCGCGACACTGTGGTAGTGAGCCAGATTGGTCACCAGGACCGAAGCTCCGGTCGTCTGCAGGATATCGGCCCGAACCAGAAAATCCGCCGGATCAATGCCACGTTCGCCAAGGAGATTGTTGAGTGACATTTCAAACAGAATCACCGGCTCTTTGTCTTCTCCGGGGAAGTCCCGGACGAACTGCTCCTTCGCGTTGGTAACCATATCCATGATTGTGTTGGTGATCGGCCGGAAGCTGCCGCGAAGCAGGAGAATCCGCCGTTTGTACAGGACGTCTGCCGGTTCGACAACCTCTCCGTCGGCGGTGAACATCACGGCGTCGGTCAACCCTTGCCGCACAAGCTCGAGACTCATGAGCCTGTTGTCAATTCCGGGAAATGCGGGGCCGCGAAACTGAATCATGTCGACTTCGATTCGGCCTCGTGATACCGAATCGAGGAGCGACGATATGACCCGGTTCGGATCCTCCCGCAGGTATGATGCCGCGTATATGAGATTCACCCCGACCAACCCGACTGCTTCCTGCTCGTGGGAGTTCTCCGAGTCGAAGAGTTTCACATGTATAACGATATCCGAAGGAAGCGACCGGGGAGAGTGCTGAAAGCGAATACCCATCCAGCCGCGACCTTCCTGCTGCCGGGAACTGCTGCGGGTGGCTACCGTGTTGGCGTAGGCAAAAAAAGTGGTGTCTGCACCGCGCTTGGCGTCCAGACGCTCCAAAAGCTGCGCGTACTCGTAGTCGAGCATCGCATCCAGCCTCGGTCGACTGACATATCGTGTCGTCGGACCATAGACAGCGTCGCTCACCGCCATGTCGTAGGCGGACATCGCCTTTGCGACGGTCCCCGAGGCGTGCCCGACGTGAAAAAACCATCGCGCGACCTCCTGACCCGCGCCAATTTCTGCAAAGGCACCGTGGACGCTCCTGTCGAGGTTCATTTTCAAAGCCTTTTCGTCGGCGCCCATTCGTTGTTGTGCGTCAGATTGTTGTTCGTTCGTTTCCATAGAGAACCAAGTTACTGCCTGCGCTGACGCCCGGGAAGGGGATGCGCGCAGATCGGTCCAACAGGGTGAATCGGATCAGGCAAATCGTATAGAATGGCCGGATGAAACGGACCATCCACATCGCGACGCTGTCAGTCCTGCCCTATCTGTTCTTGTCCTGCGCCACCTCTTTGGCCGGCAACCCGGTGACGAAGGTCACTTACGCCTGCGACAACGGTGTGACCATTGAAGCATCGTATTACGCGGACCGTCGGGTCACGCTCAACTTGAGCGACGGAAGGAGCTACTCGCTGGCGCAGGTTATTTCCGCAGACGGGGCGCGGTATGCGAACACGGATGAATCGTTTGTCTTCTGGTCCAAAGGCCAGGGAGCCACTCTGATAGAAAAAAGCGCAGCAGGAGGACAACAGACACGAATCGGCTGCATCCTGGTGAAACCCGATCCGGGCGGATGCCCGAACATCTTCGCCGACAGCTCCAGAGGATTCTCTCTGCGTTATCCCGACGGATGGAAAATCGACCAATCCTACGTCTATACGGAACTCGGGCCGGGAAAGGAGATCAAGGGCGTTTCCTTCTCTATTCCCGAAAAGCTTTGCACCGGGACCAACCTCGCACCCGACACCCGGCTCAGCATCGAGATGATCCCTTTCCCGCCTGCGTGGGGCGCGGAGATCTTTCTCCCGGAATCCGACACGGATCCCACCCCCGTAACGCAGGACGGCGTCACCTACTCCAGGGCATCGTACTCCGATGCCGGCGCAGGAAATCGGTATGACGAGGTGGTGTATGCTATCCCGGGGAGCGAGCCGTTCACCGCAGTTCGCTATTTCATTCACTCCGGCGCCATCGAGAACTACAGCCCCGGTACCGTGAGGCAGTTTGATAAGGCTGCCCTGCGGGCGGTTTTCGACGCGATGCGCCGGACTCTGACAATTGATCAGATGAACGTACCGAGACAGTGATGCGTTCCACCGCTCGAGGGATGATTGGCATGGTCGCATCAAGCCTGCTCTTTTCGGCCATGGCGGTACTGCTTCCATTTGTGAAAACGGTCGACACATCGGTTGTCGCCTCGGCACGCTTCCTGACCGGAGCGTTCGTGATTGTCGGCCTGGCCGTCCTTCACCTGATCCGCCTGCAAATCACCAACTATCGGTGGCTCATAGTGCGGGGCCTGTTTGGCGCCACGGCAGTCTATCTCATGTACCGCGGGATCATGCATATCGGCCTCGCGAAAGGCACGGTTCTCAACTATACCTATCCCATGTTCGCCGCGCTTCTGGCGCCCGCGCTTCTGAAGGAGCGTCTCGCGCCCGACGTACTCGTGGCCGGGCTTCTCTCGTTCGTCGGCATCTGGCTGATTGTGAGCTCGGGGTCCCCGGGAGGATTTATCGGATTCAGTTCGATCGGCGTGGAGGAGCTACTGGCGCTCTGTGGCGGTGTCCTTGCGGGCGTTGCCGTTGTTGCCATCAAGAAGCTGCGTGAGACGGACTCCCCCTACGTGATTTATCTTTCCCAATGCGTATTCGGGCTGATGGTGGTCGGCATTCCCGCCGGTGGAAGCTCGTTTACGTTTTCCGCGCGTGTCTGGCTCTTGCTGCTTGCAATCGGTATTATCGCGACAATCGGGCAGCTCGCGATGACCTGGGCCTACAAACACGTCACCGCAACCGAAGGCAGCCTTCTCGCGTTTCTCACACCGGTACTGAATCTGTTCCTCGGGCTTCTCGTTTTCGGCGAGGAGGTCCGTTTTCCGGCGCTGATAGGATCCGCGGTAGTGCTGCTCAGTTGCTCGTATGTCGCATTCCGCGAACGGTTGCTGCGGCTGGCCGGGTGACCGGATCGCCGGTTATCGCTTTTTCAATCGATCTCCCAGACAGGATCCAACCAGGCGCGCGGATACCACCCATGGATGGTCCACAGGAACAAGCTTCTTCCTTCCGGCGACCTTCTCGATCGGCACCGGTTCGCAGGTCTGCCCCTTTATGGCCACCATGACGTTGTATGTTCCTTCTGCAAGAAGCTCGGCCGCACGGGTACCGAGCAGAGTGCTGTAGAGTCGGTCCGTCGGCGTCGGAATGCCGCCGCGTTGCACGTGTCCAAGCGAAGTCACACGCGCTTCGATACCGGTGAGCTGCTGAAGCTCGCGTGCGAGTCGGCTGGCCTTGGATTCCTGGACAAGATGATAGATCTCTCCGATGTCGTTCTTCGCGGTTATCGGTTTCCCTGCAGAATCGGATTTCTTTTTTTCGTTTCCGCCGTTCTCCATTGCCCGGGCTTCTGCGATCGACACAGCACCCTCGGCGACCGCGACAATCGAGAAACGCTTTCCGCTTCTTCGGCGGGTGAGCAGATGTTCGGCGACATACTTGGGATCGTAGGGAATCTCGGGAATGAGAATAACGTCGGCGCCTCCGGCAATTCCAGCTCCAAGTGTCAGCCAGCCGCTGTTGTGCCCCATGATCTCGCAGATGATTATGCGGTGATGACTCGTCGCGGTTGTGTGCAACCGGTCAATTGCCTCAGCCGCCGTGTTCATTGCAGTATCGAAACCGAACGTGATGTCGGTCTCGACAACATCGTTGTCAATCGTCTTCGGCAGCGTCATGATGTTGATCTTGCCGGCGGTGTGCAGGTGATAGGCGTTCTTCTGCGTCCCCCCTCCCCCGAGACAGACCAGGCAGTCTATCTGGTGACGGTGGACATTCTCGATGGCCGCAGCGGTCATGTCCATTTTCTTCCCGCCGACGATCATTTTGTTCGGCTTGTCGCGGCTGGTCCCGAGAATGGTTCCGCCCACGGTGAGAATCCCGCTCAGGTTTCTGTCGTCGAGCGCCACAGTCCGGTTCTCGACCAGACCACGAAAGCCGTCATGGATGCCGACAACTCTCATCCCGTACCGATTTACCGCAGCCTTCGCCACGCCGCGGATGGCCGCGTTCAAGCCCGGGCAATCGCCTCCGCTGGTGAGGATCCCGATACACTTCGTCTTTGTTTCATTCGTTCCCATTGCGGGTCTCCCGGGTTGAACGTTCTATGACGATCTTTCCTATCGTGTGCCCGCTCTCTATCATGCGGTGGGCGATCTTCAGATTCGCCGCGTCGATCGGTGAGAGCCGGTGATTGAGAGTGGCTCGGATGGCTCCGGCATCCACGAGCTTCGAAACCCGGTCGAGCAACAGATGTTGTTCAATCATGTCCTCCGTCCCGTACTTGGGACGGGTAAACATCAGCTCCCAGGTGAATCCGGCGCTCTTGTCGAAAAGCAACTTTATGTCCGGTGTCGACGAACTACCGACAATGGAACATACCCAGCCGAAAGGCGCGACAATTTCAGCGAGGGCGGGAAAATGCTCGTCTATGCTGTTCAGGCAGAATATGTAATCGACGAATTTGAAACCTTTCGATCGAATTTGTGCGGGGATATCCACCGTGTGGTCGATCACAAGGTCGGCACCATGGGCGAGACACCATTCGCGGGATTCGGGTCGGGACGCGGTGGCGATCACGGTGAGGCCCGCGACCGTCCTGGCGAGTTGTGTGGCAATCGAGCCCACACCGCCCGCGCCGCCGACTATCAGGATCGATCGTCCCGTTGCTGTTTCGCTTTGCCTGATATGCATCCGGTCGAACAGAGCTTCCCATGCCGTGATGGTCGTAAGCGGAAGCGTTGCCGCCTCGCCGAAACTCAAGCTCTCAGGTTTTCGGCCCACTATCCGCTCGTCTACGAGTTGAAGCTCAGAATAACA
>DATKUF010000061.1:0-13338 GCA_035530755.1 Spirochaetia bacterium | reverse complement strand
CATCCTCCGCAGTGTCGCGCAACATTGGTGGATTTAGTGGCGGGATCCCTTTTGATCCCGCCCTGTACCGGGAGCCGATGCTGCTCTCGACAACCGACGGAGTCGGAACCAAGATCCTCGTTGCTCGCAAACTCGGCAAGTTCGATACAATCGGAATAGACCTCGTGGCAATGAACGTGAACGACCTCATTGTCTGTGGGGCGGAACCGATGACGTTCCTCGACTACATCGCGTGCGGCAGAATTGACGAACCGGTGCTGGAGCAGGTCATCACCGGCGTTGTGCGTGGGTGCGAAATTGCCGGCTGCACACTCACCGGCGGTGAGACGGCAGAGATGCCGGACGTTTACGGTCCGAACGACCTCGAACTGGCAGGGTTTTGCACGGGGATCGTCGAGAAGTCCCAGATGCTGCCGCGCGTGAAGGAGATGCAGCCTGGAGATCTGATACTTGGCCTTCCCTCCTCGGGAATCCATTCGAATGGATTTTCACTCGCTCGAAAGGCGCTTCCGGAGACCGACCGCGGCGCGTGGCGCGAGTTGCTGACTCCGACCACGATCTATGTCGACGCACTCAAGAATCTGTTGGCTACCGGCCGCATTCTCGGTGCTGCCCACATCACGGGCGGCGGACTGATGGGAAATTTTGCACGGGTTATACCGCCTCAATGTGGTGCGATATTCTCGTGGAGTTGGAACGTGCCGGAGATCTTTTCGCAGATCCAGCGTGCGGGCCGCATCGAGACTGATGAAATGCGTCGCGTATTCAACATGGGGGTAGGTATCGCGCTCGTTGTTGCACGCCGTGATGTGGATTCCGTGGTTTCCGTTGCCGCTACGCACGGAACCCGGTTGATGGAGATCGGAGAACTGACACGTGGCTAGATTCGCGGTACTGGCATCAGGCGCCGGGACCAATTTCCAGGCGCTCGCCGCTGCTTTCACCCCGTCCGGACCCCACGAGCTTGTCGCTGTTATCAGCGACCGTCGGTCCGCGCCCGTCCTCAGTCGTGCACAGCTTCTCGGGATCCCCGCCTACTATCTGCCATACGCGCCCGATAATCGCAAGGTTTTCGAACGCGCGGCGATCACGATTCTGTCCGGGCTTGCGGTCGACCTGGTAGTTCTTGCCGGCTTCATGCGTGTTCTTACGTCGCTCTTCGTTGACGCATTTTCTCGACGGATCATAAACATACATCCATCGCTCCTTCCAAAGTATCCGGGAACACACGCGATTGAAAAAAGCTATCGTTCGAAGGATACTGAGCTTGGTGTTACCGTTCATTTTGTCGACGCCGTGTTGGACGGCGGAGAGGTGATCGCGCAGGAGTCATTTGTCAGGAGTTCCCTGCAGACGATCGATGAGGTCGAGCAGAAGATCCATGAGATCGAACACCGCCTCTATCCAGAAGTTGTGCGAAATCTGCTCGAGGAACAAATCCACGGCCGACGGTAATTCCGATCTGACTAGCCGGTACCGATCGCAGTGTGCGTCGAAAACCAGGAGGTTTCAACTTGAGGATTCTGGTCATCGGCGGCGGCGCCCGTGAACATGCCGCCGCCTGGAAGTTTTCCAAAAGTAAACGCACGTCAGCACTCTTTGTCGCGCCCGGAAACGCGGGAACAGCCGACGTGGCCACCAACGTTTCGGACCTTGATGTTGCCAATCCGGACAAAGTTGTCCGATTCTGCCGCGAAAACCGCATTACCCTCGCTTTCATCGGACCCGAAGATCCTCTGGTCGCCGGACTCGTAGACGTATTGACAGATGCCGGGATCTCCGCGTTCGGACCCGGCGCGCGACCGGCTCAACTCGAAGGCAGCAAGTCCTTTTCAAAACGGTTCATGATCGATCATCATATTCCTACTGCGGCGGCGCGGGAGTTTCGCGACTTCACCGAATGTCGGAACTACCTGGAATCGCGTTCGCAGCGGGTCGTGCTCAAAAAGAGCGGGCTCGCTGCCGGGAAAGGAGTTCTCGAGTCGACCGATCGCGCGAAATTGCTCTCGTTTGCAAGCGAGGTGCTGCGCAACGACGTTCTGCTCGTCGAAGACTATCTCTCGGGCTTTGAAGTATCGATCTTCGCGCTCTGTGATGGAAAGGATTATCTGCTCCTGCCGCCCTGCGCTGACTACAAGAAAGCCGGCGAAGGTGCCACCGGACCGAACACGGGAGGGCTCGGTTCCGTCTGCCCCGTGCCCTGGTTGGACCTCGCCACGCTCGATCGTATACGTAAAGAAGTCGTAGAACCTACATTCGCCGGACTCCGCGAGGAATCGCTTCTCTATAAGGGCGTGCTCTATTTCGGGCTTATGGTCACCGAAGAAGGGCCGAAACTGCTCGAGTACAACGTGCGATTCGGCGACCCGGAAACCCAGGTGCTTTTTCCGCTTATCGGAAGCGATATCGGGAACGTCTGCGATGCGGTTATTGCCGGGAAGATCGCGGAGTTTCCTCTGAGTATTTCCGATCAATGTGCGCTTGGCGTGGTGGTCGCGAGCCGCGGCTACCCCGGCTCCTACAAAAAAGGAATCCGCGTCGATCCTATCCCCGCTATTCCCGAAAAGGACCGCCTCATCTTTCACGCGTCGACGCATCTCGATCGGAATGGTGGGGTCCGTACCGGCGGCGGACGTTGTTTCACTGCGGTCGGTCTGGGGAATGAAATTCTGCAGGCCCGCATAGAGGCCTATGCGGCCGCGCAGCTTGTCCGGTTTGACGGTGCCTGGTTCAGATCGGACATCGGCGCGAAAATTTTCGGGAATTGAGCCGATTACTCAACTGTTCGGCACGCCACTCCCGGTCAATCAGTTCGATTCCGTTGACTTTCAGCTGTCGATTCGGCTTCCGCGGAGTGCCACTGTTGTCGTCGAATCTCGTAGAGCAGGATTCCGGTCGCCACTGAAACGTTGAGTGAATCGACGTGACCGCGGGTGGGGATTGAAACAAGCTTGTCGCAATTTTCGCGAACCAACCTGCTGATCCCTTTTCCCTCACTACCCATCACCAGAACGTTCTTTCCGGTGAACGAGCAGCTCGACACAACCTCGCCCCCGGCTTCCGCTCCGTAGATCCAGAATGCCGCCGCCTTGAGCGTCTCAATTGCGCGCGTGAGATTCTTCACTTCGATGACCCGGACATGCGCGGAAGCTCCCGCTGAAGTTCGTCCCACCGTCGCGGATTGGTGCGCCGATTTGTGCGTGGGAATAATTACCGCAGAAACCTCAAACTGATCCGCGCACCGGATAATCGCCCCGAGATTTTGAACGTCCGTGATGCCGTCGAGCAGAAGAACAAGACTCTCATCCCCAAGTTCCGGCAGTATGGCTTCGAGGCTCACGGGCTCATCCCCTCTCCCGAAAGCAGGCGCCTGCGGCATGGGCGCAAGAACAAGTACGACTTCGGCCGCTCCGGTTGGGTCAATGCCGCAGGACAAGGCGAGTTCCATCCTGTCACGAGCGACTCTCACCGTTATTCCGCGGGATCGCGCGGCACTTTCAAGCTGGGCAACTCTTCGCCGCGCCGGCTCTTTTCCGGCGACAATCCACAGCGTTCCGCCCAGGCCACGCTTCAGGTACTCTTCAATGGCGTGGTACCCGAAGATCACCTCACTTTTTTTTGCCATAGTCCTTTATAACGTCCGGGACCCCGTCAAAATCCTTGTCCAGCTCGGTACGACCGATGTAGACCCCGCCTTCGATGAATACCCATATGTCTATTTTGCGGTCGAAGTTGCTGTCAATCTCTTCCCGAACAAGTACCCCGCGTGAATAGTAGAGGAAGTCGTCGAAATAGCCGTCGTAATTGAAGTCCAACGCCTCTCTCATCTTATGTCCGCTTTCGTCAAGCTTTGCGGCGTAGTCGATTCGACCGTCGTCATTCTGGTCGAACTTGAGCCAGCTCCCGTCGAGTTCCTTTGGGTCGAAGGGTGTCGGCAGATCCGCCGATGTTCCGGCGGCGGGCGTACCGCCGTTGGCGGGCGTACCGCCGGCGCCGGCCGTGGAGACCGGGCCTTTCTGGACGGCGTCCGTTGCCGAGGTCACCCCGCCGGCAGAGGTTGTCTCCACAGCGGAAGTCACGCCCGGCATCAGCAGCGGTTTCTTGTTGGCACCGGATTGTGCCTGCACAGCGAGAATCGGAACCGCGGCAACCATAACGGCAATGGATAGAATTCTCGACGGGCGGTTCACTGGCGCTTCTCCTCTTTCCTCGTCCCGCAAAGCCGGGTCTCTTCGTTACTTTTCGGCGAATTGTGCGTGAAGACTGAACCGCATCCGCTCCCGCGGCGCAGTTTCTACTTTTTCGTGTTTACGCCGTGCCGAAACGGTCGAGTCGTTCGAGGAGGGCGTTGACTTTTTCTGCCAGGTCCTTCAGCTCATCACCTTCCCGAAGGTAGATTCGCTGATCGGCATCACCGGCAAGTGATCGATTTATTACGCCCTTGATGCGATACACCGGCCCTGCAAGCTTGTGCGAATAAAGGAAAGCCATCCCGGCGAGAGCGAACATAATGAGCAGATTGTTGACGAGCAGTGCCGGCAGAATCAGCTGGAGACGGGTGGTCGGCGGCTGCGCCAGCGTTTCGTAGTATCGCTGCTCGAGAGGGACGCCATCTACTTTGACTGTTTTTACCGTCTGAACCTGTTTGTAGACGACAACGTATTCCTTGAAAAGGTTGTCACCGGACATGTAGGAAACCCAGTAATAGATCACAAAAAGAGTGCTGAACAGAACGACAGCTGCCACTACCGAGACCACCAGTCGCGTGACCATGCGGTATTGGAGTCCCGAGTCCAGAATCAGTCGTCGGCGACGCGTCAGTTTTTTTTTCATTCTGCGCCTGCGGTCGATCTACCCGCGCAGCTCTGCAAGGGGTATCGGCTGTGGATTTGAATCCTCACCCTCAACTTCCGCAAGCTCCTTCAGCAATGTCTTCGCGCGTCCCGAAAGCCGCTCGGGAATCATCACCTGGACTTTTACGTAAAGGTCTCCCCGACGTGCCGGATTCTGGAGATGCGGAATTCCTTCGTTCCTCAACCGGAGAATTTTGCCATTCTGCGTTCCCGGTGGAATCTTCACCTTGACCTTCTTCTCATCAAGCGTCGGAACCTGAATTTCCGCCCCAAGCGCCGCCTGGGTAAAGCCTATCGGAATGACGCAATAGACGTCCTCTCCCGATCGCTCGAAGTATTCATGGCCCTTCACATGAATGAATACATAGAGGTCACCAGCGGCACCACCGTTGGGCCCGGCGTCGCCCTGATCGTGAATGTTGATACGTTTACCGGTTTCGATTCCCGGTGGGATCGTGACTTTTATTTTCTGACTCTTCCGTGCGACACCGGTTCCCGAACAAGCACGGCAGGGGTTATCGATTATCGAACCTTCGCCGTTGCAGCTCGGACAGGTCGAGGCTATCGAAAAAAAACCGGAACTTCGACGGACCTGGCCGGCGCCGCCGCATGTGGGACATGTCTTTCGTCCGCTTCCCGATTCTGCGCCGCTGCCGCTGCAAACCTGACAGGTGGTATTCCGCGCGTAGGAGACTTCCACCTTGGTTCCGAACACAGCGTCCTTGAAGGAAATCTCAAGGTCGTAGCGCAGGTCGGCGCCGCGCTGAACCGCGCTTCGACCGCGCGTTCGCTGTCGCCCTCCGGTCCCGCCGAAGAACGAATCAAAAATGCCCGAAAAGTCACCGAAAATATCTTCGAAATCGCGAAAAACGCCGGAGAAATCGTGCGCGCCGGCGTTGCCGCCCATGCCTTCCACCCCGGCGAAACCGAACTGATCGTAGGCCTGCCGTTTCTTCTCATCGGCAAGTACTTCATAGGCTTCGGTCGCTTCCTTGAACTTCTCTTCCGCCGCCTTGTCGCCCGGATTGCGATCCGGATGGAACTGAACGGCGAGCTTACGGTAGGCCTTTTTAATGTCGTCCTTCGTGCAACCTTTCGCCACACCGAGAACTTCGTAGTAGTCGCGTTTCGCCAAGTCAGTTACCCTTGTTGCATGTTCGTACGAACGGGATTACCGGTTTTTCTCTTCGTCGTCAACGACTTCGTAGTCGACATCTTCCACGTTGTCACCGGTGGGTGCGGCTTTTTCTGCGCCGCCCGTTCCGGCACCGGCATTGCTCTGCTCCCCGGTTCCGTCGCCGTCGGGCTGCCCCTGCCCGGCCGATGCATTCTTGTAGACCTCTTCTGCAAGCCTGTAGGACGCCTGTTTCAAATTCTCGATCTTCGCCTTCAGATCGCCGAGATCCTGCGAATCGAGAGCCGCACGAAGCTCCGTGATGGCTGTCTCAATCTTGGATCGGTCCTCTGCGGAAACCTTATCACCGAAGTCCTTAAGTGATTTTTCCGTTGCGTAGACGAGATTGTCGGCCTCGTTCTTCGCCTCCGCACGCTCTCGAGTCTTATGGTCCTCGTCAGCATGCGTTTCGGCTTCTTTCACCATTCGCTTGATTTCGTCCTCATTCAAGCCTGACGAGGACTCGATGCGTATGCGCTGCTCTTTGCCGGTTCCCAGATCCTTAGCCGATACGTGGACGATACCGTTCGCATCAATATCGAACGCAACCTCAATTTGAGGTACGCCGCGGGGTGCCGGCGGGATACCCACGAGGTCGAAACGACCAAGCGTTCGGTTCTGGGCGGCCATCTCGCGCTCGCCCTGCAGGACGTGAATCGAAACCGCCGTCTGGCTGTCGGATGCAGTTGAAAAGATCTGACTCTTCCGAGTTGGAATCGTGGTGTTTCGTTCAATCAACTTCGTAAAAACGCCACCCATTGTTTCAATGCCCAGCGAGAGCGGCGTGACGTCCAGCAGCAGCACGTCTTTTACGTCGCCGCCAAGAATGCCGCCCTGAATGGCGGCACCAACCGCCACTACCTCATCGGGATTGACGCCTTTGTGAGGCTCTTTCTCGAACAGCGCACGAACAAGCGTCTGCACTGCCGGAATTCGCGTGGACCCGCCAACCAGGATCACCTCGTCGATGTCCGCAGCTGTGAGACCGGAGTCCCTCAATGCCTGTTTGCACGGATTCGTCGTCTTCTCGATGAGATCGGCAACAAGCTGCTCAAACTTCGCGCGGGTTAGCGCATACTGCATGTGCTTGGGACCCGACTGATCGGCAGTAATGAACGGAAGGTTGATATCACTGGTCTGAGTACTCGAAAGTTCCTTCTTGGCCTTTTCAGAGGCCTCTTTCAACCGCTGAAGTGCCATTCGGTCTTTTGCCAAATCGATTCCGTAATCGTTCTTGAAACTCTCTATCAGCCAGTCGATGATTCGCTGGTCAAAATTGTCGCCACCGAGATGGGTATCGCCGTTGGTCGACTTGACTTCAAAAACTCCGTCCCCGAGCTCGAGGATCGAAATATCGAAAGTTCCGCCACCGAGATCGTAGACGGCAATTTTTTCCTCTTTCTTTTCCTTGCCGAATCCGTATGCAAGCGCCGCCGCGGTCGGCTCGTTGACGATCCGTTTCACTTCCAGACCGGCAATTCTCCCCGCGTCTTTCGTTGCCTGCCGCTGGGCGTCGTTGAAATAGGCCGGGACCGTAATAACGGCCTCAGTGACCTTCTCGCCCAGGTAGTCCTCTGCGGTTTCCTTCATTTTCTGCAGAATTGCGGCGGAGATCTCCGGCGGCGAGTACTGCTTGTCGGTGATCTGCACGCGAACCCCGTCACTCCCGTCCCGAACAACGTGATACGGCACCATCGTCATCTCTTCGGTGACTTCCGCAAATCGGCGTCCCATAAACCGTTTGATCGAATAGACGGTGTTCTCCGGATTCGTGATCATCTGGTTCTTCGCGGGTTGCCCGACGAGGCGCTCGCCCTTCGCAGTAAAGGCGACAATGGACGGCGTAGTCCGCTGGCCTTCAGAATTCTGAATAACCTTCGGCTCCCCACCCTCCATTATCGCAACACATGAGTTGGTTGTTCCCAGGTCGATTCCGATAATCCTACCCATTATCGCACTCCTCTCTTTACCGGCACGGTGATTGTCCTTTGATAAATTGTTTCTTGATCCACGACACGGCTGGTCTCCTCCCGTGTTGTCGGTTGCCGTTCGCTTTTCCCTGACCGGGAGGCAGCGCAGGCACGTTGCCCGACGTCACGAACTCGAGGATCCTGGCATCGATACTTTCACTTTTGCGGAACGCAGAACTTTGTCATGGAGCAGGTACCCTCGCTGGTAGTCCTCCAGCACAATCGACGACTCGTGGTCTGGGTGATCTTCAGTGGTGACCGCCTCATGTTTTGACGGGTCGAACTCCTCGCCGATCGACTCAAATCGTTTCAGGCCCCATTTCCGCTCAAGCATGCCGGTGAACTGATGTTCGATCAGAACTACGCCATCATGAAATGCATCGAAGTCCTTCGAATCCTCAGCAGACCTGATCGCCCTTTCAAAATCATCAATTATGGGAACGATGTCAAGCAGAAGTTGTTTGTTGGCGAACGCGATTGAGTCTTCCTTGTCCCGCTGCATCCTCTTGCGAAAATTCTCGAATTCTGCGCTCTTCCGCAGGTACTGGTCCTTGAGAGTCCCGTTCTCTTCTTCGAGAAGAGTGATGCGGGCTTTCAGCTCTTCAACGCTCGCTGTGGAGGCCCCAGATCGATCGTCACTATCGTCTTCCTCCGAAAGTCCCGACGCGGCGGCCGAAGCTGCATTCTGGGAGTCCGCGGCACGGTCACCTGCTCCAGGGGTCTCAAGATCGGACTCCACTTGCTGATCACGCTGTTCTTCTTGGGAGTTGGTGAAGGCCTCCTCCGAGTTTTCCTGACGACTGGACATAAATTCCCCTGTGGTTGATTCTTACTGACTAAGATACTGATCAGGAACCGACCAGTCAACCATTTTGATATAGCGTCGTAACTTAGGACGGGGCAGATGCTACTTGTGTGCTATCTCGAGTATCAGTTCAACCTCACCACGAGACAGTTTGGTGGCCTGGGCGATCTCCTGTACCTTCCAGCCCTGTCTCGCCAGTTTGATGACGGTATCCCGGGCGCTGAGAGAAGGGGCCCCGCGCTCCTTGCTGCCTTTCGCATCGTCTTTCATGATAGTTCCAAGCAGCTTCACCTGCTCTTCTGCGTTTCTGGATATCTCTTCCAGCCGCGTTTCCGTACGCGCGAGCCACTCCCGGGCGGTCTGAAGGTTCTCCATGCGCTTCTCGACGTCGGCGAGCAGCGCGTCGAGCCCGTTCAGCTGCCGCACCGCGCCGTCGACGTCCTTGCGCTGCAGCGAAAGTTGCTCCAAACGGTCGAAGAGCTCTTCGACCTCGCCGGGCAGCGTGTCGAGCTGTCCCCTCACGGTTTCGAGCTTTCGCTCAAGGTCCTCGAGGTACTGAAAGTTCTTGTCGACTCCCTCTGCGGTGACATCCAGGATCGACCGCTTCTTCTCCAGACGCTGAAATTTCGATTCCACGTCGCGCTGCATGTCGTCGAGCCCCCTGAGGGATAGCTGCAGCTGGGCGAGTGTGTCGTTGCTTGCCGTGACCTGTTCGAGCTTCAAATCCACCGCCTGCGACATACCGATAAGCCGTTTGTAGTCCTCTTCCAGGCTGTCGATTCGCCGTTTTTCACCGAGGAAACGGGTGAACTTTTCGGACACCTCTTCGCCCGCCTTCCGCAGCCGGGCGAATTCGGTTTCGATCTTCTTCAGATCTTTCCGTTGCGTGTCCACCGATGACAGATCGCGTTTCATCTCTTCGATTGCGCCGAACAGAGCCGCCTTCAGCGCGTCGGCCCTCTCGAATATCTTTGTCTGATCGACGAAGCCTTTTTGTCGTTTGTCGATTTCCAAGAGATTTACGTTGAGCACGTTAACGTCCTCGCTCAACTTGCCCAGCAATTTCTGCTGCATGAGATCGAACTGGTCCCGAGTATCGTGGACAAAGGTCCTGAACTCACGCATCTTGGTATCGGCTTCGGTCTGGATGTCTCTGCTTTTTCTCTGGAACTCGGATTGAAACTGCTGATACTCCCCGGCGAGCGTATCCAGGATCGTCTGGGTCCTGGATTCGAGGTCAAGCTCGAGCTCCTTGATCCGGGTGCCGAGTGCGCCAATCTCGTCCCTGAGCTCGGCGCGCTCCGCGTTTGTCGCGGCCAGAAGCCCGTCTTTCTGCTTTTCAAAATCATCCCGAATGCCGCTTATCGTATCGGAAACGTTGACTTTGAATCCGGCGAACTCTCCGTCGACTTCCGCCTCGGATGCCTTCATCTGCTGGAGCACTTGAGACTCCCATACGGTGACGTCGGACTTCGCAGCTTCCAGCACCGCTTCCATATCGCGATGTCCGATTTCGACGGAATCCTGAAGATTCTTCATCCGATCGGAAATGTTCCTGTCCAGTTTCGACAACTCCGCCTCGAACTCCGCCCGGATCTTCTCGAAGCTTCGTTCAAAACCTTCCTTCGCACCCTTTTCGGCGCGGGCGATTTCCGCGGAGAGCCGCTCCTCCAGATCCCGCACAAAGCGATCGGTGGAGGAAAGCTGCGACTCCACTCCGGCTTTGAAATCATTCACCTGCTGTTCCAGCTGGCCCCGCTGAGCCGTCAGTCGGGTCTGGGCTTCGGCAAGACTCGCCTGCAGACTCTCGGCGTAGGCGGCCTCGATCCGATTTCGCTCGTCCTCTCCTTCGGCCCCCATCGAGTCGAGCGTCACCTGAACCTGGGCTTGCCAGTCTTCCATCCGTTTTTGCATTCCAACGCTTCGTTCGCGCAGGTCAGCAAAGAAATCGTCCTCAAACACTTTCAATTTTTCGGAGACACTGTCGTAGGCGCGATTCTTCAGCTCGTTCAGCCCCTCTTCCAGCTCGGTCATCGAACCGCGAAGGCGATTCATCTCGGCGTTGTGCTGTTCCAGATCCGCGCGCCGCTTCTCCTGCAGTTGATTCCCGAGTTGCGTCATGTCCTCTTTCACCCGTACCGCCATTCGTTCCATCGATTCGCGAAGGTTCGATTCGAGGATATCAATGTCGTTTTGCACCGATTCAATTTTCTCGAATCGGTAGCCTAACCCCTCCTCGTAGGTCGACAGGCGCTGTTCGATCCGAGTCACGACATTCTGTTCGATTTCCTCGGTGCCCGACTCGAGTCGTTGCGCGAGTCCACGGGTAGCCACATCTATTGACCCGGCGATCTCCTTCTGCTTCTCCTGCCATTGCTTGTCGAGGGCGGCCACACGAGCGGTTTCGCGCTCGAACTTCTGCTGTGCATCCGCGACATGCCGAAGCAGTGCGTCGGTGGTTTCGGCGATCTTTGCCTTCGACTCCTGGACAAGATCGGCCTGCATCGCCTGAGCGAGCTCACGTGTCTGTTTCTGGACGGATCCGAACTCCTTTGAAGCCGTTTTCTCGAGGTCGGATAGCGAGCGGTCGAGCTCTCTGATTCTGTCGGCGACCTGATTCTCGGCGCCGGAAAGATCCTCTTCGATGGATCGCATTTTTTCCGTCGATTCAGTCTGAAAGGAGTCAACACTCGAACGAACCGCGTTGATCTCTGCGGAGAGCTCCTGGCCGGCGGCTTTCATCTTCGTCTCGATATGCTCGCGCAGCTTCTGAATCGCAGCGGTTTCGAGACGTTCTCCGCGCTGGGCTACCTCATCGAGACGACGCTGGTAGTCCTGCTCGATGGCGGCTACCTTGTCGACGTAGTCAGCGACCGATTCGTCCAGTTTCGCCTGAACCGACTGCACACGCCCAAGAAACTGTTGACTGACCGTATCACCCTGTGCGCGGAGGTCGCCAACGCTCTCGCGAACGTGTTTCTCCGCCTGCGATGCCTGGGAGGAAAGCTCCTTTATGCGATCCTGAACCGAACCGAGTACTCCGGCCTGCATCTGCCCGACGTGTTCCCGGTTTACGGCGTCGAATCTATCCACCAGTCCGTTGACGCTCTGTTCCAATTCGTTCATCCGCTGCGTGCTTACCGAAAGGCGTTTGCCGACTTTGTCTACATATTCCGACTCGTCTTTAATCCTGCTGATATTCTCTTCAACGCGGCGGGTCATCTGCACCAGCTCATCGAGAACGCCGTCGTAGTCGTTGATGCGGACCCCGATCTCCTCGATTTGAACGGCACGGGTGTTGAGGCCCTCTTCGATCGCCTGAATCCGTTTCAGTACTTCTTTGGCCGCCTTTTGATGTACCCCGACTTCGATGGACATGTCGCGAAGCTCAATGGCTTTTTGCGAGACGATACCGTCGAGATCCCCCTGAACTTTGTCAGCGTATCGTTTGACTTTCTCCAGAGACCGGTTGTTCTTGTCGAGCTGACGGTAGACGGCGAGAATGATGAGAACTATGCCGATTACTATGAGATACCCAACCACATTCATGTTCCCCGCTCCCAGTAGTGATCGTTATCTATTGTATAACAGATTCGCGGCGATGTTGACAGAGGAGTGCCACGTCAGGTCTGCCGGGGATCCTTGTTTGACAGGATCCACTCGTGGAGCGTACGGTAGTCGGAAAAGGTCACGTCCGCGACCGAGTTCCGCTCGGGTTTCTTCGCGATGTGGGCGCAAAGCATCCCCGCGTTCTTCGCACCGAGCACATCATACCGATAGCTGTTCCCAACGTAGAGGGTGCTCGACACAGGGACCACCAGGCATTCGGCGAGGTGCTCGAATGGCTCCCTGTTCGGTTTCAGATATTTCACCTCTTCAGCGGAAAAGGCACAATCCCACAAATCGCCAAGGCCGAGGAATGAAAGCTTCCTCTCTACCGGGAAGTCGGAAACGACTCCGGTTCGGATCCCGCGGGCGCGCAGGTCCAGAATCATTTCACGAATATGCGGATAGGCGGGAACCTCACGGATGATCTCTTCCCACTCGTTGTACACGATCGAGTGCACCAGCCGCGCCGCCTCGTCGACGGTGACCGAAAGCTCCTCGGACAACATTCTGGCCTGCAGTTGACGAAAGTCTTCGATTGGGCGGATGGACCGAATGGCACGACGAACCCGGCCGTACGCAATCATGAGTCGGGCGTGCCTTAGGCCGAAGCCGACGGATTTGAGATACATCGTGCGATTCGGATAGAGGGTCCCATCAACGTCGAAAGCAACAGCCCGAATTCCCATCCTACCTCGCCGCTTGCGTTTGTATTATGTACGTTATCTTCCCGGCCGCGGGTGCACTTCCCGGTGCCGGCTCAAAGACCGGTCCGTCGAAGAGGTTCCGTATGAGCAGGTCGAGCCGAGTATAGCCGGAAATCCCGCCCGGTTGCAACCTTACAAATCCGTACTGATCGATGGTGAAGACCACCGTCACTTTGATCACTGGCGGATGATTCGGATGTTCCCTGAGAATCGCTTCCACGAG
>DATKUF010000060.1:0-2910 GCA_035530755.1 Spirochaetia bacterium | reverse complement strand
ACCTTGAGTCCTGCCGCCCAGAGAATCATCCCGAGGTCGGCCCAGACACCCGCGTCCTGGTGTGTGAACATGACGACCTGCAGTCCGTCGTCCGGCATATGCGCCGCGAGGTTGCCGTAGATCTCGACCATGCTCCGCTTGAACTCGTCGTCAGTTCCCTTCACCGCCAGGGCCGGACGGCCATCGCTGTACCAATCGGGGAAGAGATTATTCAACTTCTTGTCATACCAACACAGGAAGAAATCCAGAATCTCGTGATAGTTAATTGAGTCAGCGTAGGGGGGATCTGTGATCCAAAGATCGGCGAAGAGATCGATGGACCGCGCGTCTGCGGGTCTGATGGTCGCCTGTCGTGTTTCGTACATTGTCGTCTTCGATACACTGTTCATTGCGTCCGCTAGTATTGGCTGAGCGTATGATAGACTTCGAGCGGCATAGTTGTAATTCGGGTTCAGGGCTTGGTTTGAAAAGCTCTGTGAGATACTCTCCTTGCCCGCTGCCGAATACCATATTGTCAATCGGCTGTTTGAATTAGCTATCCGGCCCACATCAGCCAGGTAAATCGGATTGTCCGACGGTAATAGCGAGTTAATCAACCCGTTTACGAGTAACTGTCTCGGGTTGAAAAAATGGTGCCAGTGGGTCCAGCCGCGTTCCCGTGCCAGACGGTTCGTCTCGAGCCCAGGTGCGATCCTCATGGATGGAATGAAGCCCTTCTCCTGCCACTCGGCAAACCGCTCCCGCAGCAACGCGAGAACGCGGTCTTCCCGCGCAAGATCATCGTTGGTCACACTCCGGTACTCGCGCACGCCCTCGGGCGTCACCCATCGGATGCAGTAGAGCCGCTCCCGGAACGTGTCGTCCTGTCGCGGCACAAGATCGTCGTTCTCCCAGAGCCGCAGTCCCTTCGGACCGCGGAGGCCGGCGATGCTGTACCGGTTTCCCGTTTCGGGACAGACGAGGTCGCTATTGTTGACGGTTCCATGCTTCGCCGATTTTAGTTCGTCTGGAGAAACGCCACTTCGTATGATGACATCATAATCGTTGCGGTCCCCCCTCGGCGCCAATTCAGCAATCACACGATATTTTTCGCTTATTATCCAGCTGGGGGCAAGCGGAACCCACTTTCCGGTTGCGGGGCTCCTCGCCTCGATGCAGTATAGAAACACATCTGCCCGGTTACCCTGACTGTCGTGTTCAATACTCCATTTCGATACTTTGTCGTCCGCCGACGCCCAGATGCTATTCTGGAGTTCCTGGACTTGTTGCACCGCGTCTCGGCTCGACCCGAGAAAGCTAATAGACGCCGCAGTCAGAAGGGCACCGACAGGATTGAGGTCGCTACCGATTGCGGTAAGGCCCAGACGCGAGGCTTCAAACGGAATGCTGCCGCCGCCACAAAATGCATCTCCAACTGTAACGCGACGGCCAAAAGCCTTGATTGAAAGTTCCTCGAAAAGTTCTGGCAAGGTTTTCGCCCGAGTTCCGAGGTGCTCATTAATCACTCGCCAGCTCTCGGCACTTGGGCCAGCGATCTGCTCAGGCCTAACGCAGTAACTCATTCGTTCGTCGTAGCTCATGCGATTGAATGCTATGCGTTGCAGTTTCTTCTGCACGTCTCGGTCGGCGAGACCAGCCCACCGAGCCTTTCCGTCCGAAATCTCAATTGCGCCCGAACTTTCGTCCAAGGTCAGTAGTGCGGCGACGCGATTGACGGGAATCGACCTATTCACTCGCCGCCAAAGACCATCCGGATCCATCGTCAGGATTCGAAGAAATACTTCAAGATCGACGTCGGGTCTGGGACTTGTGGGCATTAATAAACCTAGCAGTACCGACCGAACGAGAACAAGCGGCTTTCTTCCCCACCATTTGCCGATTCCGACTAGGGTCTGTCCCGCGCCCGCCTTCCGTTCCTTGTAGCTCTCCGCGCTCAGCACTGCAAGGGGAAATTGTGTTTCGATGAACGGTCGGTGGGGCATGGTTACTCCGCGGGGTTGAAAAGACCAGGGTAGGTGGAGCGTGCATGGTCGAGGACCTGGTTGACGAAGGCCTCGGCCAAGTTCAGTGCAGAGTCTGCCTCGGACCCTTCGATTGTATTGTGAACGTCGTAATCAGCCGCCTGGCGCAGCTCGAAAAGATCTCGGAGCGACCGTGCGAGCTCCACCGGCAAAATACCGGGAAGGACAAGCTCTTTGTTGAATGCGCCGACAAGTTGCGCGTGAGAAGAGAATACTCGCCCCATGCAGTAGAAAAGCAGTGTCGCCGAGTGAAAGGCGGCATAATATGCACGAGAGACCGCGTCCTCGAAGTGACCCGCGGCGAAAAGCTCGCGCGCGACCGAAAGCCGCGAGCGCGCATGTGCCTCCATTGCCCCTACCGTCTGCGCATCCGGGTCCGGTCGATCCGGACTCATGCGATCCGCCGCCCTTCGCGCTGGACGTTTATGCCAAGCGGTGCATTTCGCGCCGTACGCCACAACTCGGTAGTGTAGACAACGCTCGCGAAAACTTCGCCACTTTTGAGCATAATGTCATTCTCCGCCGCAGCGACTAGCCTGCGAAGCTCGCTACGGTTACCGTCGGCGACCACGAGGAAGTCATAATCGGAATCCGGTTTGTTGTCCCCGCGCGCTCGGGAACCGAAAAGCCACAGCTCCTTGAGCCGGGGGCCGAGGGCCGCCTGGATCTGGGCGTGAAATTCCGTGATGATATTCGTCGGCGTTACGCGCGTACTTCGCATCATGATCAGTATCTCACGTCACTCCGCCTCGGAAAAGAGCGTCAGTTCGAAATCGCTCACCCGTCGCTTTATCACCGAATCGGCGATGGGATTTTCGGTGAGCGCAAAACGCACCGCCTTGCGCCACCCCTTGTTGCGTCCCCCGATCGCCTGCCCCGTTGCGGCGTT
>DATKUF010000059.1:0-2643 GCA_035530755.1 Spirochaetia bacterium | reverse complement strand
CGAGAATTTCCAGGAAATTCAGCGCGACACCCACGTAACACAGGCCGACCATCTGCTTCCTTCGGTCTTTGCATTCTCCTTTTCAAATCCGAAGAGCGTTCTGGCGAAACACGTGCTCGAACGGTGGGATCGGACGGCGTCGCGGGACAGCGCCGGAGCACTCATATTCACCATCTTTCTGGTTGAGCTCAATCGCATCCTTGCCGGAGCAACTCTGAAGAGCACACTTCCGGTCTATCTTGCGCTGTCTACGCCCCTCTACAGCGCGGTCGACGGCGCGCTCGAGAAAGGAAGCGCTCCGCGCCTTCTTGCAGCCGCCGGATTCGCATCAGGCGGTCTCGGCGCCGCCTGTGAAGAGGCGCTTGCCCGCTCGTTCGATGTCGCAACAGAGGCCTGCGGCAAAAATCCGGCACGCTGGCAGCTTGGAAAACTCCATACCTATCTCTTTGCCTATTCAGGCGCCAAAAGCCATGCGGCCAGGTGGCTCCTGAATCGCGGCCCCTACCCCGCTCCCGGAACCTCCACCACGGTGAACGTGTCGATGATGAACCCTGCCAATGCGCGTCCCCGCGGTGGATCGGTCATCACCGGCGCGGGCCCTATCCGCAGGTTACTCGAACGCCGGCAAGCCGAGTACCGCACGGTCGCGGCGCCTTCGATGCGCTTCACGGCATCCCTCGCCGACCCGGACCGCACCTTCATCATGGCGCCGATGGGACAATCCGGAAGACCGGGCAACCGCCACTACGACGATATGATACAGAAGTGGATTGAATGCGAGGTGGTCCCGCTGCCGCTGTCCCGCCGCGGCGCCGAATCGGTCGCCCGCGAGCGTTTCACTCTCCACGCCGATTCCGCGAGCGCACGGTGATAGAACCGGACTCGGGGAATGGGATATCATGGGCCGGGAGCGTGCAGATGGGGATAGTGTCCTACGCACTTCTTTGTGCGGACCGGGTGATAACAGAAAACAACGGCAAGAAGGGAGTCATCGGCGTCTTCAGTGGATTCCAGTTTCCGGCATTCCCCTCTCCGCCGACGCACTGGTTCATCTACGCCGGGCTTGCCAACCTCGGTGCAAAACAGGATTTTTCGCTCAACCTCGTCCACGAAGAATCCCAGCACGTGCTCTTTTCGCTCGGCGGGGACCTCAATACTGCCGAGGGTAACCGCGACGTGGAACTGGTGGTTCCTGTGGCCAACCTGATTTTTCAGAAACCGGGCACCCACATTCTGACGTTGAACATCGGAGGGATGCCGGTCGCTTCTCGCGTGCTGCGGGTGACCCCGGCGCCGCATCCCCAGAACAGCAATTAGAGGGGGCAGGTATGGCTGCAGGCGGTGAGCCGGCGCTCGACCCCGAAGAGCGGAAGATACTTTTTTTCGCCTCTTCGGCACATTTTCTTACGCATTTCTTCATGCTGGTGTTTCCTGCTCTGGTAATTCCGATCAGCCAGGAAATGGGAGTCGCCGCGGCCGTTGCGCTGCGCATTGGATTCTGGATGTACCTGCTGTATGGCGTCCTTGCGATTGGCTGGGGATTCATCAGCGACCATTGGGGACACCGCTGGTCGATGGCGTCCGGAATGATAGTAGCGGGGCTTGGCCTTGCGCTCGCGGGACTGTCACGGTCGCTGCCGATGCTCACCGCCGGGTTTGCCGTGGTCGGCATCGGCTGCTCCGCCTATCATCCGTCGGGAACCGCGATCGTGTCGCAGGGAGTCAGGCAGCGGGGCAAGGCTCTCGGGATCAACGGAATTTGGGGGAACGCCGGAATCGCCTCGGTACCGTTTGTTGTCGGGGTATTGAGTTACACACTCGGCTGGAGATTCAGCCTTGTCATTCTCGGTGCAATCGGTTCTGCCATCGGAATCGTCTCAATGGTGATCCCGTTTTCGGTGGAGCGCGGCACCGACAAAGCTGCGTCGACCGTTGAAGACGGTAAACCTTCGGGACGGTATTCGACGACAGTTCTGTTCGCCGTACTCTGTGTGGGGCTTGTTTTCGGCGGGTTCATGTACCGCGGCTTCACGCTGGTTCTGCCGACCTTTCTCGAGGCCCGGCTGTCTCATTTGACCGGAGGTCTGCGCGACCTTATTTCCGGCATCGTTCCCGGCGGAAAGGGCTTCAGTGTGCAAACGCTCACCGCCGATATCATCGCCAGCGCCGTCTACGTCATCGGGATGATAGGCCAGGTCGCCGGCGGGCGAATTGCCGACAGGTACAGTCTGAAATGGTCATACTTCCTGTTCTTCGTGATGGCGTTGCCCTTCATCGTGCTGACCACGATCATTCCCAATACCGCGCTCGTTTTGACCGCCGGCGCGTACGTCTTCTTCGCCCTCGGAATGCAGCCAATCGAGAACAGCCTGATCGCGATTCTCACCCCGGCGCGCTGGCGGAGCGTCAGCTACGGCATCAAGTTCACGCTGAATTTCGGCGCCGGCTCGTTCGCGGTCTGGCTCATGAGTGCGGCCGGTTCCCGGTACGGAATTCCAGAGAGTCTGTGGGTGGTGACAGGCTTTCTTCTGCTGGTAATCCTCAACTCGGGGCTTTTTCTCCTGCTCAGTCGTGGCCGGGATATGCGTCAGTAGTCCGGCGCAACGTAGGCTATCTGCGTTTCATCTGATCTTCATCCCGGAT
>DATKUF010000058.1:0-2834 GCA_035530755.1 Spirochaetia bacterium | reverse complement strand
CGGGTCGGTCTTGAAGCTTTCCTGGAGCCGGGCGAAATCGATGCCGGCTTCGAGAAATATCGGAATATCGAACGGATAGTTGTGAAAAACGTAGGAAATGCGCGGCGTAATTGAGACCAGAAACAGCGCCCGCGCGTTAGGGCTGAAGGCGAACGCTCCGCCGATGTCGAACCCGAGCGCCCAGTTGTTGTCGAGGAAGGAACTCCACATGATCGAGCCGGTCCCACCGAGTGAGAGGTTCGTTCCCGTCACTCCGGCCGAACCGCCGTAGAAGAACAGCGGAACAAAAAGGCCGAGATTTAACGAGAGCATCTGGTCGCCGAGGCTGTAGGTTGCAACCTGTTTCGTC
Source organism: Spirochaetia bacterium (assembly GCA_035530755.1). Taxonomy (GTDB): domain Bacteria; phylum Spirochaetota; class Spirochaetia; order DSM-27196; family DATKUC01; genus DATKUC01. The sequence continues at coordinate 2,485 of DATKUF010000058.1, read as the reverse complement.
GGATTATGCGGCTTTTCGGCGGGAGGCTGAGTCTCCTGCCCGAAGGCGGAACCGCCGACCGTAAGCAGCGCTATGGTGAGGACTAGAAGCGGCCGCGGAAATCTTGTGTTCAACTGTATCCCCTTGTTGCGTTGCGTGATGGCAAAATAGTACCACTTCAGCCCTCCTTTATCAATAATGGCATTTGTGATACATGTCTTACGAACAGAGGAGCGGTTTCGATGAGCGCACGGGTGATCGAAGGTAAGGCAATTGCGGCAACGTTGCGCCAGGCTTTGGAGGCGCGCATCGAAAGGCTGGAGAAGAAGGGGCTCGTTCCCGGACTGGCGGTGGTGCTTGTCGGGGAGGATCCGGCGAGCATTTCCTACGTTACCGGCAAGGGCCACGCATGCGAAGAGCTCGGAATGCACTCCGAGGAGCATCGCCTGCCGGAGTCGGTCACGGAAACCGAGCTGCTCGCGCTGGTGGGGAGACTCAATGCCGACCCCGCCATTCACGGCATCCTCGTTCAACTCCCGCTTCCCGCACATATCAATTCGGAAAACATCATCGAAGCCATCTCTCCTTTCAAGGATGTCGACGGGATTCACCCCGAGAGTCTGGGAAAGATCATGCTCGGACGGCCCACTTTCATCCCCTGTACGCCGCACGGTGTGGTCAAGATGCTTGTCGCAAGCGGTGTACAGATCGCCGGCGCTCACGTCGTGATAGTGGGCAGGAGCACGATCGTCGGCAAACCACTGGCAAATCTGCTCATTCAGCGGGGAGCGGAAGCGAACGCTACGGTCACGCTCTGCCACACAGGCACGCGTAACCTTGGACATTTTACCCGGATGGCGGACATCCTCATTGCAGCTGCCGGCCGACCCGGGCTCATACGCGCCGATATGGTGAAGGCGGGCGCGGTGGTAATCGACGTGGGCGTGACCCGCGTCGCGGATGCATCCCGAAAACGAGGTTTCAGGCTCGTCGGCGACGTGGCATACGATGAGGTAAGCGAGGTTGCCTCGGCGATTACTCCGGTACCCGGCGGGGTTGGACCGATGACCATAACCATGCTCATGCACAACACGGTGGAGGCGGCCGAGCGGGCGGCGGCACGAGGCGACGGCGGAGCTTCACCGTGATCGATGTCCAGGGACAACCGGACGAACGGAACATCGCGCTTCAGAAAGTAGGGGTTAAGAACCTCCGATATCCTATCACCGTCCTCGACAAGAAGAACAAGACTCAACACACGACGGCGACCGTGCAGCTTTTTGCCGACCTTCCGCACCATTTCAAAGGGACCCACATGAGCAGGTTCATCGAGGTATTCCAGCAGTACTACCAGAACCTGGGCATGCCTCGCTTTCTTTCCATGCTCGATACGATTCGGGAGTCCCTCGAGGCTGAGGATGCGTTCGCTGATGTGACATTTCCCTATTTTCTCGAAAAGAGCGCACCGGTATCCGGACAGAAGAGTCTGATGGAGTACACCTGCAGCTATATCGGGCAGGTGAGCCGCAGCCGGCGGGACTTCTATGTCGGAATTCAGGTGCCGGTGCTGACGCTTTGTCCCTGTTCGCGCGACATTTCCGAGCGCGGCGCTCACAACCAGCGCGGCATCGTACGGGTTCGACTGAAGCTTGGCCCGTTCTTCTGGATCGAGGATGTGATCGACCTCATCGAGCAATCCGCGTCCGGCGGCCTGTACACGCTCCTGAAGCGCGAAGATGAAAAACAGATCACCGAATTCGCCTACGACCATCCGGTCTTTGTCGAAGACCTCGTCCGCGAGGTCTGCGTCCGTATCGAACGGTTCGCAGAATTTCCCTGGTTCAGCGTCGAGGCCGAAAACGCGGAGAGCATCCACAATCACGATGCGTACGCCTACCTGGAGCGCGGAGATCGTTCGCTCGGACTCGGTGATTGAATCCGCATCTCTCCCGGGGGTAGGAGTGAAACTCAACAAGGTCAGAAAAGTAGACGATCTGGTCCGAGTCCGAAACGTGATAGTGAGCGTTGCCGACAAGAGCAACCTGGAACTGCTGGTACCGGGCCTGCTGCGACTCCAACCTGAGCTTCGCGTCTATTCAACCGGCGGAACCTTTGAGGCGCTTTCAACGATTCTTTCTGCGCCCGAATACCGTGGCGAGCGACTGAAGAGCCGTCTGCTCTCGATCTCCGACTATACCGGTCAGCCGGAGATGCAGGGTGGTCTCGTCAAGACCCTCGATTATCGCATCTACCTCGGACTCCTGAGCGAAACCTATAATCCGTCTCACCTGAGCGATCTCGAAAGGACCGCGAGCATCACCTTCGACCTCGTTGTGGTCAACCTCTACCCGTTTACGCGCGTGATCGGGACGCATGGAGTCACACTCGAAGACGCTCGCGCGAACATCGACATCGGCGGTCCGGCCATGCTGCGCGCCGCGGCGAAAAATTATCTGCGCGTGCTCTCCTGCTGCTCACCCGGCGACTACCGCGAACTGCTTGCCGA
>DATKUF010000057.1:0-25563 GCA_035530755.1 Spirochaetia bacterium | reverse complement strand
CGCTCTCACCCGCCGGTTGACCTCTTCGATCCCAAGCCCGGTGTTGCGGGGCCCGAAGGCAATATCTTCCTCGACCGTCTGTCCGATAATCTGGTGGTCAGGGTCCTGAAACACCATGCCAACGTCGAGCCGAGCCTCTCTCAACTTGTTGCGCAGCGGAGCACCCGCATAAGAAATGGATCCGGCCGTTGGAGCAAGAAGTCCGTTGAGGTGGCGGATGAGGAGAGTTTTGCCTGAGCCGCTGGGACCTGCGAGCACTACAAACTCCCCCGGATCCAGGTCGAGCGAGATATCGTGCAGCCCGGAAAACGGTTCATTGCCCCCGGAGCTGCGCGGGAACGTGTGCCAAAGTCCACGGACCTCGATCAGCGGCACTGCAGCCCCTCATCCTGCCCGGTTTTCGGTCGACTCGGGCGGTTCTGCCGCGTATCGCCCTCCGAACGCGTACCGGAATGCCGGTGACAGCAGTCTCAACGCCGCCACGGCAGCGGCTGCTTTGAGCAGGTCGCCAGCGATGAAGGGGATAAGCCCTGCCGCCGCGGCTCGCGTCCAGGACAGGGCCGTCACGGCCTTCAACCAGGGGATACCAACTGCATAGACCGCCGCGGTACCGGCGACCACCGCGACGATATCGCGCAGCAGTGACCTGCGGGTCCCTCGCACAGTTCCGTTGTCGTGCAGCGGATCGCGCCGGTTTCCGTTCGCGATAAGGCCGGTAAGGGGTGCTGCAACGAGAAAGCCGACCAGGTATCCGCCCGTCGGCCCGAGAAAGTGGGCGATGCCGCCTGAGCCGCCTGAAAAGACCGGTAGCCCGAGCAGTCCGACGAAAAGATAGAGACCGACCGCGGCGGCAGACCAGCGCCATCCGAGCGTCAGTCCGGCGAGCAGAACAAAGAGATTCTGAAGCACGATCGGCACGGGACTTCCCGGAATGGGGACGCTGATATAGGCTCCCACCGCTATCAGTGCGGCGAACAGGCTTGCGAAAACCATCTCGGCTATCGGAATGGGTTTTTCGTCTTGACGAAACATGTTCACAAGATAGCTCCTTCGTGCCGATGTGCAAAGTAGCGATGACCCTGCACCTGACGCCGCGGCTTGCCACGATGAGAAAACTCTGTATACTTTCTGCCATGCACCGCAATTCAAGCCGTCTTGCACTCCTCATTGCTCTACTCGTATACGGCGCACTGCCGTTTGCGGCACCGCCGGTCTTCTCCAAGTCCAACATCGCCATCGATCGGGCACCTTCGCTTCAAGCCGTTTCGGCAATCCTCATGGAGGCGGAGACCGGGAAAGTACTCTTCGAATCCCATCCGGACGAGCCGATTGCTCCAGCAAGCCTGACGAAGCTGATGACGTTGCACATAGCTCTCGAACAGATCGCCCAGGGCAGACTGGATCCCGAGCAGGTAATCCGGCCGGTCCGCCAGGCCTGGGCCAGGAACATGCCCTACGGATCATCCCTGATGTTCCTGGGTCCCAACCAGCAGTTGACGATCGAGCAGCTTCTGAAGGGACTTGTTGTCGCGTCGGGAAACGACGCTGCCTACGCGCTGGCCTACCAGATCGCCGGTTCAGTACCGGCATTTGCCCAGATGATGAACGACGAAGCGGCGCGGTTCGGGTATCGTGTAATGCACTTTGTCGAGCCGTCGGGCATAAGCGCGCAGAATCGCGTCACCGCGCGCGAGTATGCCGATTTTTGCAGACACTTCATCGCCCTGCACCCCGATGCTCTCCGGGACCTGCTCTCGCTGCGTGAGTTCACCTACCCACAGCCGGTGAATCTCATAAACGGGAATCACGAGCATTCTATTACTCAACAGAATCGAAATGTGCTGTTGTGGAAATACGCCGGCGCCGACGGCCTGAAGACGGGGTATATCGACGAATCCGGATATAACATGGCGGTAACCGCTGAACGCGACGGGATGCGTTTGATCGCAGTCGTTCTGGGCGTGCGGGACGGCACGCATGAAAGTGGGAGTCGACTACGCGCACAGGAAACCGAGCAGCTTCTGGACTATGGGTTCGCCAAGTTTACCAAACTCACACTTGGATACCCGAAGCCCGCGCCGGTCGTGGTCTGGAAGGGCCGTAAGCAGCACATCGAGATTGCCCCGGATCAGGAACCAGTGCTCGTGCTTCCGAAGGAAGAGGTGACCGATCTGAAAGGCGTAGTGGAGCAGAAGCGCGAGGTCGTTGCGCCTGTGCAGAAAGGCGATACTTTGGGAGCCGTGGTCTATACCGTCAACGGCAAAGAGGTAGGTCGATTCCCGCTTCGCGCGACGGAAGGCGTCGCGGAGGGCGGCTTCTTCCGCAAAACCTTCGATTCGATCCAGCTGTTCTTTCGAGGCCTTCTGGGAACCGAGTGATCGGCGTCGCTTCAGGCGACGCCGGTGAGAGCCTTGATGTACTGGAATCTTTCGTATGCTTCAGGGTTCGGGCTGCCTTTCTGACTTAACCTGCCCCGGAACTGTTCGACGCTGTTCATTCCCTGGGATTTCATCCACTGTTCGAGCTGATTCAGGATGATCTGTATCTGGTTGAATCCGTGCAGAAAAAGCGTCGAACATATCTGTACAGCGGCGGCTCCGGCCAGGAGCATTTTCGCCGCGGCATCGCCGTCGTGCACTCCTGTTGAGGCAGCGAGATCCAGTTTCAGCTTGTCTGAAAGAATCGAAATCCAGCGAAGCGGTACGTGCATTTCGTTTGGACTCGAGAACTGGTAACCGGGTGCGAGCTTCATGAGCCGCAAGTCTATGTCCAGCTGGTAGAACCGGTTGAACAGGATGACTGCCGATGCACCGGCCTTCTCGAGCTCCAGGACAAATTTAGGCAGGGAGGAAAAATAGGGGCCGATCTTCACTGCCAGTGGAAGATCAACCTGTTGTCGAACCGTCTGCACGATCGAAGTAAACTGCTTTTCGACCGTTTCCGCCGACTCCGAAAGTCCGCGCGGCATGATCGATATATTCAATTCCAGGGCATCGGCGCCCGCACTCTGGATCTGTTTTGCGTATTGGCCCCACCATTTGGCGTCGACGCAATTCACACTTGCGATGATCGGGATATCCACTGAACTCTTCGATTCCCGGATGAGGTCCAGGTAGCTGTTCGGGCCGAGTCGCATGCCCATCTGGCGCACATATTCCTGTGCCTCGGGGTGTATTGATACGTCCGCCTCTTTTTCCTGTGCGTCGACTTCCACTTCGATCTGTTCTTCGAATAGTGACTTCAACACTACGGCGGCGGCACCGTGTTCGGCGCACTTCTTTACCCCATTGAGCGATTGAGTCATGCTGGAGCTAGAAACGATGAGTGGATTTTTCAGTTTAAGCCCCAGATAGGACGTCGAAAGATCTGACATATTGGTTTCCTTTGCGGACATTGTTCGCATAAACGTGTAAGGTTTCGGAAATTATAGCGTATGGAAAAGTTGAGTTCAAGTGTATGAAAGGAACAGCAGAGGAATCTGGAAAAAACGTCAAGCGCGTGGTGGTGGTCGGAGCCGGAATTGCGGGGTTCACCGCCGCAAAAACGCTCGCTTCGATTGGCCGCGGCCTTGAGATAGTGCTGGTGAACGGCGAGGACCGGCTCCCGTATAAGCGCACGAAAATTTCGAAAAACATGCCCTTCGCCCGAGACGCGTTTGCGCTCGAGAACGAAGAATGGTATGAATCGAACGGAGTTGCGCTGCTCTCCGGCCGCAGGATCGTCGAGCTGGAGACTCAGCGCAAACGCGCGATTCTCGACGATGGGCAGACGATTCGGTGGGATGCAGTGGTTCTTGCTACCGGGAGCGTTTCGACACCTCCGGCAGTTCCGGGCGCAGACCGGGTGCCGGTCTACACAGTGTGGACTGCAGCCGATGTGGAACGTCTCCTGGATGCGACGAAGGGTGCGCGCCGGATACTGGTTGTCGGAGGTGGGGTTCTCGGCGTCGAGGTGTGCGAACAGTTTTCCCGTATGGAGAGAGATGTCATCTTTTGCGTTTCGGCGCGGGGTGTCATGGGAAAACAGCTCAATGCGTACGCGTCCGGCCACATTTCCCGGCTTCTCGAATCGAAGGGGATTGAGATTGTGACCGGCAAGAGGTTCAGCGCGCTTGAGCCGGGCATTCGCGGAGAAGCGTACCAGGCGGCGGGAATTACTGCGCTGCTCGGAAACGACAGTATCACGGTCGACGCGGTTGTCGCGTGTACCGGCGTGCAGCCTGCGGTGGAGTTGGCTGCGCGCTCGGGCATCGTCGTCCGGCGCGGAATTGCAGTCAACGAGTACCTGGAAACCAGTGTTCCAGGAGTTTTCGCGGCCGGGGACGCTGCCGAGCACGAGCACGGGTTTCTATCCTGCCTCTGGCACGCGGCGGAGTATCAGGGAGAGATTGCGGCGCAAAATGCGGCATTCTATCTGGGCGTTGCACCGGCGGAGCGGCGATCACTCTTTGAGAACCCGCCGTTCCGCCTCAAATGTGAAGTGTTCGGTCAATACTATTTTTCGGCCGGAATGCTTCCGGGCGTCAATACTGCGCACGCAGCAGCTGCCGTTGTCAGCGGCGCTGTCGATGCCGGGCCTGCCTATCATGCGGTGGAGGAGAACGGAAGCGCAGATCGCTATCGTCTGTTGTGGTACCGCGAGAACCGGCTTGTCGGAGTGATTATGGTGAACGACGGGGACCACGCAAAAGCCTATCAGAAAGCGGTTCGCGAGGGCTGGGAACCGAACAGACTAGAGGAGGAGCTGGGATGGAGTTGAAAGTGAGGCTGCGGAAGAATGTTATGGCGCTTGGAGTGACGACACTCTTTCTCCTGGTCGGTGCATCGCTTTTTGCAGCCGGCGCGCGTGAGGCAGTATCAAACAAAAACAACACGCCGAGTCCTGCCGGGGCGGAGGCGGTGAATCTGCGGGTCGCGACGCTTCGTGGGCCGACCGGCATGGGTATGATCCGCCTCATTGATCAGGCTCCCCGCGTAACCGACGGCGTCTCGGCGACGTACGAGCTGATTGGGACTCCCGAGCTCATGGTCTCCCGTATCCTCAGCGGCGAGGTGGATATAGCGAGTCTTCCGCTCAACATCGCGGCCAAGCTTTATAACAGCGGCGTAGAATATCAGCTCGCGGCGGTAAACGTCCTCGGCGTGCTCTACCTGGTTTCCGACGGTGTTCCGGTCGAGAAACTGAGCGACCTCAAGGGAAAGACGGTCTATCTGACCGGCAAAGGGGCGAATCCGGATATCCTTATGCGATATGTCCTTTCGGAAAACGGGTTACGCCCCGACAGGGATGTCGAACTGAACTTCAACTACGATCAGGTGGAACTTGCGAGCATGATGGTCGCCGGACGGGTTAAGCTTGCGCTGCTTCCCGAACCGTTCGTGACCCAGGTGCTTGAAAGAAATCCGAACGCGCGCGTGGCGCTGCGGTTCGAGGACGTCTGGAAGAAGACGGTCGGAGGCACAACACCGCTTGCCCAGGGCTGCCTTGTGGTGAGCAGGCGCGCCGCGCAGAATCACCCCCGGGCTGTCGCGGCATTTCTTTCCCGTTACCGTGATTCGGTGGACTGGGTCAACGCGGACCCGAAAGCGGCGGGAATACTCATCGAGAAGCATGGAATGGGGCTGAAGGCATCCGCAGCCGCAGACGCAGTCCCCCGGATGAGTCTGGTCTACGAACCGGCTGAAAAGGCCCGCGAAGCAGTCGCGGCCTTTCTGGGTGTGCTTCTCAAGTTTTCTCCCGCATCGATTGGCGGAAAACTTCCCGATTCCGGGTTCTATCTGCAGCAGTAATCGGCCGACTCTTATCTTCGCACCCGGCCCCCCTCCGTCCCGGTATTTCTGAGTGAATTACTATGTTTTTCCGCGCAACGATAGTAACTTAGGCAGAGAACGATACAACGACAGGAGGATAAAATGGCTTTTAAGACACCCGAGCTTCCCTACGCATACAATGCGCTCGAACCACACATCGACGAGCAGACTATGCGCATTCACCATGACAAGCATCACGAAGGATACGTGTCCAAGCTGAACGCCGCTGTCCAGGGTACCGAGTACGAAAACTGGGACATCGTCAAAATTGCTCGCGGATTGAACTCGCTTCCCGAGAAGATTCGAACCGCAGTTCGCAACAACGGCGGCGGACACATCAACCACACACTGTTCTGGACTGTGATGGCGCCGAATGCCGGTGGCACCCCAGACGGCGACATCGGGTCCGCAATTAGGTCTGCCTTCGGCAGCTTTGACAAATTCAAAGAGCTGTTTTCCGACGCAGCGGCCACGCGATTCGGAAGCGGATGGGCATGGCTTGTGGTAAATAAGGGCGGGAAGCTCGAAATATTGAGCACGCCGAATCAGGATAGTCCCTACACCGACGGGCACACGCCAATTCTCGGAATCGACGTGTGGGAACACGCTTACTATCTGAAGTACCAGAATAAGCGGCCGGAGTACATCAGCAACTTCTTCAACGTCATCAACTGGAACCAGGTAACCCAGAACTTCAAGGCAGCGGCCAAATAGCGATCCGACGCCGGGCCGAGCGCCGGACGCATCCGGACGGGCCGCCGCCCCTTGCGCGGCAGCCCGTCGATCGCTTTCTGACGGCATCGGCTGGTCCCGCGATCAATCGATAAAGTTTCCTCCATTGACAACCGCGTAGAGAAATTGGTAGGTTTACATAGTGACCCTGGTCGGAATGAGATGAGTCAAATCAACACCGCCGGCAGAGCCGGAGTCCAGAGCAGCAGCCCATACGACGTCGATCTTGTGCGGAAGGATTTCCCCATTCTCCAGCAGAAGATGCGCGGCAAACGGTTTGTCTACCTCGATAACGCCGCAACTTCACTGAAGCCGCAATCTGTCATAGATGCGGAAATCGCCTACTACACCACGATGGGTGCCAACATACATCGTGGAGTCTATGAGTTCAGCGAGCGGGCGACGCTCGCATTTGACGCAGCGAGGGAGAGCCTGCGGGCGTTCATAAACGTGCCCGAGGACGGTCATATCGTCTTCACAAAAGGCGCAACCGAAGGCGTGAATATGGTGGCTAGCGGATGGGGCAGGCGTCACCTCCAGTCAGGGGATGAGATAGTCACCAGCGAGCTCGAGCACCACGCCAACCTGGTACCGTGGCAGGAATTGGCCCGGGAGAAGGGACTGGTTCTGAAGTTCCTGCCCATAGATCCTGAAACCGGAACACTATCTCTTTCCGGTATCGAAGAGACCATAACCGACCGGACACGTCTGGTGGCGATTACGGCAATGTCGAACGTAACCGGCTATCTGCCCCCGGTGAAGGAGATAGTGCGAATCGCCCACGCACACGGGGCGATTGTTCTGGTGGACGGGGCGCAGTACGTGTCCCACCACAAAACCGATGTCACCGACCTCGACTGCGACTTTCTGGTCTTTTCGGGTCACAAGATGCTCGGTCCCACGGGGACCGGCGTTCTTTACGGGAAGGAAGCGTGCCTTGACCAGATGACTCCGTATAACTACGGAGGCGACATGATCGTCAAGGTGTACAAGGATCGGGCCACGTACAGAGATATTCCCGAACGTTTCGAAGCGGGTACCCCGAATGTCGCCGGTGTCATCGGGCTTGGCGCTGCGGTTCGCTACCTTCTGAACCTCGGGATGGACAATGTGGCGACGCACGAACGGAACCTCATACGTTATCTGACCGCCGCTGCGGAGGATGTGCCGGGAATCGCGGTCTATGCGACCTCCGACACAGAGCATCTTGGCGGCATTTTCTCGTTCAACCTCGGCGATGTACACTCACACGATACTGGAGCCATCCTCGACAACGAAGGCATCGCGGTTCGGACCGGTTTCCACTGCGCACAGCCCTACATGCGATTTCTGGGTATTCCGGGAACCGTCCGTGCGTCGCTCTACCTGTACAACACGACGGAGGAGATTGATATCTTCATTCGTGCGCTCGCGAGAGTGAAGGAAGTGTTTGGATGAACTTGAATGAAGACCTGTACAAAGAAATAATCCTCGACCATTACAAGTCGAAGAAGAACCGGAAGCGACTTCCTGATGCGGCACGACACCTCGAAGCGGCGAATCCATCGTGCGGCGACGACATCGACCTCTATCTCGAAGTGGAGAACGGGAAGATTCAGGATGCAGCTTTCGAGGGCATGGGATGCTCCATCTGTCTCGCGTCGGCGGACATGATGTGCGACGCCTTTCGCGGAAAGACTCTGGCCGAGGCGAACTCTCTGATCGACAAATTCAAGGGAATGCTCACTCGCAACGAGGTTCCGGAGTTCCCGGACGAAGCCGCAGATCTGGAAGCAATGCAGGGAGTTGCGAAATTTCCGCTTCGAATCAAGTGTGCGCTTCTCGCCTGGACAACCGCGCACCAGTTGGTTGCCGAGGAGAATAAGAGTGAGGCAGAAAAGAGCTCCTGAATCCAGGAACTGACGCGTATCCCGCGGCCCGATCGAGTTGACACTCTGCCAGCCGACATGTAAACCTGAATCTAAATTGCCGACTACGTAGAGGAGAAACAGATGCATAAGCTGGTGCTTGTTCGTCATGGAGAGAGCGACTGGAACCGCGAGAACCGTTTTACCGGTTGGACCGACGTGGAACTCTCGGAAACCGGAGTCGGGGAGGCGCACGAAGGCGGTCGGCTCCTGAGGGAAGGCGGGTACGTGTTCGACGTAGCCTACACCTCGGTACTGAAACGGGCAATTCACACTCTCGACATCGTCCTGCAGGAAATCGACCAGGTATGGCTTCCGGTCCACAAGACGTGGCGATTGAACGAACGCCACTATGGAGCTCTGCAGGGGCTCAACAAGTCGGAGACCGCCGCGAAGCACGGCGAAGAGCAGGTTCATATCTGGCGCCGCAGCTACGACGTGCCACCGCCGGAGCTCGAGCCCACCGATCCTCGCAATCCCCGCAACGACGCACGCTACCGAATCGTGCCTCTCAAGGATCTTCCGCTTACCGAGTGTCTGAAGGACACTGTCGAGCGATTTCTTCCCTACTGGTTCGAGGTGATCGCGCCGGCAATTCACTCCGGTAAGCGAGTTCTGATAGCCGCACACGGCAACAGCCTCCGCGCGCTGGTGAAGTACCTCGACAAGATCCCGGATGATGAAATTGTCGGGCTGAACATTCCTACCGGAGTGCCTCTGGTGTACGAGTTGGACGACTATCTCAACCCGCTTGAGCACTACTACCTTGGAAACCAGGATGAACTGAAGAAAAAAATGGAAGCGGTTGCCGCGCAGGGAAAGGCGAAGAAATAGCTGCAGCCCCGGAACAAGCCCCGCGGGTGCCGCGCCTCCGCGGGCACCGACATCCGCCCCGGCGCTCCGCGTTCAGCTGAGCGCCTGTTTGAAGTCCGCTACGAGATCTCTCGAATCCTCGATGCCGGCCGAAACTCGGATCGTCTCCTCGGTGAGGCCTGATGTGGCAAGACCTTCAGCGCCCATGGATGCATGGCTCATGCTCCACGGGTGTTCTATGAGCGATTCGACGCCGCCGAGCGACTCGGCCAAATGGAAAAGTGTCAAACGCTCGAAAAATCGGTTGATATCGACGCGTGAACGATCGAGTTCGAAGGCGAGCATGCCTCCATGGCCGTGCTGCTGCCGGATGATCAAGTCGCGCTGCGGGTGAGTATCGAGCCCGGTGTAGTGAACAGCCTTTGCGGCCGGGTGGCCACGGAGAAACTCGGCAAGCGCCAGAGCGTTTTGCTGGTGCAGCTCCATTCGCGGCCCGAGCGTCTTGAGTCCGCGCAGAACAAGCCACGCGTCGAATGGCGCTTCCGGCACACCGAGAGCGTTGACGAGGAATTTCGTTCTTTCGCCGAGTGCGGGATCCTTCCACACTATCGCTCCGCCCACAACATCGCTGTGCCCGTTGAGGTATTTCGTCGTCGAGTGCACCACGAGGTCTGCTCCCAGTTCCAGCGGGCGCTGAAAATAGGGCGAAAGGAAAGTGTTGTCGACGACCGTAAGGATGCGGTTCTCCGGTCCGCGCGAACTGTTGGCTTCAGACGCGATGCTTGCAGCCGCGGAAATATCGACGATGTGCAGCAGCGGATTGGACGGCGTCTCCACCCAGATCATGCGGGTCTCCGGAACGACCGCACCACGGATATTGGCCGGGTCCCGCATATCCACAAAACTGAAGCGGATTCCCATGCGGGCCATTACCGAACTGAACAGTCTGAACGTGCCACCGTAAATGTCGTTCCCGGTAACCACATGATCACCCGGCGAAAGGAGGAAAAGAACCGGAACCTCCGCTGCCATGCCCGTCGCAGTTGCCGCGCACCCGGCACCTTTTTCGATAGCTGCAATGTTTTCCTGCAGGGCCGCGCGCGTCGGGTTTCCAGTTCTTGTGTAGTCATATCCCCGATGCTCCCCGAGCCGGTCGAACGCGAAAGTAGAGGTTGGATAGATCGGCGTCGTCACCGAGTTATAGGTACCGTCTTTGTAGACGCCCGTGTGTACACAGCTTGTCCGAAGTTCCATGATTCCCCCCCGCGAGGTAATGTAATTGAAGAGGCGGAGGATGTCTACGTGCAGCTCCCGCCGACGACTACTCCTGGAGCCGCAACTGCAATGCGGGCTCGAGGCGGTAGACGCGACCAGCCTGAAAGACGAAGCGACCGGAAATAGAAAACCCACCGCTCACCAGGCGGATGTCGTGGGCTCCGGAGGTCACCTGAATGGATGAGCCGCTAACGCCCGCGTACCGCTGTCCATCCACGTACCACTCTATCCGACCCAGGTACTTCGGGTCGAACGGATTTCGATAGCGATCCGGCACGGAAAGCTCGATTGTCGCGACTGCAGGAATCATAACCGCGCGGACTGTCTCATCGGCGGTGAGCGTTACGGTCGTCGTGAACGGAAGGTAGCCGTCGGCGGTGAGCGTAATGATGTAGCTACCGCCGCCAAGGGTGAGGTGATAGGGAACTGAACCCGACTGAGTCTTCTGGAAGGGCGGAGAACTGCTGGTAATCTCGGAGATCGTTACCACGGCGCCGGAAACATTCGAAATGACGTTCAATGCGTAGTCGGCCGGGGAAAGGTCGGCGCGCACGATGGTGTCGGTTGCGAGATCGAAGGTTTTCGTCCAGTCGGTGTACCCGTCCCGGCTTACCCGGACCGAATGGGTACCGGCGGATAGACTTACCCGCACCGGCGTGCCCTGGGCCAACTCATATCCGTCCACCGAGACCGACGCGCCGTTGATGTTGGCGGAGATCATCACGCTGTGGACGTTTGCGCCTTTTGCGGGAACGAGGGTCGCATCTACCGTCATGACGGATCTGACCTCGATGGTGCGATTCCAATCCTCGAATCCGGTCGCCGCAAAGCGAATATCGTGGCGACCGACTGAAAGCTGCGCTTCCACCGGGGTGCCTCTGGTGCCGGCGGCCGGGGCGATCGCGTCGGCCGGGCCGACCCGTTGAACCGGAACGCCATCGACGAAGACACCGGCTCCGGGGACATTCGAGGTGAACGTTACTGCGAAGGTTTCCGGTTGGTTTCCGGCCGGCGCGTTGGCGGTCGACTGCGCGACTGCGGGAAATACCGCCAGGACGAGGAGAAAGCATGAAACAACTCCGGCAGTTCTCATAATCACGACGTCCTCCTGCGATATCTGGTAACAGTATACGCTGATACGCCGGAATTCAACCCGATTCGCCGGCCACAAATTGTCTTGCGCCACTTGACGGAACTAAGAATGTTTAGTATTGTAAGTGTGCAGTTGCGTGATCATGCAACCGTGTACGAACCTGGAGGATGATCATGAATGGGACAGATTTCTTTCTCGGCCGTCTGATGGTTGAGCGGACAACCGAACTGATCTGCGCCGGACGGAACGCGCGGCTGACCGAATTGTCGCGGACGGGAAACCGTGGTGATGTGCGGGAATCGGTTGGGCTGTGGGTGCTCCGACTGGGCGCTTCCATTGCGGCGCGAAACACGACCGAACGGCGGCGTTACCTCCGCGAGATAGAACGGTCAATCTGCGCCGGCTGTTCGGCCGACGCCTGATCGGCTAAACTCAATTTCCGGAGGATCGACCGCAAGATGCCGCTGCAAATACCCGCCTCGCACGACCCGATTACACCGTTGGTTCTGTTCCAGACTTCAGAGGTTTTCGAAATGCTGATGAGCCTTCAGAGCGTGGTCGACTCCTTCCATCATCCTGAGTGGACACAGACCGTGCGAAGCGAGCTCGGGAACAGATTTGTGAATGAGCTCACTGAGTTCTACCACGGATTTCAGGATGGTTCGCTTTTCCTGGAGCTTGGAGTTGACGCTCCGGACACAAACGATATCCCGAGCTTTATCGATCACATCGCCCAGATGGACCTCGCCCGTTTCGCATTTTTCATGACGGGTCGCCTCTGTCCGGTAGAGCAGATTCCCGATCCTTTGAGCCGGGCCGGTCTGGAAAGAATGCTCCTGGAGGCCGATCTTCGGGACAGCAGTTACTATTCGACGGCCGCGCTGCAGTGGGCCGATGACGCTCCGGCGCATCGTGCGACTCTTGTCGGGCTCTGGCGCACCTACTATGACAAGTTCTACGTCGCTCACGCGAAAGAGTTTCTTCCGTGCGCGCAAAAGAGTGTTCATGAGCGACGGGAGCAGCTGGAGCAGCAGGGCGGCACCTCACTCTATACCGACATAGCCGGATGTGACCTTCCGGACCCCATTCCATCGGACCAACCATATCGGGAAATCCGATTCGTACCGGTGTATCGTACGAATCGCCGCCGAATGAGTTTTTTCGGTTACGGATTGATGACCGTCATTTACGACTGTTCGCGAACTGAAGAGTATGAGCGGAGCATTGAAACAGACAAGAACCGCGCGGTTGAGCTGATGCGCGCTCTCGCCGACGACACCCGACTCGCTGTGCTTCGTGTCATCGCGCAGCACCCAAGCTCGAATGGGCGAAAGATTTCCGAGCGCGTCGAACTTTCTCCGTCGGTAGTCTCCCGACATTTGAAGCAGCTCAAGGAAGCGGGCCTGATCATCGAAGACTCGCCGGACAATCGCAACATCACCTACAAATTGGTGTATGAAAAGATCACAGAGGTGCCCGACAAGGTAATCCGCTATCTTCGCGACTAGTTAGCTATATCGTGCTGTATCAGGTGACATATTTCGCATATCGCGGTGTTTCATAGGCAAGGAGACAGCAATGAAGTACCGCGCAATAGCACTGATTATCGCCCTTGGGCTGCCGGGGCTTGTGTTCGCAGAGTCGGTCCGGATAGGCATAATCGGAACAGAAGAAATTGCGAAGAGCGCCGAGACAGCCGGCAACGTCGGTTCATTCTCACATGGCGAGACCTTCCGCGGAGCCTACTGGGAGGTCATCTCAAATCACGTAGGTTTTGGAATGACGACCACAGCCCGCTTTTCGCAGATCCCTGCGGTGGATTCCGCGATCGCACCGGATCGCACTCTCGTGGACTGGCTTGGCGGATTAGACCTTCGCTACCACTTTCTCGAACGGAAAGCATTTGATCCGTTCGTAGAGGGACAGCTCGGCTGCGCAGGCAGAGTGGACGCAACCGACTACGAGGCAAAAGGGTTCGCCGATCCCGGCTCGAGCAGGATGATCTACCTCTCGATCTACGGCCAGGTGGGGGCGGGCATCGCGTTCCGATTCCACGACCTTCACATCGGAGTCAAAGCCGACTATCGCTTTGACAACGGTCCGGTCACGGGCACCAGCATTGCCGCCTTTCCATTGAGCCGATTTTCCAGCGGCATTTTCGGCGGCTTAAGCTTCTGATACCTAACCGCGGCCGAACTGTGCGGCGTTCTGCAGCAGCCGGCTTCGGGGGAAACCGTTTCGCTCCGCCCGGCCGCGGTGGCTCCGCGGTCCGGGCCTCTTTACTTTTCAGCCCGCCAAGGTTTCGCTATACTCTGTTCGATGCAGAACACCACCAACTCGGAAGCCATTCTCCTTCTTTCCTGCCCCGATACGCGCGGCATTGTCGCTGAGGTGTCCCATTTTGTTTTCACCTACGGCGGCAATATTCTCGAGTCGGACCAGTACAGCGATCCCGAGACACAGACCTACTTTATGCGGGTCGTGTGGGACTTGAGCGATTTCAAGATTCCGCAGGAAAAGATCGTCACGGCCTTCGAACCGATCGCCATAAAGTTCATGATGAATTACAAGATCGAGTTTTCCTCCCGACGCACGCGCATTGCGATCTTTGTCTCCAAGTACGACCATTGCCTGTACGATCTACTCTTGCGCAACCGGGAGGGGGAGACTCACGCAGACATCGGAATGATCGTAGGTAATCATCGCGATACCGAACCGATTGCAGAATACTTCGACGTTCCGTTTGCCTACTTTCCGGTGACCGCCGACGACCGGAAAACTGTCGAAGAGAAGGAAGTGGCCCTGCTGCGGGAGAAGGGAATCGATTTGGTGGTGCTCGCGCGATACATGCAGATTCTCGGTGAATCGTTTGTGGAAGAATTCAAACACCGCATCATCAACATTCATCACAGTTTTCTTCCGGCTTTTGTCGGTGCAAAGCCCTATCACCAGGCTTATTCGCGCGGCGTCAAGATTATCGGGGCGACGAGTCACTATGTCACGGCAGATCTCGACGGAGGGCCGATTATTGAGCAGGATGTTGCACGCATCAGCCACAAAGACAGCGTGCACAACCTGGTAATGAAGGGACGAAATCTGGAAAAGGCAGTGCTTACGCGTGCCGTGAAACTGCACCTCGAACACCGGATTCTGGTGTTTCGAAACAAGACAGTCGTGTTCGAGTAGAATAATGGCCACCGAGATCGAGATCAAGGCGTGGGCTCGCGATCCTGCGGCAGTCCGCCGGGAACTGGACAAACTCTGTACCTTCGAAAGAAGTTATCTGAAGAAGGATATCTACCTCCACGGACCTGCCGGCCGGCCGCACGATTCGTGGGCACACTGGCGGCAGGAGGGGTTGTCCGCGGGTCCCGACGGCACGCCGACCCGTCCACGCGATTTCCGGCTCCGCATTGAAGGCGGGGCGGCTACCTGCACATTCAAGGACCGCTCGCTTTCTGCGGGAATCGAGATAAATCGAGAAGAGGAGTTTACCGTATCAGACGCGCGCCTCTTTCTGGAGCTTTCGGCCCGGCTGGGATGCCGGGTCTTCTCCTGCAAGGTGAAGGAGGGTTTCCGGTACTGGCGCGCCGGTGAGATTCCCGTTGTGGCCGAGCTGAGTCACATTGCGGGGCTTGGCGATTTCATCGAAGTCGAATGCGTGGTGGATGACAACGCCGGCCCGACTGCGCCGGGGCGCGAAGAGACGTTTACGGCTCTCCGTCGATTCCTGGTTCTGCTCGGCGTGGATGCAGGCGACATTGAGAGCACGCCCTACGCGAAGCTCCTTGCGGATCGCTCCGAGAGGCGCTGCGACGGAATCGAGGAGCTTGACGGTATTCGCTTCGACGAATAGGAACAATACGCGCGCCTCTACAGGCTGAGCAGCCGTCCGAGAATCGTTCTTGCGCTTTCCCGTTGGGCAATCGCCGCTTCGTTCCAATGGTAGAGATGACTGCTGTAGAACCCTGTCCGTGCGGTTACCGGACGCTTTTCCACGAGCTTTGTTTCATGCAAAACCTCATTTCGAAGCCATAAGAGTTTGTCGTAGGTTGAGCCAATCTCTTCGTCGCCGGTTGTCTCATTCAGGTAGAAGGCCTCGCTCTTCCACTCGTTTCGACGGTACTCTGGGACATCTGCTTCGATGATGAAGTCCAGGACGCGTTCCTTGCTGCTCTTTTCCTGATTCGGTTTGCCAAGCAGCTGCACAAGCCGTCCCGATACGAGTTCCCAGTCGTCGAACGGACGTCGGTTGTATGTGCACAGGTAGGCGTAGATCTTCTGTGCCGCCGCGAAAAACCGCTCGCGGTTGCGAACCACCCGGTGTGCAGGCAGAAGACGCGGATCCTCCCAGACTGCGTCGAGACGGTCCGGCGAGGCGAGGGCCTGCGCATGACCGATGGGCGGAATGAGGGAGCTTTCCTCCACTCGATTCCACTCCTCGTTCCGTCCGGAGAAATTCTGGTGCGCCCACGAATCGGCAAACGTGTGCAGCGCAATTCCGACGCGATACAGGTTCCGACTATTCAGGGCTCCCACAAGATACCGTTTCAATTTCCGCGAATTAGGCGTGACGTTGTAATTGTTCTTCCGACCGTCGACCCTTCCAGCCGCATTCCAGTCGTCATCACCCGGGAAGAAATGAAACGGGATCCATACCTCAGCCTCCTGTCGCGCGTTCCAGAATCCGAAGTGATGGGTAACGATCGTTGGATAGGTGCCCCGTTCGGTTTTCACGTCGTAGGAGACCAGCGCGTTGTCCAGGTATTGTGATGAGAACGCGAGGATGTCGGCATCGTCTTTGCTCATCCCGGCCTGCGTTGCCAGGTAGTGGAGCGTGTAGTAGTGAAACTCGTGATTCATTGCCGCCTCGCAGTATAGAGCGAACGATGCCGCGGGGCAACAGTATGCGCCGAGTTCGCCAAAGCCGGCTTGTTCAGAACGGAGTGATTCGGTAAGGTCAGGAGATGAAGGTTTTCGCTCTGCCGCAGGTCATCTGCGGCATTGCATTTGACATCGACAATACGCTCTATCGGCACGAGGAATACATTCGACTCCAGACGGATCTGCTTGTAGCGAGACTTGCCCGCGAACGGGGAGAAATCACGGAAGAAACGCGGAAACTGATCGATGCTTACCGCGACGAACAGGCAGCAGCCAACGACGGCCGCAAGCCTTCGCTGGGCAACGCATTCCTCCACTTCGGCGTACCAATCCATGTGAGCGTGCGGTGGCGCGAGGAAGAGCTTGTTCCCGAGCGGTATTTGAAACCCGATGCAGAGCTCGCCGATCTGCTCGCGCGACTTGGCAAGTGCTGCGGTCTCGTTTGCGTGACCAACAATCCTCAGTCCACCGGAAGGAGGACTCTGCGCGCTCTGGGCGTCGAAGGCGCATTCTCGGCTGTCGTCGGCCTCGATGACTCCATGGTATCAAAGCCCGATGAACGCCCGTTCCGGCGTGCCGCCGAGCTTCTCGGTCTTCGGCCGGTGGAGATGGTCAGCATAGGGGACCGGTATGAGGTGGATCTCGAACCTGCGCTCGCAATTGGGATGGGAGCTATCCTTGTAGAAAGCCGTGCCGACCTTTTCGCACTTCCTTTGAAGGGCATTGGTTCGAACGAGTGTTGATAACGGGCCTGCGATTTTCGTTGACAACGCCAAAGTTTCCCCGGTATACCTAACTGGGATTAATAGATATGGATCTGAAGCAGATAGATGAGTTTTACCGTGGAATCGTCCGCGTCCTCTCGTTCGCCGAGCGGCTGAAAAAGACGCCTTATCGCGTCGACGTCATCGTCAATCCGGTAGCGGGTCGAATCGCCCGCCATGGGACACTTCATCAGGACCTTGGTGTTGTACGCGCCTTTGTTGAGCGTCTGCATCGTTTGCGCGAGGAATCGGGCAGGCTTGACGAACCGTTGGTTGAACCGTCTGCCGCGTTGCATATCTCCGAAAGTCCGGGTCACGCGGCGGCGATTGCCGCCGGGATTCTGGAACGCATCGGCCGGACCGGCGAAGATTCTCCGATACGGCGGAACCTGGTTGTCAGCGTCGGCGGCGACGGCACTCACGAGGAGGTTCTGAGCGTTATCTACGGGAGTTCGGCCGCCGTGCTGGATAGGCTCGAGATCTTTCGCGTTCCCATGGGCACGGGAAACGACTCGGCCGACGCGCTCGAGGTTGCGGAGGCATGTGACATCCTCTTTCAGGGCGCGGATGGAAAACGCATTGGCGCGCTTCGTGTCAAGCCGCGCGGGCTTCCGGCTCTCTACTCGTTCAACATCGCTTCTATCGGAATCGACGCCTACATCACCTATCTGACGAATCGTCTCAAGTCGGTGATCCCGGGTGACGTGTACAAAATCCTTGCGGATGTTGCAACGCTCTTCTACAACCCGCGATACAGGGACGAACCGATGACCATTGTGGCCCGAGCGCGCTCCGGGGAGGTCGAAACGCTTCGCGGCAGGTTCATTCTTGTGGCGGTAGGAGTTTCCGGTCATCGCGTCTACGGGGGCGCAAAACCGGTGCTTCCCGGGGAAGAGAATCTTTGTGCGATGTCGCAGGTGGGAATTTTGCGCAAGTTACGGCTCAAAGAGATGTTCTATGCCGGAACACACGTCCTTCAACCGGAGACGCACATGCTGAACGCGAGGCGCATCACCATTTCGTATGACGGGAGGATTCCGCTTCAGGTCGACGGCGAGGCTATCTGGTTGGAGCCGGCGAATTTTCCCCTCGAAATTGAGGTGCTCGAGCCACGCATCCACGTACTGACCCACGCAGGGAATCCGGGACAGAACCCGGAAGCGGGTCAATCAAAATCGTAGAAACTGTTCTGGCGCACGAAGCCGGCAAAACCCAGCTCCTTGACCTCGGGGATGAATTTTTCAAAATTGTCCGAATAGTGCATGAGATGCATCTTCTTTCGCGTAGCCGCCGGCAGTTTGCCAAGGTCGGTGAGAAACGCGTGCACCCCCTGCGGGAAGAACTGGACATCGTGGAAGATCGTCTCGATCTTGAATTTCTTCTGAAAGTCCGCCAACAACTTCGGATCGAACTTGGTGTCACCCGTGAAAAGAACCCGGTCGTCGATGAGGATACCGACGCTGTAGTAGCTGGTTTCCCATGATGTGGCCTGTTCCGGGTAGTGATTAGTCCGGATCATTTTCAGGTTGATGGATCCGATCTGAGCCTCATAGGTTTCACGCGGATAGCCGGGCAGCCATGTTGGCCGAATGATGTCCCAGAGATCGGAGAACTCAAGCGCCCGACCGTCGACCAGCTCATTGAAGCTCGCCCCGCCCTTCAGCGAGAAGTCCCACAGAAGTTTCTCATACTCGGTGGTAATGACAATGCGAGGTTTCTTTCGAGCCACATAGCGCCCTGTCAGCATGACCTCTTCCAGCCCGCCGATGTGGTCCGCATGCGAGTGTGTGATGAGAAAGCAGCGGATATCGGACACCGAGAGCCCGAGTTGATGGATCGCCTGCGGAGCCTTGGTGCCGAAGTCGACCATCACATGGTCCTTGCCTTTGATAATGATGACATTGTTCTGATTCAGTTTTTTTGAGAATGCACTTCCGCTGCCGAGCACAAATATGCTAAGTCCACCTTTGTTGGTGAGGGCAAGTGGCGTGTTTTGCAGGTCGCGAACCTTCATCTACCGTCCTTTGTCAAATCACATAGCGCAGCCGGATCGGCGACTCCGGGATGGTCTTTCCACCAATCTACTGCTTCTCCGGAAGGAAATCCGGCGCATTTTCTCACATTATCGGAAAGATGGCACGGCCGGGCGCGACAATCAATTCGAAATTGCGAAAACTTGCACTAAGAAAAGGCAAATTGTTGGTGCCTCGTCGCCGATTCAACCATCGGTGAGAACCAGCAGGTTCTCGCAGGAACCGGCAATCTTTGCGGGACAGTCGGTTTCGAGAATCTGGGGATCCATGAATCGGGCGAAGGCATTCTGTTTTTCCTCGCCGTAAAAAAGGAGAACGATTGCGCCACTACGTTGTACGAGTGCCGGGGAGGCACTGATGCGCCGTTTTGGCGGTTTTGGAGAGTCGTCTACGTCGATGAAGTAGCGTCCGGTCGTCGCAAGACCTGGATGGCCGGGGAAAAGCGACGCAACATGGCCGTCCTCACCGACGCCGAGCAGCAGGAGATCGAACCGACTCGCAATCCGGGAAAACTGGGCGCTATACGCGGCGGCATCGCTTGCACAGGGATGTAGATGATCTTTCGGAAGAGCTTGTCCGTGCGGCGTGGGTACGAGCATCAATTCGGAAATCTCACGGTAGTTGCTGTCGATGCTGTCGATGGGTACGCGGCGCTCATCCGCGAGAAAAATATGCACCGACTCCCACGGGAGTCTGGCCATCTTCATGCCTTCGAGAATCCCCGTGATCGATCTTCCGCCGGGCAGACCGAGAAACGCCCGGCCCGAACGGGCGACTGCGGCCGACAGTTCCGCCACGGCAAAATCGACGGCGGCAACATCAAGGTCTTCGCGTTTCCCCCGCTGGACGCGCACCTTACCTGCACCTGCCGTCATAATGCTTCATCTTGCGCCTTCGAACGTGTGCCTGGGCACGATGATAAGTCTGTGGAACACTTTCAATCTCCGTTTTCAGGGTAATGGCAAGTTTCTGTCGAGTCAACCACGGTGGAAAAGCCGGGCCCGATCTGTTAACCTGGAGTCACTCGTAACAACGGAGGATTCAATGGAGTACGTGCGGCTTGGGGAAACCGGAATGAAGGTTTCGAGGATATGTCTGGGTACGATGACCTACGGAACTTCGAAATGGCGGGATTGGGTGTTGTCGGAGAGGGATTCACTTCCATTTTTCCGGAAGGCGATTGAAGCAGGGATAAACTTCTTTGATACCGCGGATATGTATTCGATAGGTGCGAGCGAAGAGGTGACAGGAAAGGCTCTCAGGAAGTTTTCAACGCGGGACCAGGTGGTAATAGCATCGAAGGTCTATCATCCGGTAGGCGACGGACCAAACGATCGAGGGTTGTCGCGCAAGCACATCATGGATTCGATTGACGCTTCGCTTCGCCGGCTCGGTACCGACTATCTCGACCTCTATCAGATACATCGATGGGACAGCGATACGCCTATCGAAGAGACCCTCGAGGCCCTCGGCGACATCGTCCGCGCAGGAAAAGCCCGCTACATAGGCGCGTCGAGTATGTACGCATGGCAGTTTGCGAAGGCCCTCTTCATCGCGGACGCACTCGGCGTCCCGAGATTTGTTTCCATGCAGAACCACTACAACCTCGTCTACCGCGAAGAGGAGCGGGAGATGATTCCGTTATGTGCCGATCAGGGAATTGCGATCATCCCGTGGTCGCCTCTCGCGCGCGGATTTCTGGCCGGGAATCGCACGCCGGAAAAGTCGGGAGAAACCAAACGGAGTATCAGCGACAAATTTGCACACTCACTGTACTACCGGCCCGATGATTTTGCCGTCCTCGAGCGGGTCAGAGAAACCGCGGCCCGCTTTTCGAAGACGCCCGCTCAGATCGCGCTTGCGTGGATGCTTCACAAGCTGGATGTGACTGCGCCGATTGTCGGGGCGAGCAAGATGGCGCACCTCGAGCAGGCGATCGAAGCACTCGACATCGTGCTCACGGCAGAGGACGTGGCCTACCTCGAAGCGCCGTACGTTCCTCATACGATCCTGGGCCACGAGTGACGCGCGGCGTCGGGTCGCCGAAGCTCCCGGAGTCTATGTGTTCGGCTGAATTACAATTCCGGGGGTGCAGATTCCGCGGTAACAGCTGTTCTGCGGTCTGCCCGGAATTTGGAACGCGTTGATGGGAAGGGAATTCCACGCGACCGGATCGGGGGTAGTGATCGTGTAGAAATGTCCGTTCTGGAGCAGGGTTGTGAGATTGCCGAAGTCCGAGACGAGCGGATCGGCGAAGGGCCGAGGGGAGTACAGCTCACCGGAAATGATCGCCGATTCCAGAAGCGAACGTTCTGCAAGGGAGGCGCTCGACGGAGTCGGGTGGTCGAACCGCTCAGCGGCGACAGGAACGAAATCGGCGTGCGCCGCCTCCACCCACTGGTCGCCGGAGCGGTGGGCCTCAACCCGCCCTCGGAATAGGGAAATCTCCTCGGTGCCCTCTCCGGTCTCCTGGTGGACGGTAGTGAGCAGGAGAAGAAGACTTGCGTCGTCTTCAAGATACTCCTCGGGCTGCAGGGAGCCGTCGATCGAACTGTGGTGTAGCCGGCCATCGGCAAAATGAAGCCGCTGGATTGCACGGAGCATTGCTTTCGCCTGCAGCAGAGCCGGAGGATAACCGAGACAGCGGTAAGCCACAACGAGGGCGACCGCGGCGAGGCAGTTCCATGAAGTTACGATCTTGCGGTCGGCGAGCGGCTGGGGCCGTGCGCGCCGAATCGTGAGCAACTTCCTGCGGATTGGCTCGAACGTTTCCGCGATGCGCCCTGCGGTCGCATAGTCTTCGGATTCTCCGCGAATAATGAGATGTACCCTGCCTTCGAAATTTCCTGCGTCCGCGACCTCGAAAAAACGGGATAGCGAATCGAACTCGGTCGCGGTTAGGCTGCTTCGCAGCTCGGCAACCGTCCACAGATAGGTTGCACCCTCATGGTGTCCGGTGTCGGCGTCATGCGCGGAGATCAAAAGATCACCGCTGCGAAAGGTTTCATTCAGGCAGCGGATGATGCCATGGGCCGTGTCGGCGTACCGCTTTTCCCCGAATCGAGCATAGGCGGCAGAATAGGTCCAGAGCATGAGCGCCTGGTCGTAGAGCATCTTCTCGAAATGCGGGACGGACCACTGCCGGTCGACGCAGTAGCGGAAGAATCCGCCCTGCAGATGATCATGCAGCCCTCGCCTCATCATCCGGTCCAGAGTCGTTCGAACGACGACGTCGAGCTCGTGCCGTCTGCGGGCATCGCCCAACGCCGTGGATCCGAGGTAGGTGAGGAACAGCAGCGTGCAGTGCGGCGGGAACTTCGATCCGGATCCGAAACCTCCCCACTCGGCGTCGAAATTGGGCAGATAGGAATCCGCAATGGCCGGGAATGACTCATCGCCCGGAGGAATGTCCGGGCCGGCCGTCTCTGCGACCGATTGCCGCGTGTCGGACAGTGGAACCGGATTGATCAGTCCTGATGCAAAGGGGGCAAACTCACCCCGATTATCGTCGTAGAACGATCTGATACGTTGCAGGATTTCGAGGAATCCGGGCATGCCAAATCGAGGAGTCACTGCTGCGTAGGTCATCGCAAAAAACGGCCTGGGTACATCGTTTTCGCCCAACCCCTCGGGCGACAGGAATACGTTCATGGGCCAGCCGCCTTGCCCGGTTGTTGCGACGAGAAATCCCATAAGATAGCGATCGATGTCCGGCCGCTGTTCCCGATCAACTTTGATTGCAACAAAGTGCTCGTTGAGTAACCGTGCGCAATCAGGATCGGAAAACGCTTCGGACGCCATCACGTGACACCAGTGGCAGGTAGAGTAGCCTACCGAAGCGAGGACGATTTTGCCGGATTGCCGGGCGTATTGGAGGACTGCCGGCGTCCATTCCTGCCAGAATACCGGGTTGTCGGCATGCTGGCGAAGATAGGGCGATAAGGATGTGTCGAGATTGTTTCTGCCGAAATCAAGGTTGTTTCCCATGATCCGGCCCTTCTTACATACCGAAGAACGATGCCACGATTTTTATGAAAAGCCGGTCCGGGATGACCCGGCGCACGGCGGGTGAAATACGCTCGACAAAGGGTCCGAATTTGTATCGAAAATGCGGATGTCGGGAGCGCACGATCTTTTCGACCACACGCGCAACGCGCTCCGGCGGCCAACCCGCTCTTTCGCTGCGCGCCTGTTCGGTCATGACGCGGGAGAGCGCCGGCTCATAGACCGATCCGGGTGCCCCGCCTGCAGACATCTTGCGGTTCTCGGTCTGTTCGGTGGCGGTGTTTCCCGGCTCTATTACGACGACGCGGATCCCGTAGGGTGCAACCTCCATCTGCAGCGACTCGGAAAACCCTTCGATTGCGTACTTCGTTGCGCTGTAGATTGACTGGAAAGGCACACCCATGAGTCCCGCGAGCGACGATATGTTGATGATCTTTCCGAATTGCTGCCTGCGCATAACGGGCAGGACCGCCTTGCAGACGCGCACGATCCCCAGGAAATTTGTCTCGAGCTGATCGCGCGCCTCATCGATCAGCATCTCTTCCGCAGAACCGCCAACCGAAATTCCCGCGCAGTTCACCACGGCGTCGATTCGTCCCGCTTCCGTCGCGACGAAACTGACCGCGTCGGCGACCGACTTCTCGTCCCGGACGTCGATATGAAAAAAGGAATAGGGGAGAGAGGAGTCGCCGGTGCTTTCACCCGAATTCAGGTTGCGACTCGCCTCAATTGGCGGACCTTTTCTTGCCGAACCATAGACGCGGCAGCCGGCCTCGGCGAGTCGAATCGCACACGCGCGTCCGATTCCCGATGAAGCCCCTGTGATGAAAACCGTTTGTCGCTCCGACATCATCGCCTCCCCAGCTCGATCTGCTTAGTTATATCGCAATTGGCGCCTTGCCCGCAAGGAGCGGCAGCGCGTGGCAAGAAATGATCTCCCGAATTTACGCCAAATAACACCGTTAAAACGAAAACGGTCAAAATATTCAAGACCCAAAATGGATATAGTAATACGGATATTTTCAACATATAGATTAGCCATTCGACGGCTCCGTCTGTGCGTGCGCCCGCTGTCCGATCCGCGGGGTTGTCGCAGAGCTCTGAAAGTGGTCGTCCGGACCGGACTATTCGACCCCTCGATCAATAGCGTTGTCCTATGGATTTCATTGATAACATATATTGGTGAAATACGAACCGGGGAGGTTAGAATAGGGATCATCACTGAGAGGATGTCCACTCATGAACGGTTACCTTACGACGTTGCTCGATACGTCGGTCCCGATTGTCCTCGCCTGCGCCTGTGGCGCACTGCTCGCGTGGAAACACGAAGTCAAAACGTCCACACTTACGGATTTGAGTCTCTATGTCCTCGCGCCGAGTCTGGTCTTGATAGCGCTGGGGGAGTCACGGATTCCGGTGTCCATCTTCACCGACATCGCTTTGTTTACCGCAGTGCAGACTGTGGCGTCGCTTTTCGTCGGGTGGGCTGCCGGTCGGTTGATGGCACTTGACCCGGCCAAACGCGCAGCGCTTTCGCTCACCACAATATTCAGCAACTCGAACAACTATGGCCTGCCGGTGCTGCTGCTCGCCTTTGGCGCCGCAGGTTTTTCGCTCGGAGCGGCTTACGTAATCGGCCAGGTGATACTGGTGAACACTCTCGGCCTGTTCCTCGCCGCGCGGTCGAGCTTCCGCCCGGGTGAAGCAATGAAACGCATTCTGCGAGTTCCGCTGATCTACGCATGCGCGGCTGGCATTCTCCTCTATATCACGCGTATCGAACTGCCGAAAGGCCTCAATGGCGGGCTGAAACTCCTCGGAAACGCCTATCCGGCAGTCGTTCTCGTCATTCTCGGAGTCCAAATCCGGAAAATGAAGTGGGAGGGATTCAAACGGATCGAGGTCTGGGTGGCGGTTGTTCTCCGAATGGTCGTTATTCCGCTCATTTCGCTCGCGGTCCTCTCTGTTCTCGGCTTCCATGGACTCCTCGCGCGTGTTCTCCTGGTGGAGACCGCGATGCCTGCGGCAATAAACGGCGTAGTGCTCGCGGAAAAGTATGGGGCAGACACCGAACTGGTCGCGTTCACAGTGAGCGTTACGACGCTGATCAGCTTTGTGTCGCTGCCGGTCTGGATCAGCCTCTCCTGAGTTTGTGCGGAACGGAATCCCCATGCGCCACGGCGGCGCGCTAATGCCCAGCTGAAGTATTCGACCGAAACTGAAAGAAATTCCTTTACAGATCGTATA
>DATKUF010000056.1:0-4016 GCA_035530755.1 Spirochaetia bacterium | reverse complement strand
GACGATGCTCGGGTTCCGCAAGGGCAAGAAATACGGTCCCGCCGGCTTCGGCATCCGGGCGATCGCGAACCTGGGCGGTGAGGACCTACTTCTGCTCGACTGGCCGGGAACCGTGCTGCCAGAGCGTAGGCCGGCGTTTGTTCCTGCGAAGTGGACGCTGCCAGCTGCAGCTCGCTCGTCGGCGAAGGTCGCAGCAACCGGGGCCGATGAGGGTGATCGCCCGGCCAACGGACCCTCCATGGCGGAGGAGCCGGAACGTGAGCTGCTGAGTCAGGTGATCGCGGAAGTAACGCCGAAACTCTGATGGCCGTCGCGGTGCTGCACGTTACGAACCTGTTGACTTGTCATTACGACTTGACCGGCGTCGCCAACCAGAAGAGCATCCGACTGAAGGTCGCTTGTCGACCCCTATGCGGACCTTAGCGAACCGTGTCCCGCATACTTGCCGCGGTTCGGGCTGGCCGCCCGGCGGCCGATCACCCTGAGTCCTAATAAGAGAGTGCCGTGGCAAATAGAAGGAGAAAAAAGGTCAATAGCGGATCAGGGGCGCCGTTGACGTCACGCTCGCGGAAGAAGGACGAGGCTCCGAGTGACTCGCCTCTCGGGCAGCCGCCGGTCACCGGCCGCCCGATCGTGACGCAGGAAATGAGATATACGGTCGTTCCGCTGTTTCCAGAGTCCGATCCTCGCTCGAAGCTTGGGAACGGCCCCATAGGGGCCGCAGGTGATTACATCGTGGTCTACCGCCTCGGTGTGCCAGGGATTCAGGCGGCCAGTACCGAGTTCCATTTCGGATCCCTCGAGTCGACTGGCGACAGTTTGATCGAAGCCCATCCCGACGCAACGCAGATTGTGATTGAGCTCAAAGCATCTCCAGACACTCCGGCGGATCAGAAGCTAACTCTTGGCGTCAATCGAGAACACCGGCTCTCGTCGGTTGTACTCCGATGTCAGGCCGAGAACTTCGAAGGTGCTGCGGAACATGCGCACGATATCGTCATGCCATTCCTGAGCCAATTGGCATTCAGTCACGAAGTCGCGATCACCACCACCGGCCGGGAGATCATCGAGGTAGCCACGGAGACTCGGCAGATGTCGCAAATTACGGTCGGCGCTGTCAAAGGAATTGCCCTCGGCGTGTGGGCGTCGACGCCAGAGCAGCGCAGATTACTCGCAAGCTATCGAGAAGGTCTGAGTTCGTCTGAACCTCTTTACCAAGCGCTGTCGTTCTACAAAGTAGTCGAAGGCGTGCTGTCGATGCGCGGAATAGAAGATGCGGCCCACCGTGCGCGTGGCGAAACGCCGAATCGTGCATTCGAGCGTATCCCTCAGGACATCACTTCGGCTCTCCACCCTTCCGACTCTCCGCTCCAACGTGAGTCTTTCGCGCCCTACTTGGGACGTAAGTTCGCGGACGTGCGAGACGAGCTCCGAGAGAGCCTGCGGAACCACATTTCGCACATGGACTTCGGTGCATTGTCATTCGGCGCTGACTCCTACGCCGATGTTGTTGCCGTCCAGAGAGCCCTGCCCGTGCTACGTTACATGGCTCGCGTTTTGCTCTCATCAGTAGTACCGGTGGACAACAACCGTGCGGGAATCTCGTGAGGTCTGTTTCCGACCCATTGCTGACGGTCGTGACTGTCAGCTCCCGGGATGCCTAGGCAACCCGTGAACGGCTGGAAATTCAGCGACAAGAGCTTCCTGCGCGAAGCGGAGTGGCGGTCGACCGCAAGTTTCTGTCAGATCTCATTCGGGTATGCCTTTGCGATCGCTCCGCGTAACCCAAGATCTGATCCTGCCGACGAAGTCCCACACATCACCTTGCGCGGGATGAACGTATCCAGGCTGGCTTGGGTCATCTCCCATCTTTTCGAAGATCGTTAGCAACCACGTCGATTTGCTATCGCCTGCGCCAAGTTCCGGAAGCCAGGACTCCAACTCGCCGCGATCTACGACAAACACCCCGTATTCGGCTAACTTGGAGAACAAGTTGCGGCAGGCCTCCTGCTCGGCGGGTGGTAAAAGAGCAACGCCTCCCTCCCGCTTCATGTTCTTCCCGGTGTCCTCGAACGCCTTCAGAAGCACGCCACGTTCCGCTTGAAGACCGGGGTGGTTCAGGGGAGGAATGAAGGCGCCTTGCAGTGGTTTGTTCCAAACGGCTCCGCCCTCTTTAAGCACGTCAATGTCGACGACGCCTGCGGCTGGAATACCAAGCTCACGAAGCGGCTTTACGATGTCCCAAACCGTCTGCTTGTTCTGAGCGTTCAAGAAAAGGCATCCAGCGATACCGCGCGGATCATTTTTGGCGAGCAGTCGATCGTTGACTTCCTGGTAGAAAGCTCGATCAGCGTCACCCTCGGTTACCACAACGGCGTTGTAGAACAGGGCGTTTAGCACGCCGACCGATCGAAGCAACGGGTTATGCATTAGTGGGGCCAGCTTCTCCCTACGAAGCAACCTAGCTGTAGCGGTTTCATAATCGTAAGTAAGCCGCACGATGTTGACGCCGGCGCCTGATTGAACGCAGCCCATAAGGAAGCTGGCACTATGGGTCGAAACGAAGACGCGGCGATTGGTCGTTGCCACAGTCGCCGCGACCTCTTTTCCGAGCTTGTAGCTCAAGGCCGGGTGCAGGAACGCCTCCGGCTCGTCAATCAGCGTTACCTTCGGGTCACCCGCAATAATCGTTGAAAGCATCCCGATAAACGCCTTGACGCCATCGCTTGCGTCAACTAATAGAGTCGCCTGATTATGAAATTTCTGGGCTCTTGAGTCCCAGCCTTTCTCTTCAGCCTCATCCTGAGGGGCTCGTGCAGAGAGCCGGAAGCGGAGTTCCCCGATATTGGTGGGGTCCACCACGAGATACTTCCCGAATGCGTCGTAAACGGTTTTACGAAGCCTCTCGCGATCGGCGTTGTTGACGAACAGATGTGCCACGTGGTTCGGCGCAACTTTCTGCAAGTCTCCTGCCTTCTGGGGGTTGGCGAGTGCCAACCTATTCGTCCCGTCTAGTTTGAGCGTGAAGAGCGAAAGGAACGTTGCGTAGCGATGCCGGCTATCATTTGGGCTCTGCGCTTCCTTAAGCAACAATGGTTTGTGAATCTGAGTCCTGACTGTTGAGTTGTTCTGTGGATTCAGCTTGTTAATGAGTACGTGGTCCGGTTGTAACGACTCCGTCAGGGTTGGCTCAATCACAAGAGCGTTTAGCTCCTCCTCAACAGCTTCCTTAGTCCACGGCTCGAACTCAATGGCGTTCACCACAAGCCCCTTGGAAGGTTGCGGACTCCTGATCCAATTCTCGATTTCTTGAAGCGCGCGCGACTTGCCGCTGTTGTTCGGACCAACAAAGACTGTTACCGAAGACAGCTCCACTTCGAGCGGGGCTTGATGCGGCGTCGAGCCTGCGACCATCGTTATACGCTTTAGCAATTCAGATCCTCCACACAGTGGCGTCGACGAGCGTGATGTAAGTCACGCTGCCACATCAAGCTATATTCGGCCATCGTCCGACACCGTGTTGGCTACGTCAAACCGGTGTTCTACCCCTTAACGCAGACACTTCCAACAACGCCGACGACCGACAAAGTGTCGTTTCAGGCAAGCCTCCACCGTCCGTTACAGGCGACGCGATTTCGGCGGCGGCCGGCAGCTCTTGGCCGACGGCTGCCCTTAAAGCCACGATGACAGCCAGGCAGGCTGCGACGGTCAGTGCCCCCCCTACCTGCGTCTCGTGGCCGAGTCGACGGAAGCCTGACGGAGGTCGAAGCCAACAGTCGCCGGCCTCGGGCATCCTTCACGATTTTCCGCTTGCGCAAGAGCTCCGCTTTTCCGTGCGGCCACTGTAATCCGAGGGGATTCGCACAAACATGCACGCCCATCTAGATTGAACAACAGCTCCGGTTTGGCGATGGCTTATTTCCGCCACTTATCAGGGCCCGGCCCCACATGACGCACACGTTCGATGTGAATTGTGGCATTGGCATTCAACTCTTTCGCTTTAGAGATTGCCTCCG
>DATKUF010000055.1:0-2577 GCA_035530755.1 Spirochaetia bacterium | reverse complement strand
TATCAGAAGCCATGTGGTTTACATTTGAGAGGGAGCGATAGTTATTTAGCGGACGTCGCGGCGGAGGCAGTAGACAGGGTGGCGGTGAAGCAGGCGATTTCTCACCCGGATTTTGGCTAGCCGGATCAAATCAGTTACAATGACCTGCTGACAAATCCACTTGCGAAAAGACTACGCTCCGAGTAGCGGTTGAATCCGCGTCTTGGGAAAACGTCTGATCAGAGTTTCCTAATCGTCCTGATTGGAGGTGGCTGGCGATGTCTTATCGATCCTATAAAAAGAAAGCTAAGGAAATCCTTGCTAGAACCGGCGTCGAGATCAACGGCGTTAAACCATGGGACATCCAGGTTCACAACGAAAACTTCTACAGGAGGATCCTGGCGCAGGGCTCGCTCGGTCTGGGGGAGTCCTACATGGAAGGCTGGTGGGATTGCGAGAGGCTGGACCAGTTCTTTAACAAGATCCTCAACGCCGGCCTGGAAAATATGATCAACCTTTCGCTGATAGCGGGATTGATAAAAGCCAGAATCCTCAACCTCCAGAAGAAATCGCGGGCCTTCCAGATAGGCGAAAGGCATTACGACACCGGTAACGACCTCTACCAGTTGATGCTCGACCGTAGGATGAACTACTCCTGCGGCTATTGGGCGAAAGCGTCGAGCCTTGACGAGGCCCAGGAGGCCAAGCTGGATCTGATTTGTCGCAAGATTGGGCTGAAGCCCGGGCAGCGGGTGCTCGACATCGGCTGTGGCTGGGGGAGCTTCGTCATTTACGCCGCCGAGAAATATGATGCCGAAGCCGTCGGTATCACAGTCTCCAGGGAACAGGTAAGCCTGGCGGAGAAGCGAGGCGACGGGCTGAAGGTCGAGATTCGTTTCCAGGACTATCGCGACCTGAATGAGTCGTTCGACCAGGTGGTTTCGGTCGGCATGATTGAGCATGTTGGCTACAAGAACTACCGGAGATTCATGGAGACAGTCCATCGCTGCCTCGACGACAAGGGCCTGTTCCTGCTGCAGACGATTGGATCAAACAAGTCGGGCATCAACACCGATCCGTGGATCGCCAAATACATATTTCCCAATTCGATGCTGCCTTCCTGCGCGCAGTTGTCGCGGGCGGCGGAGGGCCTGTTTGTGATGGAAGACTGGCACAACTTCAGCGCGGACTACGACAAAACCCTGATGGCCTGGCACGGCAACTTCGAGAAGAACCGGCAGAAAATCAAGCAGAACTACAGCGAACGTTTCTACCGGATGTGGAGATACTACCTGCTTTCCTGCGCCGCGGCATTCCGCTCCCGAAAGATCCAGCTGTGGCAGATTGTCTATTCCAAGGGAGGCGTTGCCGGCGGCTACCGATTACTTCGCTGACAACAACTTATTAATCACAACAGTTCCTGTTTTATCGCACGTCGTAACGGAGGAAGGCGACGTAAGCGGCGGCGAAGAAAATGACCGCCATCAGGGCTAGTACGAGGAGCCAGGGTAGAGCTCGTGCGATCATCTGCGGTGCGCCGGGCAGGCGCATGGCGAAGACGGGCATGCCGGCGAGATCGAGCTTGCTGTCGGAAGCGCCTTCATTGAAAGTAAATTGCACGTAACCATCCTTGTCTCTGCTTAATCGAATACTCATCGCCCTCTCCAGATCCTCTTTTTCTTTGTACTTCTCGGCCACCGATTCGGCATAGCTCAGAAAATCGCGCCGGTAGTTATCCAGACTTTCCTCAAACATCTCCAGCATGTGCGGCCCGGTGTTGGAGAGCGAGTGGAGAGCGAAGTCGAGGCAGGAGGTGGGTGAGATGGAGGCAAGCGCGGTTGCCGAGTCGAGCATCCCCTGGCGCTTTCGCCGTTGTTCACGCGTGAGTTCCGCGAAGAATTCCTCCCTCTCTCTGCGCACTACATCGTTGACTTCTTCATATACTTCGTTGCTTCTCT
The DNA here is from genome assembly GCA_035530755.1 of Spirochaetia bacterium. Classification (GTDB taxonomy): domain Bacteria; phylum Spirochaetota; class Spirochaetia; order DSM-27196; family DATKUC01; genus DATKUC01. The sequence goes on along the minus strand of DATKUF010000055.1, from coordinate 640 downwards.
GCCTGAAATCCTCCTCCTTCATCGGATGCTTTTCCAGGTATTCCCGCAGCAGGCGCTCATAGGAATGTCGACTTTCGACGCGGAATTTCCTGTAGGTTTCAATGTACTCCTGGTAGCTCATGGAGGGACTGACCTGCTGCGCCGCGTGAACCATGATCTTCGGGATCACCACCACGCTGCAGACCCAGACCAGGAGACAGAGCACAAAGCTGGTGAAACTATTGCGGGTGAGCGCGCTGCCGGCGAGGCCGATCAGCAGGAACACCAGCAGATAGAGCAGCATAGATCCGGTCATCGCGGCCAGCCTCAGCCACTCATTGGGGCTGAGGGTGAAGTCCGCCGCGATCATCAGCATAAGGATGCTCAGTAACAGCGGAACCAGCAGGATCAGGGCGAGGGGGAGAAAGAGGCCGATCAGCTTGCCGAGTATGACACTGGTCCGCTTGACGGAATTGGAGATGATCAGTTGCAGCGTTCCGCGCTCCTTCTCGTCACTGATGGCGCCGTAACTGAAGAGGATTGCGAATAGTGAAAGGATAACGCCGCAGACGAATGTGAGGTCGAGTTCGCCGAAGAGCATCAATACGGGATCCTGCTTGTATTTGCTTTCGCTCGCCCTGGAGAAATTCCACTGCGATAT
>DATKUF010000054.1:0-16503 GCA_035530755.1 Spirochaetia bacterium | reverse complement strand
CGATCTTGCGAAGTGAGAGAATAGCCAATCCAAGATCAGTGGGGGCCTCGATCGTTTGTGGGGCGTCCGAAAAGACAAAGTCTTCGATCTGCTTTGCGATAATGTCCGGCAGGTCCGCGATGTCAAATCCGAGACGAAGTTCAGTCGTTGTGTCATATGGATCGTTGAAAGCATAGGGACTCGTACATTTCACGGAACATCCGTCTATCGTCTTCAGCGCACCTTCGGCGTCAAGGTATTTGTACAAGACACGATTTGGATCCCACTTTGTACGATCTGTCTCGAACATCATGTACAGTACGACAATACTACGTTGGATTGTCAACTGCTATCTGAGTGAACATAACGATGAATTGAGCTGCGCGACCAACCCTTCATCTTGGACCAAACCGCAACCAAACCCGAGATTCTTTCGCTCCCGAGGCCAGTTCGAGCAGCGTCAGCTCGAATGATATGTTATGTTTCAGGTCGTTCCATTCGAGAATTCCGAATCGTCTTTGTCCTGCATCGGTGCTGCAGGATCGTTTCTAGATTGCGTAGATTCCTCTTCCGTAGCAATTCGTTCGACAATACTAGTAGTCGATATTGCGTACGTTGGAAGCAGCTCACGGTGGGAGTTTAGGCGTTTTATCGTTAGCTCGAAATCACTTAGAAGCCACTTAACGGCAGACGCGAGGAATGCTTTGTTTGCCTTAATCATTCCGAGCCGCTTGAGTTCCTCCTCGGGAACTGCTATTTCGTCATCGGTACTGCCTCTCTTTAGAGAATAACGAGGTATCCGTTTCTTCAGAAAAGCCGCATAGTGAAGCTTCTCCATCCGTTTCGCGATTCGCGGGTCGGTGAAGTCCGCGGGACCTGTAGTATGTGCGAACTCGTTGCGTACCTTGCGTATTTGCTCCAGGTCCTCGTATTGTGTTTCGGTGATCAGCCTCGCGGCGAATGCGAACTTGGATTTTCCCGCGAAAGTTCCCAGCGGACCCATAGCATCAAATAAGGATGTCAAGATCGGCGTTATCTGACGATGGGCTTCATCGAAAAACGCTCGAAGAAGACGTTCAAGAATTTCTTCGAGGAGACTCGCGGCGAGAAGCGCCGCACCACGATCAGACTCTTGGAAAATGAGCCTGTTGTCTAGGTCTGCCTCATCGGTTTCATGTTCCATCTTGTTGATGTCTCGATCAGACGTCTCCCACATGGTTGCCGGATATCTTTAATAAGGTAGCACGCGGCAAGCCGCTGTGACTACGATCTATCGCCAATTCGCGGCCACACACGTTACACCGTCAGTCCTGAAACATAACGATGAATTGAGCTGCGCGACCAACGCCATTTCCTGGGCCGAAAAGCTCTCAAACCCGATTCTCCTTCGCTCCCGACGCCAGTTCGAGCAGCGACAGCTCGAATGATATGTTATGCACCTTGTACTACAGAATTTCGGCAAAGTTGTCACTGCCGCGAAATGGTGTTCACCGTGACGCAGTGTCCGGGATTTCGCGGCAAGGACCTTTTCGGTCAACCTGTCGACCTATACCCATGTTGTTTGAAGTCATAGACGGTAGTATAATCGTGGTATGAAAGTAAAAACCTCGGTTACGCTATCCGAAGAGCTCCTTCAAGCCATTGCTGACGAAGTCAAAAAAGAGAACCGCTCGGAGTTCATTGAACAGGCTGCGTGGTCACGCCTGCGGGGGTTGCGAAGAGCAGCCAGGGACCGAAGAGAAGTGGAAGAGATCGACCGTAATGCCGAGAGCCTGAACGCCGAGGCACTCGATGTATTGGATTTCCAGGACAACACGTGAATCGCGGAGAGCTGTACCTGGTCAAACATCCGAACTCCCGCGATCCAAAGCGACAGAGGGTGTTTGTGGTGGTGAGCCGGCAGGCTGTCATTGAGTCACGATTCGCCACCGTTGTCTGTGCTCCGGTATTCACTACGCGAGCAGGAATCAGCACTCAAGTGCCGGTTGGAACGGAGGAAGGTCTCAAGCACGAGAGTGCAGTCCATTGTGACGAACTCATCAGTCTACCGAAATCCGTCCTGACTCACTACATTGGCGTTCTCTCGGAAGCGAAGACTGACGAACTAAACGAAGCATTAAGAATTGCGCTGGAAATCGAAGAGTGAATCTGATACGCAGCAGTGTGGTCGCGCGACAATGAGACGGAGAGAAAGACGATCCTCGAACCTCACGGTCACATTGGCAGATTGCATAGTTGAAGGGTGTTCCCGGTATGAACATTGGCGATAGACGCCAGTCTCAAGGTGCATAACTACAATTCGACAGTTCCTGCCTATTTTGGAAATAGCATACTTTCGTCAGCCTAACATTCCGTTGGTCCGGCTACAACAGGCCGTTAAGTCTCTCTCGTCCGAGCAACTGCGGGCGCGAGATAATCGGCTGGCGGCGTTTTAGACTGGTCCACGTATCCCGCCGCTGGACGCCGGCCACCGGCACGCTGGGGTCCGGCTTCACAGGCTGTCGAGGGGACTTCGGACGCCGGCGGGGCCGCGGTTCAGGACGTGGGTGTAAATCATCGTGGTCTTCACGTCGGCGTGGCCTAAGAGCTCCTGGACTGTGCGAATATCGTAGCCGGCTTCGATGAGATGGGTGGCGAACGAATGTCGAAACGTGTGGCACGAGGCTCGTTTGGTGATACCGGCTTTGAGCACCGCTTCATGGACGGCTCGTTGAAGAAGCGTTTCATCCATGTGGTAGCGCCCCTGCTCCCCGGTCCCCTGGTTGGTCCAGCGGCGCGCCTGCGGGAACACCCATTGCCATCGCCAGTCGGCGGCCGCGTTTCGAAACTTTCTTTCGAGAGCTTCCGGTAACGGTGCGCGGCCCCATCCCTGCTCGATGTCGCGTTCGTGCACGGCCCGGACTCGATCAAGGTGATCTCGGAGCGCTGCCTTCAAAGCTTCGGGCAGCATCGTGACCCGGTCCTTGGCGCCTTTGCCGTCGCGGACTGTTATCTCATTTCTGCCGAAATCGAGGTCCTGAATGCGTAGTTGAAGGCACTCCAACAGGCGTAACCCGGTGCCGTACATGAGGCGGGCTGCAAGCCATTTGTCGCCGGACAGCTGCGCGAGTACCGACTTGACCTCCTCCCGGCTCATCACCACCGGCAGCCGGTTCGGTTTTCGGGCACGGATCACCCCAACCAGGTCGCCGACAGAGCGGCCGAGTACCTGCCTCTCCAAAAACAGAATTGCCGAAAGTGCCTGATTTTGCGTGGAAGCGCTCACCTTGTCTTTTACCGCGAGTGCGGTCAGAAATGCGTTGATCTCTTTCTCCCCAAGAGAAGTCGCCGCGCGATCAGCGTGAGACGCAAGGAATCGTTTCGTCCAATAACTATAGGCCTCTTTGGTTCGGGGGCTGTAGTGTCTCGCATCGAGAGCCCGCCGGTAGTGAGTCAGCAGGCGTGAAGCAACGGCGGACCCGCCCGGTTCAGGGACTGACGCGTCCTGCGGTTTCATTTTCGGCGCCGAGAACATGCCGGTGTCCAGGAGCTCCTGCAGCAGTCGGTCCCGGTGCGCCTGTGTATCAGGGACGAGCCATGTCCGGTCTCCAGCGTCCCAGTGGGAACCGGGGACTCTCTTTACTGCTGCGACAATCTGGGCGTCATAGGGAAATCGCACGGAAATCGCTCGTTTCGAGTTGCCGCTGATCCTCACCGTCACAGAGATCTCCTGCCGCTCCCAGGTCGCGCGAGGTAGATGGGGGCCGGGTGTCGTCTTTGAATAACGGATAAAATCGGGCGTGATTCAACGAAAGCGGGATCGGCGCCGAGAACAGGCTGCTCAGTGCGCTATGATGTAGGCGACAAACCCGACGGCGAATCCGAGGAGCGCCCAGAGGCTGATGTTCTTCAGGTACCAGGTAAAACCGACTGTCTCCAGTCCCATCGCGGCAATCCCTGCGGCGGAGCCGATGACGAGCACCGAGCCGCCGGTTCCTGCAGCATACGCGATGAGCTCCCACAATGCGTTGTCCTTCGGAAACAACTCGAGCGGGTACATTCCCATGGTTGCGGCAACCAGCGGTACGTTGTCGATGATCGAAGAGGCAAGTCCGATTATCGCTACGATGATGTTGTGATTGCCGATTGCTCCGTCGAGCCACTGTGCGATACCAGCGAGAATACCGGTCGACTGAAGCGCATCGACCGAAAGCAGAATGCCGAGAAAGAACAGAATGCTCGACGCGTCGATATTTCGCAGCGCCTGGACTACCGAGAAGAACTTCTTGTGTTCCTCTTCCCTGTTGATATGGATGATCTCGATGACGATCCACAGAATTCCCAGCCCTGCGAGTACTCCCATCATCGGCGGCAGGCCGGTGACGGCCTTGAATACCGGAATCATCAGAAATACGAATATTCCGATTGAAAAGACCAGAAGCTGATGCGACCGATGCACCGAGACTTTGGGTTCCGCGGGTTCGGCCTCATTCCCGCCCGCGTCTCCCTTCAATCGGAATGATATGAACAGCAGCGGCACCACAGTGCATAGCAGGCTCGGGAGGAACAGCGATCGAATTGCGTTGACGCTGGAGATCCGGTCGCCTATCCAGAGCATCGTCGTGGTGACGTCCCCTATCGGGCTCCAGGCCCCGCCGGCATTCGCCGCTACTATCACCGCGCCGACGAACAGGAGCCGCTCCTGTTTGTCGAATATGAGTTTGCGCAGAAGCGTGATCATCACAATCGTGGTGGTGAGGTTGTCGATGATCGCCGAAAGAATGAATGTGATCCCTCCGGTTACCCACAGAAGCGCCACTTTTCGCCGGATGGTAATCCGCCGCACGATGATGTCGAATCCGTCGTGGGCATCGATCAGTTCCACAATTGTCATGGCAGCCAGTATGAAGAATAGAACGCTCGAGGTCTCTCCGAGATACTCGGTGAGGTTGGTGAGCACTTCCGGCTTGTTGGGTGTCGATACGATGTATATCACCCACAGTCCAACCCCGGTCAATAGCGCGGTCGCGGATTTGTTGATCTTGATGTTGTGTTCCAGCGCTATTCCCGCGTACCCGACAACGAACAGGGCAGCCATGTAGATGACCATTGGACCCGCCTCCGCACGGGTAAGTGGGATTGTCGCGAAACGATGCGCTTATTACAAGTGGCATCCGTGCCCGAAGTTTGCGCCGAACCTTTCCGTTTGTGGACCGTAGCGGTATTTTTTGTTCCAGGGAGATAATCGTGCAGACAAAGGGAAATACGGTCCTCATCACCGGGGGCACGTCAGGCATCGGCCGCGCTTTCGCACAACAGTTCGCGGCCAGGGGAAACAGGGTTATCATTTGCGGCCGCAGAGCGGAGAGGCTCGCACAGACCGAGAAGGAGAACACAGGCGTCGTGGGGCGGGTTTGTGACGTCTCCCTCGCGGAGGATCGGGAGGAGCTCGCGCGATGGGCGCAGCGTGAGTTTCCGGACCTCAACTTTCTGATCAACAACGCGGGCGTACAGCTCGCCGCGGATCTGACCCATCCTGTGGATCTCGCGCGCATCCACACGGAGATTGAGACGAATCTGGTGGCGCCTATCCATCTTACGTCACTTTTTGCGGCCCACCTTTCGGAGAAAAAGAGCGGCGCGATCATCAACATTTCGTCAGGACTCGCCTTTGCGCCGATCGCTTTCATGCCGGTCTACTGCGCGACCAAAGCGGCCGTTCACTCGATGACCCTTTCGCTTCGCCACCAGCTGCGTACCACTTCGGTAAAAGTGTTCGAGATCGCACCCCCCGGGGTCGATACCGAGCTTGGTCACGAGCGTCGCTCGGACAGGAGCCAGTCGCACGGCGGAATGCCGGTGGCGGAGTTTATCGCTGCGGCGATGGAGGCAATAGAAAGCGACGTTCTGGAGGCGGCAATCGGCCCCGCTGCGGGCATGCGGGCGAACCCGGCCGAACTTTTTGCGCGCATGAACGCGTAGAGCCGGGCCGCGATTTTCTTTGTATATTAGCCTGCTATGTCGTCACTTGGATCGTTCAAATCATTTATCCGGGACCTCCCGGAAACCAATACCCGGATGCCGGTTCTGTTCGTCGGACACGGTTCTCCCATGAACGGAATCGAGAACAACGAGTTCAGCCGCAGATGGGAAGAGCTTGGGAGGGAGATTCCCCGTCCGCGCGCGGTGCTCTGCATCTCGGCACACTGGCTGACCCGCGGCACGCACATTACGGCGATGAACCGGCCGCGCACGATACACGACTTTGGTGGCTTCCCGACGGAGCTCTACCAGGTGCAGTATGAGGCGCCGGGGGACTCGGATCTGGCCGAAGATACCGCGGCACTCGTGAAGAAGACTCAGGTGGGACTCGACCACGACTGGGGCCTCGATCACGGTTGCTGGTCTGTAGTCCGACGGATGTATCCGGAAGCCGATATCCCGGTGCTGCAGTTGAGCATCGACTTCGACCGGCCGGCAGGCTACCACTATGAGCTCGCGAAAGAGCTCGATGTGCTGCGTGGGAAAGAGGTGCTCATCATCGGCAGCGGGAACATGGTACACAATCTGAGGATGGTGGCGTGGGACAAGCTGTCCGACCCGGGGTTCGGATTCGATTGGGCGCGCGAGATCAGCGATACCTTCAAGAAGCTCATCTGTGAGCACGAGCACGGTCGGCTCATCTCCTACGAGGAGCTTGGCCCCGCGGCGCGGCTCGCGATTCCCACTCCCGACCACTACTACCCGCTCATGTATGCGCTCGCACTTCAGTCGCCGAAAGACGAAGTCTCGTTCTTCAACGACCGGCATGTCGGGGGCTCGCTGACCATGACCTCGGTCAGGATTTCCGAGCAGTAGAAGCCTCAGCCGGTAAGGGCGTCGACGACACCGGCCAGTTTTTCAGCACTCCAGAATTCACCTGTGCTCTCGATCTCATGGACGATGCGGACGAGAAATCCATTGAGCGGGGTCGGCAGCCCTATGTCACGTCCGAGCCGGACGATTTCTCCATTCAAATAGTCGATTTCCGTCGGCCTGCCGCGCCGGAGGCTCTGCAGAGTTGATCCGAGCAGAGGATCGGCAGCATCGGGGTTCAGCGCGGACTTTCGGATCCGCGCGGCGGCGACTCTGCCTGCGAGGCCGGCGGGAAGCATCGTTACCAGACGGATGAGCGCCACCGGTGTTTGCGGCAGCGGGTCCAGCTTTATTCCCGCACGCCGGATCACGCGGGCGCCTTCCCGGATAAGAAGTACTCCGAGACGACGCAGCGGTTCAAAGGCGAAAATCTCCGGCAGCGGGAGATTCGTGACCGCGGGTAATGCGTTATTGAGATTGAGAATGAGTTTCAGCCAGTGGGCGCCGCGGATGTTGGCGGTCGCGCGGGTTGGGATTGCTGAATCGAGAACCGGTCGAAGCGTCGGGACGATCGGTCGATCGGTTTTGAAAGGATGTCCGATGACAAAAGAACCCCGCGATTGAATTGAAATGGTCCCCGGCGTCAGGTAGCTGGCGGCAAGCAGAACGACCGCGCTCACAATATTGGATCCCGATAGGTACTGCGCGGCGATGTCGTCGGCACGTACGCCGTTTTGCATGGTCACTACGGGCACGTCGGTCAGGCTGGCGCGATTTTCACTTATCGCCGAAGCGAGATCCTGCGTCTTCACGGCGATCAGCGCGAACTCCGGCCGTTCGGTCAGTCGCTCTGCTACATCGAGATGCGCGCTGAATTCGCCCAGAGCGCCGCGTATCAGCAGACCGTCTTTTCGGATTGCGTGGACCTGTTCCGGTCGACCGGTAAGCGTCACGCGGTGTCCGGCCCGGTGAAGTAGCGCGCCCACCGATCCGCCGATCGCGCCGGCGCCAACTACAGCGATGTGAGCCATCCATTTCTCCTCTGTTATGCTACAAAGGTTACTATCCGACCGGTGGCGAGTCAAATTGGGCCACATTTTACCGTTTCGTGATGCGGGCGTGATCTTTGGGTCGTATCGTAGAGACCAGAACTATTAGACAGGAGGTCCTGCAATATGTCCATGAACAGACGAAAACGAACGCACGGATGGGTGCCGATTCTGGCGGTCGGAACAATAATCGCAGCGGTGCTCGCAGCTGTTGCGCTGCGCGGCGTTCCTATCGCGGCAGAACCGGTTGCCGTGAATCAGTCGATGCCGGTGAATATGGATTCGCCCAGGACGATCGGTCCGGACTACCGCTTTGCGGTCTCGCTGAGTGCCGCAGAATGGAAGACGCGGCTTTCACCGGAGCAGTACAACATCCTTCGCGAACAGGGTACCGAAGCGCCGTTTACCGGGAAATACTGGAACAATCACGCCGAGGGAACCTACTACTCGGCCGCCACCGGACAGCCGCTGTTCAGCTCGAAGGACAAGTTCGAGTCCGGCACCGGATGGCCCAGTTTTACCCGAGCCATTGCTCCTGATGCGGTTCTGCTTCGCGTGGACAACAGTTTCTTCATGCAGCGCGTGGAGGTTGTCGATTCCCTGAGCGGCTCACACCTGGGCCACGTTTTCGACGATGGGCCGGCGCCGACGGGCAAACGATACTGCATAGACTCGGCAGCGCTCATCTTCGTTTCGGCCGGCGGTACGCCGCCGAAACTGATCGCGGCCGGACACTGAGGATCGGAAGACCTCCGTACCCCGGATTCGCGGGCCGGTTCGGGTGCGGAGACCCGGCGGCCGCTCTTGACCAACGGCCGCCTGCGGGTTCCAATGAACCGGAGGCCGTATCACTCCCATGCCCGCGATCACCGTTACGCCGGTCGAGGGACCGCGCGAAAGGCACCTGTTTCTGACCTTCCCCTGGAAGATCTACGCGCGTGATCCTCTGTGGGTTCCCCCGCTGCTGGCGGAACGCAGACGGGACCTCGATCCTGGACGCGGGACTTTCTTCCGGCGAGGGGAAGCCGAGCTCTTTCTCGCGCGGCGCGGGAATAGCGTAGTCGGAACGATCTGCGCCGCAGAGGACCGTGCTCTCAATGAGCGGCTTGATCGGAAGGAGTCGATTTTCGGCTTTTTCGAGTGCGTCGATGACGACGAAGTGGCGGCGGCCATGCTCGGGAAGGCGATGGAATGGGCAGCTTCACGCGGTCTCGCGACCATCTCCGGTCCGTTCAATCTGGATTACGAAAACGCCTCAGGCGTATTGATCGAGGGATGGGACAAACCACCGGCCATGCTCTGCGGACACACGCCCCGCTACTACCAGGCGCTGATCGAAGGCTGCGGCTTCTTGCCACTTCGCGGTGACGGGCTCGCCTATGAGCTATCCATCGATCAACCCTCGGAAACCTTCGATCGCACTGCCGTGCTCGCCGAGCGGCTGAAGAAAAGAGGCTGGATCACCATCCGCACGCCCAACCCTCGCCGATGGGAGAACGAAATCGACGTGCTGCAGGAGCTTCTGAACCGGTCGATGACCCACCTGCCCGATTACCGCCCCTGGGAGCGCGAAGCGGTCCAGGCGCTCGTAGAGCCTTTTGCCGCCATCGCCGACCCGGAGCTCATTCTATTCGCCGAAATCGACGGAAAGACCATCGGCTGGTTTCCCGGTTTGCCCGACGTCAATGAGATCCTCATTCATCTCAACGGATTGCGCCGTCCCTGGGACGCGGTCCGGGCGCTTTACTGGTCGCGCAGACATCCTGAAAGCCTCTCGGTGAAAAGCGTGCTGGTGCTGCCCGAGTACTGGGGCAGCGGCGTAGCGGTGCTGCTCTTTCACGAAATGCGCCGCCGGGCGGTCGCGAAGGGGTTCCGGCGCGTGGATCTTTCCGTCACCTCGGCCGACAATCCCTATACGCCGCACCTGGCCGATCGCATGGGCGCACGCCTGTACAAAAGGTACCGGATCTATACCCGCGCAACCCGGGCCCTATAGCGCTGTGGCCGTCCGCGTCCCTCGGCGCCGGCCCTTCCAATCTGGCATTACCCGGAAGCGCGTGCTAACATTTTATCCTGAGAGGTGAACGTTGATGAGAAGGCTAGTGATCGGACTCTTGCTCTCTCTTGTCGCGGCAGGCTCCTCGCTCTTCGGTCAGGAGTTCAAGGCAACCCAGAGCAGATTCTTTCCCTTCGTCCGGCAGGGGATCGACGTCGAGCTTTCACGGTTTGGCAGCTACCTGGCGCTCGCGGACTGGACCGACGGGAACTCCATATCCGTTTTCGACGAAAACCGGGAGTTGCTCTGGCGGCACAAACAGCCCTACTACTGGGGCGGCACGATCAAGCATGCTCCGGTGCTGCAGTTTTCCCCCGACGAATCATTTCTGGTCTTTCCTGGATATCGCACGGACAACGATATTGCGGTGGTAAACCCGAAGACCGGCGAACCCTACTCGGTGCTCACCGATCATACCGGCAACGTCTCATCGCTTTCCCTCAGCCCCGACGCCGCTCACCTGCTCTCCTTCGCATCGGGGGAGCTCTTTCTCTGGCAGCGCGACCGCACCTCTTTTCACGTAGTGGACAGACTGCCCGGCGACGCGCCCTCGGTCACCTCGATGGCGTTCTCCCCCGACGGCACCCTCGCAGCAACCACGGTCACCGACGATGTGCGCCGAAAGCTGATCGTATACCGTGTCGACGGCAACAAGCTTTCGCCGGTCTACTCCTACTCCCGGGAAGAGCACAATCTGTCGCGGGATTTTGGCCAGGTTACATTCTCGCCGGATGGCCGATGGATCGCTGCCGGTTATTCGGACAGCCTGGTATTGTGGCGAGTACCAACCGCGGGCCAGTCCAGCGGAACGACCTCCGACCTGCAGCCCGCGCAGACGATCGCCAATATCGAGCTGGGATCAATCTTCAGTCTGAGGTTCTCCCCGGACTCCTCCACTCTGTTCAGCGGTTTCTACAAGGACCTCCGCGGTTACCGCCTGGACGGCGCGCAGTGGAAGACCTGGGCAACCTTCAGCCCTCATCAGGGTCATGTCAACGACATGGAATTCTCTCTCGACGGGAAACAGCTCGCGATCGCGGGCAGCAGCGAATCAAACGGCCTTGGAATCTGGAAGGTTTCGGGGATCGGGCCTTCTCCGGTCGGCATGATCTTTTCACTTCTCGACGGGAAGATCTCCAGCGGACAGAAAAACTTCCTCGACAACGCACTGGCGGCGCGCATTCTCTCTTCGGTCAAGGCCGCGGATATCGCGCCTCGCGACATGTTCGAGACCGAGCAGGAGTATGCTTCCCGCATCGCGCGCGCTGCGACGCAGGTCGCATCCCTGATTCAGGAGGAAACGGAAAAACGGTTCGCAGTGACGCGCCGGCCGGCACCGGGCGCGCTTTATGCGGTTTCTGTTCCGCTTCAAACGCAGGGCACCTACGACATCGACCGGCAGAGCTACTCGTTCCGATTCATGGATGAGGTGGCCACGGTGCGACTCGACCGGAACAGGGCGCGCGACCTGTACACCGGTTGGAGAAATGCCCACGTGATTGCGACTCGCGTTCAGACGCCGGAAGGACCCACCTACGGCGATTTCCGACTCGAGTTGCCTTCCGGATCCGAGCTGGTTCCGGTCGGCCTCTCGCAGAATCCATTCACCGGCGAGAAGCTCGACCGTTACGGCGTTCGCGTCCCCAGCGTCTCGGTCGGCCCGGATCTTCTGATCCGGAACCTCACTATCGATGGGATCTTCCCTTCGCTCTATCGATACTATGCCGACCACGCCCTCGGCCACTTCGAGCTGCAGAACACCGGCTCGGCGACCATCAGCGGTGTTTCGGTGCAGTTTCTCGTTCCCGGCTTTACCCAGTCTCCAACGGCGGCCGATGTTCCTTCCACACTCGGCGTCGGCGCGCGGGAGTCCGCGGATATTCACGCGCTTTTTGGCCCCTCGATCCTCTCTCAATCCGACGGTGCCGCGGCCTCGGCCGAGCTCTCGGTGGAATACTCATCACGGGGCAAGACCTACAAGGAAACCGTGGCTCGTCCGGTGACGCTGCTCAACCGCAATGCCATCCGCTGGAATGACGACAAGAAGGTCGGATCCTTCATGTTCATAAACGATCCGGCGCTGCTGCGTTGGAGCGGCCAGATTACTGCGATGGTAGACGACACGACGACCAACGTGCTGACGCGAAATCTGCTTACTGCGATGCGCATGTTCGAGGCGATACGTGCCGCCGGGGTCAGTTACGTAGTAGATCCGACCAGTCCCTACGCGTCGCTCTCCCGGGATGCGAGCGCAGTTGATTTCGTCCGGTTCCCGGTGGAGACCCTCGATCAGCGCGGGGGTGACTGCGACGACCTTTCGGTGCTCTACAACAGCCTGCTCGAATCAGTCGGCGTCAACACCGCCTACATAACAACTCCCGGACACATCCTGACTGCGTTCGATCTGGGCATGAGTCAGGAAACCGCCACCAGGGTCTTCGCAAAAACCGACGACCTGATCTTCCGTGATGGAACAACCTGGGTTCCGGTGGAGACCACGCTGCCCGAACAGGGATTCACCAAGGCGTGGCAGACGGCGGCGATCGAGTGGCGCGAGGCGCAGTCCGCCGAAACCGCCAACTTCTTTACCACCAGCAGCGCATGGAGTCTCTATCCGCCGGCGGCATACTCGGCCCCGCAAGCGGCGCCCGTTCCGCCGAGGCGTCAGGTGGTGTCGCTTTTCAACGAGGAGCTGAATGCCTACCGCAAGGTTTCTTTCGGACCGAAGGAAACCGAGCTCCTCGCGCGGTTTGACAAATCCCCATCAGCAAGCGGCGATAATCAGCTGGGAATTCTCTATGCGCAGTATGGTCTTTTTCCCCAGGCCCTCGACCGCTTCAAGCGAGCGCTCGCCCGCGAGGACTACCTTCCCGCCATGATCAATGCGGCGAACGTTCTGAGCATTGGACAGAAGTACGACGAGGCGCGAGCCTACCTTGTGCGGGCGGAAAAGATTGATCCGAACAACGCCCACGTGCTCATGAGTCTCGCCTACTCCTATTTCCACGATGGTAACCAGAAGGAGGCGAAGACCGCCTTCGAGCGGGCCAGCCGCATAGACCCGCAGCTTGCCGCGCGCTACCCGCTTTTCGGCGGCTCCGCAGGAACCGCGAGCAGTGGCGCAGGGCGCGCATCGCGCGAGTCCGGAGCGGCCGAGATCTTTGCGAACGATTGGTCGGACGGGAACTAAGGACGCGTCGGGGATCAGGCTATTTGTTCATACCGAGCGTCAGTCCGGCGACGATATATCTCTGGAAGATGAGGTAGAGAATGGCGGCCGGGAGCGCGCTGATGAGCGAGCCGCCCATGAGCACCGGAATCTGGGTAATGTGAGACGATTGCAGCGTCGCAAGTCCCACGGTGATAGTACGCGACGTCGGTGTCTGCAGGAACAGGAGCCCTACCAGAAGGTCATCCCAGATCTGAATGAACTGCAGCACGGCGACCGTAATCAGAGCCGGCGTGGCCATGGGCAGCATGATTCGCCGGTAGATTCCGTAGTACGTCGCTCCGTCGACCACTCCCGCGTCCATGATATCGTTTGGAATGCTGCGGTAGAACGAGGTAATGAGAAAAGTGCCGAACGGAATCCCGAGGGCGCCGTAGACGAGTATGGCGCTGTAGAGGTGATTCACCATGCGCAGCCCGGCAAGATTGACAAATTCTGGTATGATGATCGACTGCATCGGAACCATCATGCTGCCCACTACCAGGTAGAACAGCGTCGTCGAACCGGGATACTTCAGCTTGGAAAATGCATATCCGGCCGTGGTACCCACGCCGAGAATGATGAGTATTGCACTCAAAGTCACTATCGTACTGTTCAGAAGCTGCTTGAAAATCGGCAGCGTCTCGAACAGAATCTTCCAGCTGACCAGCGAGAAGGATCCTGCGTGGACGGAAAACTGGTTCGAAGACTGGAAGGAACGCTCCACCATGTAATAGAAGGGAAAGAGCATTACGATGGATACCACAACCAGGATGGCGAATATCAGAACGTTCCGGGTCTTCCGGCCGACGGCTGAGCCTACAGGCTGATGGTCACGGCGGCTGTCTGCCATTGCCTCAGTCCTCCGCGAAACGCGCAAATCGGAACTGAAATACGCTCACGATCAGCATGAAAATCAGAAGTACCACGCCGAGCGTCGCCCCAAAACCGAATTGCCCCTGGTTGAATGCCCGCTGATAGATGAAGAACTCAAGCGTCGTCGTCCCGTAATTGGGCCCGCCGCTGGTCATCACATAGATGAGGCTGAACAGGGCCGTGAAGGCGGCAATGAGCGTGATGGTCAGCGAGAATAGAAGGAATCGACGGAGAAGCGGCACGGTAATCTGCCAGATCAGCGTCCACCATCCGGCTCCCTCCATTTTTGCTGCACCGTAGATCTCGGGACTTATGGTCGCCATACCGGTGAGAAGGATGAGTGTGTTGGGTCCCACCTGCGACCAGACAAAGGTGAGAGCCACGGGAATGATGGCGAGGTTGGCACTCGCGAGCATGTTCTGCCGAACGGATCCCAGTCCCAGGGCGGCAAACGTATGATTCAGAATCCCCTCGCCGATAAAGAACTGCAGCGATACCATACCGATGACAACCCAGGAGACGGTGGCGGGAAGGAAGAAGATCGTCCGGAACACGCGCCAGCCGGTAACCTTTTCGTTCAGGAGAAAGGCTATGACAAGCGGTATAAGGACGGCGAACGGAACCGAGGCAAGGAGGATTCCATTGTTGGCGATAACTCGCCAGAAAGTGCTGTCGTTCAGCAGCCGCTGGTAGCTGGAGAAGCCGATCCAGGCGGACTTGATTCCGTTCCATTGAGTAAGGCTGTGGTAGATTGTCTGCCCGATCGGAAGCACCAGAAGGAGACACCAGACTACTATGAGCGGAATCGTGAATATTATCCCCGCCGCATAACGATGGGACATGGATTTACTGCCAGGTTTTCGCATGTACTCCGTCCGCTCGATTCGGTGTTAAGTATGGAGGATAACAAATCTCTGCTGAAAGAAGAATACCGGTTGTTCGGCGAAACCGGGCCCGGGCTCCGCGGCTCTTGCGAACCGGTGGAGTCCGGACTACCTTCATCATTCTTTCTACTTATATGTGGATGAGCGCCTGTCGGCCGGGAGCTGCATGAGCGAATCCTGCATCTTCTTCAGCGCATCCATTACGGTTGTCTGTCCCGCGAGGGCCGCATCAAGAACCTGGGAACCAGTGTCGACTACCTCTCCCTGGAGTACGTTGTCGATCATCGGAAACCGCGAAAATCCGTGTTTCGTAGCAAATTCGAGCATCGACTCGTTCACCGGGTCGGTGGTCGTGAATCCCTGCCGGTCAGGGATCAGACCCGCTTTGTCGATGGTCTTCTGTCCATCGGGCGAAATCATGAACTTTATGAAGTCGGCGGCCTCTTTCTGGTGCTGCGAATAGGAGGTAATCCCGAATCCGTCTCCCGCGTACTCGACGACGCCCTTGATCGGTTCGTCGGAGAACGGCGGAACGAAGGCGGCGACGTTGTCTCCCATGGGTTTCTCGAACGTTGCAGTATCCCACGTTCCATCCATGATCATCGCCGCTTCGCCCTTGATGAACTTGTCGATGACGTTCGTGGTAGTAATCACGTCGCTGTTGGTGTAACCCTTCTGGTGAAGGCTCACCCACTTGTTCATCTGGTCGACGATTTTCGGGCTGGTAAAAGGAATCGATCCATCGTAGAAGCCCTTCCACTGCTCGATCGGGTAGGCTCCAATCATCAGATAGCTGTAGTCATACCAGGGGTAGAACGCCGCACCCAGATTCTGACCGCCGTTTCCATAGATCATAGGAGTGATTCCGGCGTCTTTGAGTTTCTGACAGGCCGCAAAGAACTCGGTCCAGTTCCGGGGGAATTGGGTGATTCCAGCTTTCTTGAAAAGAGCTTTGTTGTAGAAACCGATGTAGAATTGATCTTCGAGCGGTGCGACCAGAATTCCGTCGTCTGGTTTAAAATTGTCCGAGCTCCATTCGATCCCCTTGAGCTGTTTGAGATCTGCTGCCGGAATAAACTTGTCGAGACGGGCGAGATAATCCTTGTTCTTCAGCGCAAAAAGCCCGGTCCACATAACAACCAGGTCCGGACCGGTTTTCGAAACCGCCGCCGATTGCAGCAGCGCGAAATAGTTGTCCGCAGGCTGGCTCACAAGATTGATCTTTACATTCGGATTCACGGCCGCATATGCATCGACCAGCGCCTGCGTTGTGGTGGCGTTGATTTCAGTACCGTAGTTGTGCCACAACGTCAATTCCACCGGCTTGCTTGTCGCCGCCGGACTTTCTTTGCTTCCGCCGGCAAAAAGCGTTCCCGTGAACAGGAACACACCTGCGACGACCATGCAAACCAAAAGCGATAGTCTCTTGTGCATTGTTTCCTCTCCTTATTGTTCCCGGCAGTGACGGCGAATGTCATACCTGCCCGGTGTCTCGGAACGTACCGCGTTGATTCCGGCGCGTTTACGAAATCTTACGTAAAGTCAATCTATGTTGTCAAGTAAAAACACGCACAAAAATGATTACTTCGATCAGTAACTGCTCAAACCATTGACATT